>PMDX01000195.1 GCA_003154635.1 Actinomycetota bacterium | reverse complement strand
TCGGAGCACCGACACCATTTTCTGCACACGGCTGGAGGGTTGGATAGATTTGCGCTGGATGAAGCGCTTGCCAGGCTAGGTGTCCGGGCTAAGGTCCCTCAACGAGAACTCGACACAAGCGCCGTTGACGTCATTGTATGCCCGCATGCGCCCACCGTAGGTTCTGACTATCGCTTTAACGATGGCCAGGCCTAACCCTTTGCCGCCGATCTTCTGCGAGACGAAGGGGAGAAACAACCTGTCCATCAAATTTTCGGGAATGCCCGGTCCGTTGTCCCGCACCAGGTAACGTCGATTACCGTTCTCATCTCCACCGAGATAAGAAATCTCGATAACCGTATGTTCGTTGCGGGCATATTCCAGGGCGTTGCCGATCAGGTTAGCGAATATTTGGTGAATCTGCGCGGGATTGGCAATAATGTGACCCAAATCGTCACCGACTTTGACGACGATGTTTTCTTCAGCCAGGACTGCCTTGTGTTCCTCCAGCACATCACCGACCACACCTCCGACGTCAACTGACTCAACGTTATCGGGCACAAGGCCGATTTCTGCGAGCGACAAAAGGCTTGTGATTAGATCATGCGCCTTCTCAATGTTTTTCTTGATGGAGTCAATAAGCTCCGTTGATTCGTCGTCGCCGTCCGCGCCGAGCAGATCTTCAACTCTTTCCTCAAGAAGTGCAGTCGCCAGGCCGATACTCGCCACCGGAGACCTCAGATCGTGCGACACCGTACGCGCGTATTGATCGAGATCGTCAGCACGGAGTCTCTCCTTGGCCTCCTGTTGTTTCCGTTTCCTTATGTCGCGTATGTTGCATTGAATCACGTTAGCCGCACCTGAGGCATACAGGTTGCAGACAAACTCCACGTCGACCACTTCTCCCTCTCTGGTCTCCAGTGGCAGATCCTCGTAACGTATGTAGCTCTTTTGCTGCACCTCAAGGATCGCGCTGGTGGTAGACGCCGAATCTCTAAAAGGACCGATCTCCCAGAGTTCCCTGTCGAAGAGTTCCTCCAGGGAATAACCCAGCATATCCAAGAGGTACGGGTTGGCGTCGATTATTTTGCCCGTTTCGGCATCCAGGATCAGTATTCCGTCCTTTGCCGCCTCGAAGAGGCGCCTGTAGCGTGTCTCAGAGTCGCGCAGCGTTTTCTGGGCCCGCTGCATTGCGACCGATCTACGCACCGTGTCTCTAAACATAGTGACCAGGCGATTGTCCTTCACCACGTAACCCACAGCCCCCATCTGGAATGCCCGGGCCGCGACGTATTCATCCCCGTGCCCCGTGACCATGATTGCGAGGGGGTTCTGGTTCCTGGCCATGATTTCCCCGAGAAGCTCCAGCCCGTTACCGTCGGATAACTGGTAGTCGAGTGTGAACAGATCATACTCGGACGCGCCAAATGCGCCTCTGGCTGATGCACAGTCCAGTGCTATATCCACATCCGTGGGGAACTCCCTGTTAATCAGCTTACCCAGCACCTTGAGGAAGTCCGGGTCGTCGTCCACGGTGAGCGTTCTGATTTTGTTTGTCGTCTCCATTGCGCCTGCTCCTTCAAGTATCTCGGAGAGCTTCTATCCACAAGAAGCACGAGACGCCTCTTGTCCGTTCTCAATACTCAATATTTATTTTCCTGCTAACAGGAAGTGAATTTCAAGATTTTCAGACCTTGACATTTCGTACTCTGCGTGGTGGTGTCGGAGGCCCGACACAAAGAACCCCCATAGGATCGCGGGGACTATAAGGCTGAGCGGAAACGAGCGTTTCCAGGAGGAATAAGACCCCTGCCAGTTATCCCCTGCTAGTCTTCTTTCTCGATAAGGTATGTCAGGTATTTCGGTTTCTGAATCGGTATCCTCTGATAGGACTTCAGCCGCAGCAAGTGCTTGTCACCTGAAATGATAAGGTTAGCTTCGCCTGCTATCGCCCATTTCAGCACCCTGTTGTCGGCCTCGTCAGGCGCTACCGATGTTTTCCTCTTTGGCTTGTTAAGCTCCGCCAGCCGACTTGTTGCTCGCACGAATTGTTCGATCCTGTGTTCGGGCCACGAGAACTTGTCTCTGAGCTTCCCCGCTGTTTCATTGATTATCGCGTCTGAAGCTATCAGTATCACATGGCGCTTCATGGCGAATTCAAGGATCTGCCTGGGTGGTCCATCGAATAGAAGCGCGGATATGTAGACGTTCGAGTCGAACACGACTCTCAACACTAAGCGGCACCACCGAGGATCTTGAACAGTTCATCNNAGCTGTCTCTTCTCCGAAGGTGAACAACTCCTGCCACTCAGCCTCCGCTTGGAAACGTTCGTATACGGCAACCATCTCTCTCAGCAGCTCGCTTTTCGACCGGTTTTCGCTCTTCGCCAGATCTTCGATCTTACTTGCGGTGTCCGGCGGCAGTGAGAAAGACAGAACCTTTGAGACCCTTGCCAAACCGAATCCTCCTTCTTGGTTATTACATTGTAATACTCATTACTGTACGAGTATTTATGTACAAGGTCAACACGAATTCAAGGGAATGGTGAGACTGCTTTGACTTTGCGTACGTTACGACATCATTGGTGTCGGAGGACCGACACAATCNNATTCAGCTCTAGGAACGTTCGTTAAGAAACCATTGCCCTCGGCTCAGGCTTTTTGATCGGGATTACCGTCCAACCTGACGTGTTGATGAACTTGATCGTACTGTAACCCGTCCTGTTAATCGTCAACATGGACACATCTGAGCCAGAACCCTGATCATCGGTCTGCTGGGGCGCAACCATGCTCTCGCGCCGGTGCCGATGCGATGACCGGTCGCGTTAACCGCAGGAGAAAGAACACGTGTGGGTCGACGGTCCCTTTAGACCAGGGAGCCAGCGGTCGGAAATGAGCGGGTGCCGAGCTTCACCGGGGCTGGCGGCTGTATCGGGTATTCATGTGTGAGAATCAAGCGGAAGGAGCGTATNNAAAGGCAAACGGGGAAATGTCTGCTAAGGGTTCGTGCCGTCTGGTCCGTCTAGTGTCGTTCAGTGCAGCTTTGTGACATGATTCGTACTGCGACCCATACGTCGACAACACCAGATACATTTCGCGACTCCCATTCAGGGACCAGTTAACTGGCGTCGGGACGGGATACTCCGTAATCTGCCCCGAGGTTGAGATCTCGTAGGTTGGCCTGAGATGGGAGAAGCAAGCGAAGGACAGCATCGCGCGGCAGTGCAGCCGCGCAGTATTAGGAGCGAGCCGATGGCAGCCATCGA
Organism: Actinomycetota bacterium; assembly: GCA_003154635.1. Classification (GTDB taxonomy): domain Bacteria; phylum Actinomycetota; class Geothermincolia; order Fen-727; family Anoxymicrobiaceae; genus FEN-727. Next base: position 29 of record PMDX01000195.1, on the reverse strand, counting down.
CGACCTGAGTTCGCAGCGGTTCTACCATG
>PMDX01000088.1 GCA_003154635.1 Actinomycetota bacterium | reverse complement strand
CGCCGCCGTCGATCGGCTCGCCGAGCACGTTGAGGACTCGCCCCAGCATCCCTACTGAGACGCCGAGCGTGATGACCTCACCCTGGAAACGGACCTTGGTATGGTCTACGTCCAGGCCCGTGGTCGTCCCGAAGATCTGCACAATAGCCAGGTCGCCGTTGAGCTCGATGACCTGCCCTTTGCGCACCTCCCCGGTGCCGGATTCGATCTCGACCATCTCGCCGAACGAAACCCCTCGCACGCCTCGCACGAACACGAGAGGTCCGGCGATGTCGTGGATGGTCCTGTATTCCGCCTGAACCAGCCTGTCTCGGGCCATTTTGTCTTCTCCTCCGCGGCTAAATGAATCCCCGCTCGATCAACCGTCACGCGGCATCGAGTGGTCGATCGTCCACTTTAATATCTTACTAGCTTCCTCAGTTCGGCCTGCAGCTCCGTCTCGAGCGTCTCGAGCTGCTCGGAAGACTCGTCGTTGGGTATTTCTTTCATTCGCCCGATTCGCGTGCGGAACGGGATCTCGAGCGCCTCCTTGAGGGTGACGCCCTTACTCAAGACTTCTTGAAGCACGTCGTAATATGTGATGATGACTTTGAGCATCAGGTATTGCTTCTTGGGGTCGCAGAAAGCGTCGACGTCGCTGAACGCGAACTGCTGCAGGTAGTCCTCGCGGAGCATGCGCGCGACCTCGATCGTAGCGCGCGCGAACTCGGGGAGGGCGTCGGGTCCTACAAGCTGGACGATCTCCTGGAGCTCGTCTTCTTTCTGGAGGATCATCATCGCCTTGTCGCGAGCGTTCTTCCAGTCCATGTTGACGTTTTCCGCGTACCATTCCTCGACCTGGTCGAGGTAGAGCGAGTAGCTCTTCATCCAGGATATGGCCGGGAAGTGGCGCCTGTGGGCGAGGTCCGTGTCGAGCGCCCAGAACGCGCCCGAGATACGCAGGGAGTTCTGGGTCATCGGCTCGGAGAAATCACCGCCCGGAGGCGAAACGGCGCCGACCACAGTGATGGAGCCCACGCGCTCGTCGCTGCCGAGGCAGACGGCGCGCCCGCAACGCTCGTAGAAGTCGGCGATCCTCGTCGCCAGGTATGCGGGGTAGCCCTCTTCACCGGGCATCTCTTCCAGGCGTCCGGAGACCTCGCGGAGCGCCTCGCCCCACCTGGACGTGGAGTCGGCCATCATGGCCACGTCGTAACCCATGTCGCGGTAGTATTCGGCCATCGTGATGCCGGTGTAAATCGAGGCTTCGCGAGCCGCGACCGGCATGTTGGATGTGTTGGCTACCAGGATTGTGCGCTTCATGAGCGGCTGCCCGCTACGAACGTCCTCCAGCTCAGGAAACTCGGAGAGGACCTCGGTCATCTCGTTGCCGCGTTCCCCGCAACCGACATAGATGACCACATCGGCCTGCGCCCACTTGGCCAGAGTCTGCTCGGTGACCGTCTTTCCGGTACCGAAGCCACCCGGGATGATGCTGTAGCCGCCCTGTGCGACAGGGAAGAATGTATCGAGGATCCTGGTGCCGGTTATGAAAGGCAGGTTCGGGTCCATCTTGGAGATGACTGGGCGCGCTATTCGCGCCGGCCACTTCTGTATCATCTGGAACTCGGTGCCGTCTTCGCAGACCGCGATCACGTCGATGACCGTGAAGCTGCCGGTCTTTACGTCGGCGATAACGCCGCCCTGGCCCGGGGGCACCATTATATAGTGCTTTATGACCTCTGTCTCCTGGACGTATCCGAGCACGTCTCCGCCCTTGACAGTGTCGCCGGGCTTGACCGCGGGCTCGAAATCCCACAGCTTCTCGTGGTCGAGCGGCTCGGACACCGTACCGCGCGTGATGTAGTCGCCGTAGGTTTCCGCAAGGATAGGCAACCGCCTCTGCACGCCGTCGTAGATGGCGGACAGCATGCCGGGCCCGAGCTCGAGAAGCAGTGGCTGCTCCGTGCACGTCACCAGCTCGCCGACTTCGAGACCGCTGGTGTCTTCGTACACCTGGATAATGGCGTTCTCGCCCTCGAGACGGATTATCTCTCCGATCAACTTGAGATCTCCGACGAAGGTAACGTCGTACATACGAGCGCCGGCCATACCTCGGGCCTGGACCACAGGCCCTGACACCTTGGTTATCTGCCCTTCAATCAACGTTCTGCTCCTCTTCTCGCAACCCGGCCGGTCGGCCGGTTGTCTATTGTCCTTTGAGTGTTACGTCGAAGCCCACCGCGCGGTGGACCAGCTTGGCGAGGAATGCCCTCCGCTCGCCGACGGCGCCTAGTTTCTCCTTGATGGGCAGCGACACGACGATGGGACGGTACGTCGTCTCAATGCGCTTCTGAATGCGCTCGTCCACACTGGTCAGGAAGCCCTCGTTCACCGCAAGGATACCGGTGCTGTCGTCCTCGAGAAGCCTGCTGATCTCTCGCCTCGCTTCGTCACCGTCTTTAGCCTCGTGTACGTCCACACCGGCCAGGCGAAACCCGTGCGCGGTGTCCGGGTCGGTCAGTACGACTACTTTGTACATATATCTCTACCTGCTCTTAAGCTGCCTCTGAAGTTTCTCTCTCCGGGAAGAACAGATCTTTCTTGATGTCGGCCTGCGGTTGATCCATCAGCTTGCCCTTGAGCACGATCCGCAGGTTGACGACTTCGTTCTGCTTCGCCCAGATGTAGCCTATGATCACGCCGATGCTGAGCACGTCGACNNCGTCGACGTTGCTGACGGTCGTGCCGCGTCGCACCATCTCGTGCTCGAGCTCCTTTGAGAAAGCGACGATATCTTCTTCCTGGTACTCCGCAAGTGCTCTCTCGAGAAGTTTGCGGTACCTGGAATCCGGGAAATCGTTCACGAGACTGACGATGTCTCCCAGGCGATGAAGCGACAGGAACTGGTCTTCCGTCAACATCCCTCCGGGGATGCGCAGGCTATCGACCTCACGGTCCTCGAGCTTGACCCCACGGATGCGCACGAGCGTAGAGATGTTCTTCATGTCTACCTCGCTCGAGACGTTCTGACGGACCATCTCGACGTTCTTGTCCCTTCGCCGGCCGAGTTGTTCCATGCAGCTCGCGTAATGGAACCTGTCGAGCGCTATCTCGAGCACGCTCAAGTCCTGTTCCTTCTTTAGATACACCTGGTACGCGGCGACAAGCGGTGGCGCGTATGGTACCTGCTGGCTTGCCATGTAACTGATGACATCGCGCGTCTCACGCTGCTGAGCCATCTGTTCCAGCGTGCTCATGCGCAAGCTGCCAACCGGTATCAACAGGTTCGTTATCTCGGTCGGCGTCGCGCCGCTGTGCTTCCCTCTCAAGACGGTCTTGACGTTAAGCAAGTCATACCTTGAAAGAAGGATTGTCACTAGCTGATGCGCTTCCCCACCGCTCGCGTCGTGGACTTTCCGAAACGCCGCGACCGTGTTGAGGCTCAAAGCCCTGTCATAGTCGGGCCGCTCCGGGTCCAGCAGGACAGCTTCATTCACCTCGCGACGATAGATGGTCTGATCAAGCAGCGAGTTGAGCGTCTCGAAGCTGTCTGCTTCCACCAGCTTCATAAAGAACTCTTTAGTAAGCAGGTGCGAGCGCATGCCTCGTACGCGTGCGTTAACGTATCCGTAATCGGAGAGGTCGACTCTGGCCAATTGTCCTACCCCGCTGTTGAATTAGTTCTCGGACCGTGCTGCGAATAGAGTCTTGGAAATCGCCAGCCTCAGCTTGTCCCGCGCCCTCCCGAGCCTTGACTCAAAGGTGTTGGACACGACGACCTTGCCCCCCGGTGAACTGACGATCAGCCCGCCTGAGGACTCAAGCGGAGTATCAGATATGCCGTATGGCTGCTTCCTCTCCGACATCAGATTCTCAACAAGGCTGCGGTCCTCGGGGCGAATCAGTATCAGGACCTCGCCACCCCCGAAGTACTCCAGGGCCTCACTCAGGAGTACCTCGAGTATCTTCGGATAACGGTTTTCCTTGCTCAGCTCATTGAGCTTCTGCTCGGCCAAACGGAACGCTGCTTCGACCGTCTCTTCCTGTGCTTTGATAAGCTCGTTCTTAGCCTTCAACTGCGCGGAGTAGACGATTGCCGTCGCTTCGCTGCGAACCGCGTCCTCGACCTTCTTGAGCCTTGCCCGTCTGGTCCGATCCGAGTCCCTCTCAACCTCCGAGGTGATCTCGGCGACCCGTTGCTGGGCGTCTGATTGTACAGCCTCTATTCGGACTTCCGCTTTCTCTTCCAGAGCCCTGAGTATGTCTTCTAGTGCCAAACCCGGTCACTTCCCTTTATAAGCTCGAATTACTTAGCGCTCTTCAGGGTAGTAATCATGAAGGCAATAACAAGGCCAAGGATGACCATGGTCTCCGGAATGGCCACGAGGATGATCGATATACCAACCAGCTCGGGCCTCTCAGCGATCGCTCCGGCCATGGCCGCACCAATACGAGACTGGGCAAGACCCGTCGCCAGAGCTGAAAGCCCAATAGCCAACGCCGCGCTGATTGCAATCAATCCGATCTTTACTGCTGATGCCACTACTCTTCACCCCCAGTTTTCTTAAACGGTTCGTAACGGTAATTGGCAGGTTCGAAGAACTTGCCGAAACTCTCTACGAGATGTAGACGCAAGGCATGGATCGACGGGCTGAACACGCCGATCACAAGGTTTAAGCCGTGGAAGAACACGAACACAAGTACTCCCACGATTATTCCGATCCAACCGCCGCCTGCCACCTGCCTTGAAAGGCTGTTGGCAACGTTGGCCATGATTACCGAGGCAAGGCCGATGGCAATGAGACGAGCGTAAGAGAAGATATTGCCGATGCCCACGAGCGATTCGATAACGCCGCCCATGCCGCCTCCGATTCCGGAGATCACAACGCCGGCAACGGCCATCAGGATACCCACCGCCACGAGTGGTTTCGGCCACCAACCGAGCCCGAACCGCGCTATTGCGATCACGAAGCCGAGGAGCACCATCAACAGCCCGCCTTTTTCCATGACGTGCTTCCTGTTGTGCTCGCGGGCGCCGTTGATAATGCCCATCACCAGCCCGATGCCGATGTGAATCAACCCGATAACAATTGTGATGGCGAAAAACAGCGTGAACCCTTCCAGCCGGTCCAGCGGATACCTCACGATGGTTTTGTTGGAGCCGATATAGTACTTGACCTCATCGGATCCATTGACCGTGACCAGCCTGTTCATCCACCTCAACGGCCAATCGCCGAAGAACTCGAAATACAGGACCCCGAATAATATGGCCCATGCCCCGCCGACCGTCATGATGAATCCGATCATGCTGGGGAACGGCTTGTTGGCGTACTTCTTGTGGACTATGTAGCCTCCGACCATGATGATTAAGCCGTACCCGACGTCTCCGACCATCAACCCGAAGAAGATGGGAAAGAATATGGCGAACATGAGCGTCGGGTCGACCGTGCCGTAGCGCGGGTACTTCTGAAGCATGTAGATGATCTCGAAGTACCGGCTGAACGTGTTGTTCTTCAGGGCGACGGGAGTGTCCTCCTCGTCCTGCTCCTCTCGGACGTCGACCACGGTCAAGATTATCTTGCTGCCGAACTTATCGCCGAGCGCCTTTTCCATGGGCTCGACCTCGCTCTCGGGGAGCCATCCGCTGATGATGAAGACCTGGTCCGTCTGCCCGAACTTGGGCACGGCCTCCATCGCCTCGAGACGGTCGTGGATCGCGTTGCGCGAGGCTATGAGCTGGACGGAGTACTTGCCGGTCACCTTGCTGAGCTTGCGCTCTATGTCGTCGAGCTCGCTCGGTATCTTGGCTATCCTCGCGCGGACCTCGGCCACGGCCTCGTCTATCGGCTTGCGGGCAAGGTCTGACGGCAGGCGGACCTGGTTTACGTCCTGCACCGCCAGGAAATCGTGTACCTGCTTGAGATAACGCCGGTTGAAGACGATGAGGGCAGCCGTCGACTCGTCATCGACATCTGACGCTACGATCTCGCACTGTCCGTCGGTAATCTTGCTTATTTCTTCGTTGAGGTAGTTGAGGATCGCCTTGTATTTGCGCTCGATGATGAGCGCTATAGACGCCATGTCCTCCATCCGGGCGACGCGCTCGGCAAGCGGCTGTACCTTGCCCATGATGGGGGCGTACTTTTCAAGGCGGGATAGCTCGACCATCAGGTCGGACTTTTTTTCTACGGGCTCGCGTGTGTCCTTCTCGATCTGCTGGATGCTCTTGTTGATACGCGAGATCATGGTCTCGATATCATCGCTCCAGACAGCGCGGTACTCGCGTTGGATGTCCTGGCTGGAGAGTTCTTCTACATTCGGTCCAAGCTCCCGGATCATGTCGCCGACCTTGGCGCGGAGGTTGTTGAGGGTCGATTCGTGCTCGCCGAACCGCGGGTCAATCTCCATGCGAGTGACTCGCTTGCTCTCCATCTTCCCTATCCGCTCGGTCAGGTCTTCGATGTGGAGCGTCCCCAGCTCGTGGATCACATCAATCGCATCCAGGGCCACGTCTTTGAGCCCCAGGATCTCCACCTTGGCCATTTTTACAATCATCTGAGATCCTTCTCCCTCGGGATGTCCGGTGAACTCCTCATTCGAGCGGGGGCAGGACACCTTCGATAACGACACCTATCGCGTCGTTGAAGCGCTCCCTGCCCTTTATCCTGATCTCATCAGCTTGGGCGGCAATCTCAGCGGTTACCTTATCCGCCTCCGCCTGGGCCCTGGCCATTTCTTTCTCCCGGAGGTCGCCACCGACGTCCTCCGCGATCGCATCGCGCTTCTTGTGCGCGGCGTCCAGCTTCGCCTCTTCGACGAGGCGTTGCCCCTCGTTCTCGGCGCGCTGGATGCGCTGCTTTATCTCGTCCTCTTTCATGAGGATCATTTCGAGCATCGCTTCGGCAGAAGAGAGCTCAGCGTCAGCCTTGTTAACTTCGGCCTCTTTAACGGGTTCCGCCATTCCCATGCTCCTCTATCAATTTGGCCGGACAATAAAAAGTGCCATCTATTAAATGGCACCGCGAACCGCAAGCCCTGCCAGCTACCGGTTCGCGGAGAGTATACCACACTGAAGAGAATTTTGCTGTCAAATATTTGGTCAATAAAATATTTTTCAACTGGCCCCTTTATTCAGCCATCGCCAACCGGGTCGTACGCACCGAAACAGCTCCCGAATGCCGCGGGTAGCTGTTGTTCCAGAGGACTTGCGATAAGCCTTTTCGGGGCTTCACGCTGAGACGGAACTGAACCACCGGGCGGGCTTTTCGGTCGCCCGAGAGGTCAACCATTACCGTTCCACCTTGTTTCTATCATATATTAGCTTGAGGCCGTCAAGAGTCAAAAGTGGATCGAGCACGTCGACAGTCTTACTTTGTTCAACCACTACCTCCGCGAGGCCCCCGGTCGCGACCACCCTTGCGTCGTCGCCGAGCTCTCCCTTGAACAGCTCTACGAGCCTGTCGACGGTCCCGGCCGTGCCGTTTATGATGCCTGACTGTATCGATTCGACCGTGTTCCTTCCGATCGCGTTGTCCGGGGCCACCAGGTCGACCCTGGACAGCCGGGCAGCCTGGCGAAAGAGTGCATCCGCGGATATCTCGACACCTGGCGCGATGGTCCCACCGACATACCTGCCCTCACGGTCGATGGCATCCCAGGTGGTCGCGGTGCCGAAGTCGACGACAATACAGGGCGCCCCGTACTTGTGTATCGCTGCCACCGCGTTCACGAGCCTGTCCGCGCCGACGTGCTTGGGATCCTCGTAGAGCACCGGGATACCGGTATCGGTGTCGCTGTTGACTACGAGCGGCTCGAGCTCCAGGATATCGCGTGCCATGTGGACGAGGGCTGACGTGCTCTCAGGAACGACAGACGAGATTATCATGCCGTCGACCTGTTTGAGGCTGTGTCCCACGAACGCCAGGAACCCCCCGAGCGCCAGCGCCATCTCATCGGCCGTGCGCCCCCGCTCGGTCGATATGCGCCAGTGGTCCTCCAGCCCTTCCTCGTCGAAAACCCCTATGACCGTCTGTGTATTGCCGACGTCGATTCCCAGAAGCATACTAGGTGACACCCCTCCGTTACCCTCCCCATTCGAGGGGGAGAAGGCATTAACTGTCTAGAGCCAGGTTGAGTGAAAAGTCGGCGGCCGGCGCGGAATGCGTGATGAAACCGAGCGATATCATGTCGACTCCAAGCTTGACGTACGCACCGATATTGTCGGGATTTACTCCACCCGACACTTCAACACGAGCCCTGCCGCCCACCAGGCCGACCGCGTCGCTCACTTTCTCGGGAGACATGTTGTCGAGCATTATTATGTCTGCTCCTGAATCCAGCGCCTCGCGCACCTGCGCGAGATCGGCGGCTTCGACCTCTATCGGAAACCTGTCGCCGAGCGCGTTCCTTACGCGCCGGACCGCTATCTCAAGGCCCCCGGCGGCGGCGATGTGATTATCCTTGATAATGATGCCATCGAACAATCCCTGGCGGTGGTTGGTCCCCCCTCCCATGGCGACGGCGTACTTCTCCAGCACCCTGAGCCCGGGCGTCGTCTTCCTTGTTTCCATGATTTGTACGCCCGATGGAGCCGCGAGAGCGACCAGCCTTGAGGTCAGGGTCGCGATGCCCGACATGTGAGACAGGAAGTTGAGAGCGGTCCGCTCGCCTGAGAGGATCGCGGCAAGCGGTCCACGCACCACGCTGATCTCCTGCCCGGGAGCGGCGTCCGCCCCGTCCTCCACCAGGACCTCGTACGTAGCGCCGGCGCCCGACAGCTCGAAGACTTTGGCCGCGACAGGCTGGCCCGCGACTCTGCAGGGCTCCTTTGCGCTGATGGCAGCCTTCCCGGTGGCCTCCGGCGGGCAGGCCGCCCTGGTCGTGACATCACCTTCGACCCCAAGGTCTTCGGCAAGCGCCATCCTGATAATACCCTCCGCCTGCTCCCCTGTATCCATCAATTGATCATGCCTCCTGCAGTTTCGGCAACTTGAGCTCCCACGGTGGCTTTGACGGTTGCGGGCGCGTTTCGACCTTCAGCTCCCCGGCGACCATCCGCATGTCGATATGCTTTCGCCAGTTCCAATCGTCGGGGTCCGGGAAGTCCCTGCGCCTGTGGCACCCCCTGCTCTCCCGCCGCTTCATCGCCGCGGTGGTGATCAGGCACGACAGGGTGAACATGTTCTTGAGCTCCATGCCGTCCGCGTCCAGGTAGTCGGCATCGAGCACTTCGATATTCTGAACCAGGAAATCGCGAGCCTCCCTGAGGCTCCTTTCGCTCCGGACCATCCCGACATGATCGAGCATAACCTCGCGCAGGTTTCCGCGCAGGAGATCGCCGCTGACCATCGACTTTTCGGCTTTCCTGGAGAACGCACACGCCTTGCCCGGCCCGGTCGGTCGGCCGTCCATCCACTCCTCGATATGAGCGCCGATGCGCCGCGCGAACACCAGGCCCTCGAGCAGCGAGTTGGATGCGAGCCTGTTAGCGCCGTGGACGCCCGTGCAGGCGACTTCCCCGCAGGCGTACAGGCGCGGGATGTCGGTCTGTCCCCAGAGGTCGGTAACGACCCCGCCGCTCATGTAATGTGCCGCGGGTGAGACCGGGATGCGCCTGCGCGTCATATCTATGCCCGCCTGGAGGCAGTGGTCGTATATCGTCGGAAACCTGCGCTTTGCCCTCTCGGGGTCCATGTGCCGAACGTCCAGGTAGAGATGGTTGACCTGCTGTTCCTTCATCACTTCTACCATCCGGGCGACCACTATGTCGCGTGGAGCAAGTTCGGCGAGCGGGTGGTGGCCGACCATGATGCGCTCGCCCTCGACATCGACGAGGTAAGCGCCATCGCCCCTTAACGCCTCGCTTATGAGGAACTTCGGCTCCTCCGGTATATGCAGCGCGGTCGGATGGAATTGGACGAACTCCACGTCGCTCACGCGGGCCCCGGCCCGGAAGGCAAGTGCGACACCATCTCCGGTACAAACCGGCGGATTCGTTGTGACGAGGTATGCTTCGCCCATTCCACCAAGGGCAAGCACGGTCGCTTTGGACCAGACCGTCATGAGGGTCTTGCGCTTCCTGTCGGCTACGATAGCTCCCCGGCACGCCCCGTCCTCGAGAAGGACGTCAACCAGGAAGCCGTGCTCCATGACCTTGACGCGTGGGTCTTTGCTCAACGCCTTGCCGAGCGCGGTCTCGACCTCGAGGCCCGTCGCGTCGCCCTTGGCGTGCACGACCCTCGCCCGCGAGTGGCCGCCCTCCTTTGAGAGATCGAGCTTCCCATCGGTGCAGTCGAATTCGGCGTTGTAGCGCTCGAGCAGCTCGAGGACCCGGGCAGGGCCCTCATCAACCAGCACCGCGGTGGCCTCGGGGTCGCAGAGCCCGGCGCCGGCAACGAGTGTGTCGCTGACATGAGACTGCTTGGAGTCGTGCTCGTCGATAACGGCCGCAATGCCACCCTGAGCGACGCGCGTCGTGGAGACCTGCAGGTCCGACTTGGTGACGAGCATTACGTTGCAGAAACGCGAGAGCATGAGCGCCGTCGAGAGACCGGCGACGCCGCTGCCCGCAACGAGAACGTCGCACTCCAGCGAAGGAAGCGTGTCGGTGTCAAAAGAGATAAGGTAGCGTGGCATCATCCCAAAGCCAGCATCCTTTCGACCGCCTGGAGACCCCTCACCCTGATATCCTCCGGGACGGTTACCCTGGGCTCCAGCGTCTGAAGTGCCCAGAGTACTTTTGAAAGCGTTGTGAGCTTCATGTTGGGACAGATCGGCTCATCGGGAAGGGTATGGAATATCTTTTCGGGAGCCGCCTGGCTCAGAGGGTATATCATGCCCGACTCGGTAGCGACTATGAACTCCCGCGCCGGAGATGTGACGGCCGCATTCAGCATGCCCGAAGTGCTTCGTACGTGATGGGCTACCGCGAGTACCTCGGGGCGGCACTCGGGGTGTGCGATGACCTCTGCCCCTGGGTGTTGTTCCAGTGCCCGCATGATGTTTTCGACGGTTATCCGTTCGTGCGTGGGACAGAAACCGTTCCAGCTGATTACCTTCTTGTCGAGCTGGGACGCAACGAACGCTCCGAGGTTTCGATCTGGCACGAAGAGGATCTCGTCGCTGTCGACCGCCTGGCAGATCTGGGGCGCGTTTGCAGACGTGCAGCAGTAGTCGCTCACCGCCTTGACCGCCGCGGAAGTGTTCACATAGGAGACGACGGCCGCTCGAGGGTGTTCTTCCCGCGCCCTGATAACGTCAACCGCGTCAGCCATGTCAGCCATCGGGCAGCTGGCTCTCATCTCGGGGAGCAGAACAACCTTGTGCGGACTCAGCATGTAGGCGGTCTCAGCCATGAAGTGCACGCCGCAGAAGACGATGACGTCCGCCTCGGTTCGGGCCGCCTCACGCGACAGACCGAGCGAATCGCCGGTGAAGTCGGCGATGGCCTGAACTTCCGGTCTCTGGTAGTTGTGAACGAGGATTACCGCGTTGCGCTCGCTTTTGATCTTGAGCACCTGTTCGGCGATCGCCTGGTCGTCCAGCAGGAGCTCATCGATTAGTTCGAGATGCCCGACTCCGATTTCGTGATGCGTCATCTCTCCCTCGCACTCTGGATTATTATTCTCGGGAAGGGAGTTCAGCAGAAGTCATCGACGGTAAGCTGGTCTTCGATCAACTCCGGACGGTTCTCCTGGTCAACGAAGACGATCTTGGGATGATAACCGGCGATCTTTGACTCCGGCACGTTGACGAAGGATGCGATTATGACGAGGTCTCCCTTGTGGATGAGACGCGCCGCCGCGCCGTTCATGCAAATCTCACCTGTATCATGTTCAGCCTCGATAACATAGGTGACGAGCCTGCTGCCGGTATCCAGGTCCCATACGCTGACCTGTTCGTAGGGAACGAGGTCGGCGAGTTCCATTAGTGTACGGTCGATGCTGATGCTTCCCTCGTAGTGAATGTCCGCATCGGTCACAGTGGCGCGGTGGATCTTGCTCTTCAGCATCTGCCGGTATATCTGATCCATATCTCACTCTATCTTGAATTGCATATTGTCGATGAGTCTTGCACGCCCGACCCGGGCTGCAACCGCTATGAGGACTTCTCCGGAGAGTATCTCGAGCGGTCTCAGATAGATACTATCACAGATGGCTATATACTCAACATCGACAAGTGGTGCTCCCGAGAATACCTTCTCCATCGATTCCTCAATCGACCGGGAGTTGCGCTCGCCGGACTCGATCAGGCCGCGCGCCGCCTGGAGCGCCTTGAAAAGGAAGACGGCCTGCTCGCGCTCCACGGGCGCCAGATACATATTGCGCGAGCTCATCGCGAGGCCGTCAGGCTCGCGCACCGTCGGTGCACCCGTGATATCGACCGGGAAGTCCAGGTCAGCGGCCATCCGCCTGATGACGGCGAGCTGCTGTGCGTCCTTCTGCCCGAAGTAAGCTTTCTGAGCCGGCACGATGTTGAACAGCTTGCTCACGACCGTCGCCACACCCCTGAAATGAGTCGGGCGTGAGCACCCGCACATCACTGAAGACAGACCCTCGACCTGGACGAGAGTCACGGAACCCTCCGAGCCACCCGGGTACATCTCGTCAACGGACGGAGCGAAGACATAGTCGACCCCGATCGATTCTGCCATCTCCGTGTCCCGCTCCATGTCGCGGGGATAAGCTTCGAGGTCTTCACCCGGTGCAAACTGTGTCGGGTTCACAAAGAGAGTTACGACAACGACGTCACATTCGGCACGTGCGCGGCGCATGAGCTCGAGGTGCCCATCGTGGAAGTAACCCATGGTCGGAACTACACCCACCATCTTGCCTGCAGCTTTTGCCTGCTCGACAATACGCCGCATCTCGGTTTTTGTCTTTATTACTTTCACCTGAATACCCCAGCCTGCCCTTCCTCCCTCCGAAGGGGAGGGGTTTTATGTCTGCTCGAGAAGCGCTCGCATCTTTTCGACGGTGGCCGTGTCGAGATTGCCGCGTTCTTCGACGAGGTTGAGGCCCCACAGGCATACGCGGCTGTACAGGGTTGCGAGCTCGGGGTCGAAATCCGCGAGAGTGGACAAGTGTTTTTCGATAGTGCCGGCGTCACCGCGCACGAGGGGCCCGGTGAGCGCTTCGACCGGCCCCAGGCGCGCAACGTTCTCGACGGAAGCCCTGTAAAGCGGCGCGAAGGCCACTGCGAAAGCGTCATCGCTGAAACCCAGGCCTCTGGCGATTGTGAGGGCCGCATATTCCACCATCGCCAGGAAGTTGCTCGCCATCACGGCGGCTGCATGATAGAGGACCTTATCTTCATCCTTTATGAGCTGCATCGTGCCCTCGAGGTCTGATACAAAAACGGAAGCCCAGCCCTCGAGCGATGGGTCGCACGTGACCCCGAAAGTGCTGCCGGGAAGCGCTTTGACAGCCCCCTGGATATCGGCGAACGTCTGAAGCGGATGGATCGACAGGATCTGGGCCCCAGCCTGCCTCGCGGGCTCGAGAGCCGTGAGCGAGAGAGCACCGCTCATGTGGACGAACTTCTTTCCCCGGACCTCGATTCCCGAGTCGACGATGCGCCTGCACGTGCTCGCGATAGCCGAGTCGGGTGTTGTGATGACGATCGTATCGGCGAGTCCTGCCGCCTCTACATCATCCGCAACCGGCTCGGCCCCGCTGAAACCTGCTGCTCTCGTGCGAGCCTGCTGCTCGGGGTCAGCGACGCTCACGACGTCATAACCGCGCTCGGAGAGCAAAAGGGCCATCGCCGTTCCCACTCTCCCGGAACCAATGATCGCGACTTTTCTGCTGGACTCCCTCGCCGGGCCGGATTCCGCGCTCATGGCTCCATCACAGGTCCCCGGCACGCCAGACGGCCTGGTTATCTTCCAGCTCGTCCAGCACCTTTCGGACCGGAATGCCTCCGGGTAGCCTAACGTCCGGCTCGACCTCCAGGAGCGGCTCAAGCACAAACCGGCGCTCGGTCAACCTCTGGTGCGGGATCACCAGTTTCGGGTCGCCGATCTCGAGGTCGTCATATAGCAGGATATCGACATCCAGGGTGCGAGGTCCCCACCTCGTGATCCTTTGCCTTCCCTGCTCGAGCTCTATCTTATCGGCGAGGGCCAGCAACTCATGCGGGCTGAGCGTGGTCTCGACGGCCACGACCGCGTTGAGGAAGTCGGGTTGGTCGGTCACTCCCACAGGCTCAGACTCGTAAACACCGGATTTGCCGACGACAAAGACATCGTCGGCTTTAAACAGGGCGGTCACCCCAGCGAGCAGGTATTCGAACCTGTCGCCCATGTTAGAGCCAAGGCCGATGTAAGCGCGGCTCATCCGAGCCCCCCGTCCACAACCCCGGCATCGATTGCCCGTTCAGTCGTGAGGGCGACCTTCACGGAAACGTACTCGGCCTTGACGGGCAGAGGGGCCGAAGGTTTCTTTACCGTGACCAAGACATCTGTGACGCCACGCAAGTTGACGACGTAGCCTGCGATCTCGGAAGCGAGGGTCTCGATGAGGTCGTACCTCCGCGACGTCGAGATTTCAGAGACACTTGCGGCCACTTCTGCGTAGTCGACCGTTGAATCCAGGCCGTCGGAGGAGGCCATCGTTTCCTCGAGGCCGAACTCGACGTCGATGAGGAAGACCTGACCGCGCTCCTTCTCTTCGGGCAGCACCCCGTGGTAGGCAAAGACCTCGATCCCTTTTATCGTTACTCGTTTCATGCGCTCCTCCGCGCGATGCGGCTCATTCGTTGGTCCGGCTCTTGCCGGCCACGGCGTCCGCCATCTTGACTACCTCGAGCATCTCTTCCACGTCGTGCACGCGGACGACATCGACGCCACGCGCTATCGCGAAGGCGACCGTGGCTGCCGTCCCGAGGACTCTCTGGTCCTCGGGTCGGTCGAGGATGGCACCGATGAATCTCTTTCTCGAAGTCCCCAGTACGACAGGGCAACCGAGGCTGGCAAACTCCTCGATCCGCCTGATTATCTCGAGGTTGTGCTCGATGGTCTTACCGAAGCCGATGCCCGGATCGACCATAATCTTGCCGGGGTCCACCCCGCCCTCGATAGCCGTATCGCAGCGCTCGCGGAGAAACCGGGTGATATCCGAGACGACATCCTCGTATTGTGGGTCTTTCTGCATGTCTCGTGGCGTCCCCTGCATGTGCATGATCACGACAGGGGCGGAACGTTCGGCTGCGAGGGATATCATCGCCGGGTCCATCCGCAGGCCGCTGATATCGTTGATGATGCAGGCTCCCGCGTCGATGGCCTTCTCCGCGACCGCCGATTTGTAAGAATCTATGGAGATCGGTATCGAGACCTCGCCGGCAAGCGACTCGATAAGCGGCACCGTGCGGCGCAGCTCCTCGTCCAGCGTGACGGGCTCAGCGCCCGGCCGTGAAGACTCTCCCCCGATGTCGAGGATATCGACTCCGGCTTGCGCCATCTCAATCGCCCTCGCGCGAGCGTCATCGAACTTCCAGAGCTCACCAGGGTCGGAGAATGAATCCGGCGTGGCGTTGATAACTCCCATCACGAGCGTCCGTCCCCCGAAATCGAGCGTGTAGCGTCCGGCTTCAATGATGCGGGGCTCACTCGATCCGAATTCGTCATCGAGTAACCTGGCCAGCTCGGAAGCCAGGGCCTTGAGCCCGAAAGGCTGGATGGAGAGGTTGCGAATGGCTTTCCTGAAGTGGGTTGCGGTGCCCATCATGATGACTCGTACGGGGGTTTTACCGTCTACGAGGAAGACATCTCGAGGAGTGGCGCACTCCCCACCCTTGGAGAGCATCACCTGCTTGATGATGTGGGCGGCGCGGGCCTGAACGTTTTCGGCCGAAACGACGATGAGCTGCATCTTGCGGCTCATCCTGTCGACCCCGCCTCTGTCCGACCCCAGCTCGGTCAGGAGACGCTGCGCGTCCGGCTGGCTCTCGACCCTTACAAGACGCACGTTGAAGCGTGGGCCAGGCCCTACATCACGCGATTCCACCTGGAGCACCGACCTTCTCGGCTCTATCTGTTCGTCTTGATGAGAGACATCGCCTCCGCGCGGCTCGCGGGGCTCTTGTAGAAGAGACCGCGTACCGCGGAGGTTACCGTGACGGTGCCCGGCTTCTTCACGCCTCTCATCGACATGCAAAGGTGCTCGGCCTCGATAACGACGAGCACTCCCTGGGCGTCCAATCCATCCATTATCGCGTCAGCTACCTGCGTGGTCAGCCTCTCCTGGACCTGCAGGCGCTTGGACAGCGAATCCACAACGCGGGCGATCTTGCTGATGCCTGTTATCTGCCCGGACTTTCCGGGGACGTAGGCAACGTGCGCCCTGCCTATGAACGGCATGAGGTGGTGCTCGCACACAGAGTACAGGGCGATGTCTTTTACTATGATCATTTCCTCGTGCTCTTCGGAGAACTGCGCCTGTAGAAGCACGGTAGGCTCTTGCCCGAGCCCGGCGAAGATCTCCTCGTACATGCTCGCCACCCTGTGAGGGGTGAGCTTGAGGCCTTCGCGTTCAGGGTCTTCGCCGATACCCTCGAGAATCATCCTTATTGCAGATTCAATCTTCTCTCGATCCAATCGATAACCTCCCGATAATCGGTCAACGCGCTGAGCGCCGCCGAATGTCCTTTTACCAGAGAAGTGGGTTGTGCAGTCAAAATCGATTCTGGGGCGCGCCGGCGAATCGTAAGCCTATTCCGTCTGCACCTCGGGCTTTGGCGGGGTAGTGGCAGGCTTGGGCGCCCTCTTGCTCCTTGCTCGCTTACTCTCCGCGTCGTCCGCCTTTTCCTTGGCCGCGATTGCCGCTTCTTCGGCCTTCTTCTCCTCGAGGAATTCCTGGTATACCTCTTGTGGGTCGCCGTCGAGCATGCGGAGGAGATCGTCCTTGCCGACGGTCTCTTTCTCGATGAGTATCCTGGCGATGGTCTCGAGGCGGTCGCGTTGCTCCGTGAGGATGCGCCTGGCCTCGTCGTGCGCCTCGTCAATGAGCCGGCGCACCTCTTTATCTATCTGGTATGCCACCTCGTCTGAGTAATTGGGCTCGGCCTGGAAATCCCGTCCCAGGAACACCTGCTCTTGCTTGTGCCCCAGCGTGATCGGTCCGAGTGCCTCGCTCATGCCGTATTCCATGACCATCTGACGAGCCACTTTGGTCGCGCTTTCGATGTCATTCTGGTCGCCGGTCGTGATATCGCCGAATACCATCTCTTCGGCCGTGCGGCCGCCGAGGAGCATCGCAAGCTGATCGACGAGCTCAGACCTCGTGACCAGGTATTTGTCCTCGGTCGGGAGAGTAAGTGTATATCCGAGGGCCCTTCCCCTCGGAATGATCGAGATCTTGTGGACGGGGTCGGCGTTGGGGAGGGTATGCGCCACCAGGGCATGCCCGGACTCGTGGAAGGCGATTATCTCTTTCTCTTTGTCGCTGATGAGGCGGGTCTTTTTCTCGGGGCCGGCTACGACCCTGTCGATCGCCTCTTCCAACTCGACCATGTCTATCGTCTTTTTGCCGTGGCGAGCGGAGAGAAGCGCTGCCTCGTTTACCATGTTCGCCAGGTCCGCCCCGGTGAAGCCGGGGGTGCGCCTGGCAAGCACATCGACGTCGATCCCGGGTGCGAGCGGCTTGCCCTTGGTGTGTACCCGGAGGATAGCCCTGCGACCCTCTAGATCGGGACGGTCGACGACTATCTGGCGGTCGAACCTGCCGGGGCGCAGCAGCGCGGGGTCGAGGATGTCAGGCCGGTTGG
>PMDX01000310.1 GCA_003154635.1 Actinomycetota bacterium | reverse complement strand
TACTGTGTGCGGCACGTCGTCCCCCGGACAGTTGGTCAGATCTTCCGGAAGATAGTGGGACCTAAATCCATTTTTCCCCGTGGAGCGGCCTCCTCACCCGCCCCCCCTATTGCAGGCACCCACTCTTCGTATACAAGATGCCCCGTTGAATGAACGGGCATCATGCAAACGGCTCTCGCCGCGCTGTCATTTGGGCTTTCCGACATCTTCTGCCTCGGGCTAGACCAATTGAGTGATTGTTTCCGGTATAGAACTCGTAGGATGACAATCCTGGTTGCAAGATATTTTCGAACTCTAATCGGGAGCATGGGTGCGAATCTCGGATAGCTACCGCATCTTTGAGAGCGCAGCGCAACACGTCTTATCGGTTGTCGCGCCGGCGGTCCACTCTGACCTCGCACACGGATTGCCGGGCGATGCTCCTTTGAAAGGTCGTTCAGCGAACGGGTAGNNCACGACACGCTCATGCACGCCGCCGAGAAGCTCGCGGCTATGGTTGCCGGAGTTGACGAGGATGAGCCGGAGTCCCTGTCGCAAATCGCAGAGGCGCTCAACGAGCTTAGCGAACGCTATAGCCTATCCCCCGACCAATCGACCGCGGCAGAAGATGCCATGCGCGCGATCCTGGAGGTCAAAGAGGGATGCATCCAGTTCGAAGCCGGTTACGAGTGCCTTTCGGCAGCGATAGAAAGCTTGTGCAGGGCGTCAGAGGCCGCGCCGGTCGGCGAGACTCCCTCTTCCATAGAGCGAGCCGTCCTCGAGGATTTCGAGATGCAACTCACGGTCCTGGGCGGCCTGCTGGCGGAAATGGAAGGTAAAGACTCCAACATCATCAACTTTTCGCGAAACGTTTTCAACCGGATCGAGGAGCAGCCCTTCTTGCACGCCCACCTCGTTGAGAATCTGGCTGCGATGCAGAGGGCCCTGGAGGACATCGAGGCGGACGTGTGCACGGTTTCTGAAGGTATCGAAGCCGCGTGCGCCGCGGTGGATGCCATGAAGTGCGTTCTTGATGGCCTCAAATCCTCGGGTCAGGACGAGGAGAGCACCCAGGCCGGCGAAGAAGAGGCCAGCGACGAATCGGAGCGTCTGGAGAGGCATGTGTCTCTCCTCGAGGAGATGGAACAAGATATCCTCCTGATGGAGAAAGGCGATGCACAAGGGGCTGAAGAGATACTCAAATACGTGAACATGCTCAAGGGCCAGCCGGAGGCCACGGGTGCGCTCGCGGATATCCTGCTTTACCTCGAAAGCGCGGTCCGGACAATAGCGGCCAGGCCGACCCACGACAACGTAACTGTACTCTTGGATATCAGGGACGTGCTCTACGAATATTACAGCTTGCGGGCTGAAGGCGACCAGGCGGCGGCGCTTGACGAAGAAGCTCTTGCGTCGTTGTGCCCCACCCTGCAAGAGCTGGCCGCGAGCGGTAGTCCCGGGCGGCCGGAGGAAACGCGTGCGGCCTCAGCAGTCCAGATAGAGGCTGAACGTACCGAGATAATCGACTTCGTAACCGAGACACCCGAATACATCCAGCTGGCGGAATCGGCGCTGATGGAGCTTGAGAAAGACCCCAGGGACGCCGAGTCCCTGAACGGCGCATTCAGGGGTTTCCACAACATTAAGGGCAGCGCCGGCTTCCTAAAGCTCGCTGATATAGTCCAGGTCGCGCATGACGCGGAATCTCTTTTATCTGATGCTAGAGACGGCCAGACAATACTTGACGGGCCTTGCTTCACAGCGACGCTCCAGGCCCTGGATATATTGAGGGATATGGTCGAACAGCTGAGGGGAGTCCTCGACGGAAAGTCTTATTTCACGCCCGACTCTTTCCCCCAGGTTATAGCCGCCCTCAGATCAGTGCGCGAGACGGGCGCGCTGGTTTCAGCAGACGGGCCAACCACCGAGCGGCCGGCGCCGGTTGGCGCCATCTCGCAGAAACCCGAGAGTGGTCGTGCGTCAGCCGAAGCCGACGTGAAGAAGCGATCCGGCGACGGCTTCATCAAGGTCA
Organism: Actinomycetota bacterium; assembly: GCA_003154635.1. GTDB lineage: Bacteria > Actinomycetota > Geothermincolia > Fen-727 > Anoxymicrobiaceae > FEN-727. The sequence continues at coordinate 586 of PMDX01000310.1, read as the reverse complement.
GCACGACAAGGTTGGACAACCTGATTGACGCGGTGGGCGAGCTCGTCATAAGCCACTCGATGGTCATGCAGGAGCGCGAGATCATAGAGACCAGAAACCCCAACCTGCAGAAGAATGTGTCTCAGCTCGCCAAGATAACCCGCGAGCTGCAGGAACTCTCCATGAGTATGCGGATGGTCTCGCTGAAGAGCACGTTCCAGAAGATGTCGAGGATAGTGCGTGACCTTCAGGCAAAGAGTAACGTGCTGCTCGATTTCACCTGCTCCGGAGAAGACACAGAGATAGACCGAAACATGGTCGAGGAAATAAACGCCCCGCTCGTGCACATGGTGCGCAACGCCGTCGACCACGGGATCGAGTCGCCCGACGAGCGCATCAAGAACGGCAAGCCAGAACGCGGGCACGTCCACCTGGCCGGTTACCACGAGGGTGGCAAGGTTGTTCTCGAGCTCACTGACGACGGTAAGGGGCTGGACAGGGACAAGATCTTCAACAAGGCCGTCTCCCTTGGGATAGTCAAACCCGACGCCCGGCTGACCGACTCAGAGGTCTTCGGGCTTATCCTGCGGGAGGGATTGTCTACGGC
>PMDX01000339.1:2034-8117 GCA_003154635.1 Actinomycetota bacterium | reverse complement strand
AAGCCGAAGGGAGCTGTCCTCACGCACAAGAACCAGATGATGAACGTCATTAACTGCACCATCGAGCTCACAAGGGCGGCGGGTGAATTGAGCGACCAGCGCGTGCAGTTCGTCGCTCCCCTGTTCCACGAGGCGGCACTCGCATTCGCGCTACTGAGTCTCTCTATCAGTTCATGCCTGTGCATCATGAAATACTTCATCCCCGAGCAGGTAGCCGCCCAGATTCAGGATGAGCGGATCACTTCCACACTCCTCATACCAGTTATGAGCACGGTCCTGTTGAGCACGGTCGACCTGTCCAAATACGACACATCGTCCCTCAGATTCCTGATATCCGGGGCGGCGATCCTGCCGACCGAGACACGAAAGCAGATATACGAGACTTTCCCCAGGGTTATGCTTTTCGACGTATTCGGCCAGACCGAGATGAGCCCCGTGACGTGCATGCTCAAGCCGGAGGACGCCGAGCGGACAACGGCTTCGGTCGGGTTGCCGGCGGTCAACGTCGAAGTCCACGTCGTCGACAACGAGGACAGGGATGTCCCGATCGGAGAGGTCGGCGAGATAGTGTACCGCGGCGCCACGGTCATGAAGGAGTACTACCACAAGCCCGAAGAGACGGCGGAAACCCTGCGCAACGGGTGGTTCCACTCGGGAGACCTCGTCCGCCAGGACGCCGAAGGTTTCATCTACGTCGTCGACCGGAAGAAAGACATGATCATTTCCGGCGNNCCCGAGGGTCCTGGAGGCGGCTATTATCGGCATCTACGATGAAGTCTGGGGAGAGACAGTGATGGCCGTCGTCGTGCCAAGAGAGGGCGAGAACCTCACCGAGGAGGATGTCATCGACTGGTGCGGGGGCCGTCTCGCAAGCTACAAGAAACCCAGGCGGGTCGAATTCATCGACGAGCTTCCCAGGAACGCGTCGATGAAGGTGCTTAAGTACGAGCTCCGCGAACGCTACGGCAGGTCGGTTCGCTACGAATGAAGCGAAAACCTGACGCTGCCCGGCAGCACCGAGACTGTGATTCTGCGGAATAATGGCGTGACCTCAGCCAAATCATGCGATTTGAGCTGAGGCTGATTAGACGTGTTTCGTTCCCCGCCACCCATGTTTGATACTCTTCAGAGCCAATTACTTGACAATAACAGCCGACGCAAATTACCGTTAGTGTCTACTAACGTTAGTAGACACTAACGTGAGCATTCACTAGCCTTCGGAGGGTGGCATTGGCGGAAACAGCGAAAGTGCCGGCGGACCGACGGACGCAGATAATCGAGTCAGTAGTTGAAATCATCAACGAGCACGGCATGTCCGGGACCACGACCGCTCGCATAGCCGCTGAAGTCGGCATCACAGAGCCAGCCCTCTACCGTCATTTCAAAAACAAGAACATGATCCTATTGGCGGCGCTCGAAGAGGCGAGTAATAGCCTTATCGGGGTAACGATGAGTGCTGCGGCAGGCGAAGAGGACACGGTTGAGCGTCTCCGCCTGATGAGCGCCGCCTTCTATGATTTTGTGATTTCACGCCCTGCAGAGGCAAGGGTGCTATTCGAGGCGGCGAGCTGGACACGGGACAAAGAATTTCGATTGGCCGTGCGTGGCTTGGTTTCTGACCTGCTGGCTGTCGTGGAAGCGGTTCTCAATGTGGGCATACTGGAAGGTGCCCTCAAGCCCGACCTTGATGTTCCGCTCGCCGCCTGGGAGATCGTCTCGCTGGGGATGACAATATACGTCGTCTCTGTACTCGACCTTGCAGACGTCCTTACAAAGGACAAGGCCATGACGAGCGTTGAGAGGGTTTTGTCCTCCATAACTGTTGACAAGAATACCGGAAAGGAGAGCATCTGATGAAAGCACTGGTACTCGGCGGTGGAATGGCCGGGCTCGCGACCGCGATCAACCTGCTTGACCTCGGGGTCGAGGTGGAGCTGATCGAGGCCGACGATATGTTCGGTGGCCGCGCCAGCTCGTGGCTCGACGAAGACGGCGACATGATAGACAATGCGTTGCACGTCTTCTTCCCTTACTACGTAAACCTGATCAACTTCTTCAAGAAGATGGGCATCTACGACAACATAGCGTGGAAAGCCCCCGAGTTCTATTACATGCAGAAGGGCGGCAAAGAGGCCATCCTCAAGTTCGCCAAGCTCCCAGCGCCGCTTCACGCGGCGGCCGCGTACATGTCACTGCTCAAGGCTTACGATGAGGTACCCAAGTGGAAGATGCTTTTCACCGCCGCGGCGATGGGCATGGGCACGATGTACTCCAAGGAAAAGATCGACTCCCTCGACGAGATGACGTTCGGGATGTGGTCCCGCAGATTCGTTCCGAACGGCGCCTTCAAGCCGATGGAGCCCGGCATCAACGGCCTGACTTTTACGCCATCGAACATCATCTCGGCGAAGGTCATGCTCAACTGGTTTAAGAAGGTCAGCGGAGGCTACAAGACCTCGCGCGTCGGCTTCGCCAACGGCGGCCTCGGCGAGATCTGGGTCGACAACTGCCTCGATTACATAAATAAGAAAGGCGGCAAGTGCGAGCTCGGCAAGTCCGTTACCGCCATTAACGTCGAAGGCGACAAGATCAAGAGCGTCACGGTCAACGGCTCCGAGGAGCGAACGGCCGACCTCTATGTCTCAGCCATCAGCCCCTATTCGCTGAGGCGTGTACTGCCGGATGAGTCCTTCTACCTCGATTACTTCCAGGACCTGTGGCATTTCGAGTACGCACCGTCGCTGTCGCTCCAGGTGTGGTTCGACCGCAAACTGACCGATGTCGACGTCACGTTCTTCTCTACCGACTGCATATTCAACACGTACGCGGATCTCTCGAACGTGCTGCCCCACATATTCAAGGGCGGCTCGATGTTCGAGATGGTCCTCTCGCCCGCGGACCACGTTCAGGGCCTTCCCGATGACGTCATATTCGACAAAGCGATAAAGCAGATAAAAGAACATTTTCCCAAGGCACAGGAAGCCGAGGTCAAGAAGTGGAAAGTCGTCCGCGAGCGTCAGGGCGTCTACAGGGCGAAGTCGGGCATGGAGAAGCATCGCCCGTTCCAGCGCTCACCATACGACAACTTCTACCTCTCCGGCGACTACACAAAGACGCACGTGTCCTCCGGGGGCATGGAAGCCGCGATATGGACCTCCAACAACTGCGCGGAGCTCATCGCCGCGGACAAGCTCGGAAAGACGCTGTCCCTAAACGAAGAGTTCGTTCCCGAGCGAGGACTGATGCCGATTATCGAACCGGCAACCAAGTACGGCCCGATAGCACTCGGCCTCTACATCGGCTACAAGTTGCTTACCAAGCTCGTGTTCAAGAAGAAGGATAAATAAGCCCTCCCAAGGTTGCGGTGGGGGCACACAAGCCCCCGCCGCGGCCTACCCCTATTACTGCCTCTTCTGGGCCCGTGCCGGAGGAGGCAGTTTCATTTTGGGGTCAGATCAGTCTTTTCGGCGGCGCAGGGAAAGGGTGGCCATGGTAAGGAAGAATACGGCAAGGGCGAGGAGGGCGACGATGTCTATCCAGATCTTGGAGAGGCCCCATCCTTTGAGCATGACTGAGCGCGAAGCGTCTACAGCAAAGGTCGGTGGTACGATGTAGGAAAACGGGCGAAGCCACGATGGGATAGCCTCAACGGGCCAGAAAATGCCGGCAGTATTACGAAGGGAAGCACCTGAATAGCCTGCGCCTCTCTCCTGGCGGTGCTCGAGAGAAGGATGCCCATAGCCTGGGAGACCACAGCCAGCAGGGCGATCACGATGAAAGCCAGTAGAACGTTGCCGACCACTGAGATATGGAACACCAGGATGCCTATCAGAAGCAGCAGGAGCGCCTGTACCATGCCAATTACGCTGAATGCAAGGGCTTGTTACGATGTCCGTCTCGCTGAGCGGTGTAGAGAGCATCCTGTCGAGGGTTCCCGACGTACGCTCCCCGACAAATGTTATCAAGGTGAGAAGAGTCGTTATGAGGTACACGACGAAGGCCATGATCCCGGGGACGAAGAAATCCATAAATTTGGCGTTCTTGCCATATACGGCGTCAACGCTCACCGTTACCGGTAGCTTCTTTCCCGCCTGATCCATCGTTTTGAGTAGCACGTCGTTGATCGCCCTGGTGATGGCGTTGGCCACGTTGATGTTGCTCTGGTCCATCATNNCGCGCGGTGAAATCGGGTGGAAAGATGACCGACGCGTACGCCTTGCCATCCTTGATCTGCGCCTCGGCAGCGGATGCGCTTGAGCCCTCCCTGACGTCGAGCGTCTTCTTGTCCAGGTTTGCGACTACCTTGTCCGAGAGCTTGACGGTGGGACCGCCCGGGATCACCTGTGTTCCGGCGTCCTGGTTAACTACCACGAACCCGACGTTCTTCACCTGCCCGCTGAACGCCAGCCCGAACACAAACATCGCGAATATCGGGGCGATGGAAATCATGGCGAGCGATCTCTTGTCGTTTCGCAGGTCGAGAAAGACCCGCCTGGTGACCTTGAGAAAGCGCAGACGCTTCATTGTTTCTTCACCCTCTCGGAGAGCGTCAGGAAAGCGTCCTCGAGATTGTCCACTCCGGCGAGCCTCTGCAGCTCTTCGGGCAGGCCCTCCGCTATCAGCTTCCCGTCCCGCATGAATCCGATCCGGTCGCAGCAGTTTGCCTCATCCATGTAATGCGTCGTGATCACTATGGTGCGACCCTGGCCCTTTATATCGTTGAAGTAGTCCCAGAACGACACGCGAAGCTCCGGATCCACGCCGACAGTAGGCTCGTCGAGAAGAAGCAGTGGTGGCGAATGTACCATTGCGCATGCCAGAGAAACGCGGTGTTTCATGCCGCCGCTCAGGTTGGCTACCAGTTCGTCGCGCCACCCGGAGAGGTTGATGAACTCCAGCAACTCGCGCTCGCGGCCGTCGACCTCCTTTTTCGAGAGCCCGTAGACCTCTCCGAAGAACCTGATGTTCTGATGTACGGTAAGACCGACGTAGAGGGCGGTCTCCTGTGGCATGTACCCCAGGTTTGACGCTATGTGCCTGTCCGGCACTTTCAAGCCGGTGACGAACGCCTCGCCGCCGGTCACCCTCGAAAGGCCGCAGAGCATCTTGATAGTCGTGGTCTTTCCGGCGCCGTTCGGACCAAGCAGCCCGTAGATCTCACCTCGCTTTACTCGCAGGTCGAGCCCTGCGACCGCCGTGAACTTGCCGAACGTCTTGACCAGTCCACGCGTCAATTCGGGACACGACGCCCGACACGGGAGAACGATACCTCTCGACGTGGCTGTTCGAGAGCGCGATCCAGTCATTGGAGAGCGCCTCGCTCTGATGATCAACCAGTAAAAGGAGTAAGCGCATGGAGCACAAACAAAAAGGGTACCTGGCGCAAGCTCTCTTTTTCTGCGCGACCGGCGAGCCTTTCTGCGACAATAGGAATTGCCGTCTTTTCAACGCGCACCGACAAGAGGAGATGCTGCTGGCGCAGTTGCACGGCGGAGATGATTTCTGCGAGTATCACGAGCGGATGGCCGCACGTATTTCGACAGGAGGATAAATATGGGAGCCGATATATATCTGGACAACGCCGCGACGACGCCCGTTAGGCAAGAGGTGATCGAAACGCTCCTCGATAGCCTGCCGAAGACGTTCGGGAATGCATCGAGCATCCACTCGTTCGGGCAGGATGCCAAGAGGTTGCTCGAGGAGTCCAGGGAGCGTCTGGGCACCTGCATCGGCGCTTCGGCCGAGGAAGTCATATTCACGGGCGGGGGGACCGAGAGCGATAACCTTGCCCTGAGGGGGGCGGCTTACGCGCTCCGGGACAGAGGCAACCATATCATCACCACCGGCATCGAGCATCACGCGGTGTTGAACTGCTGCAAAGACCTCGAGAGTGAGGGTTTCGACGTAACCTATCTGCCCGTAAACCGGGAATGCCGGCTAGATCCCCAGTGGCTCGTCGAGCTGATAAAGCCCGAAACGACGCTGGTCTCGGTAATGTTCGCGAACAACGAGACCGGATCTCTGCAGCCCCTGGAGGATGTCGGTCGAATAACTGGAGAAAAAGGCATCGTGTTCCACACAGA
>PMDX01000339.1:0-1978 GCA_003154635.1 Actinomycetota bacterium | reverse complement strand
AGGATTCAGATGGCCACATCCGCGGTCTCAGGGAGAAGCTCGCCTCCGGCGTCGAGAAGGGCATCAGGGGTGTGCACCGGAACGGCAACCCCGAGAGCTCTCTTCCGAATATACTGAACATGAGCTTCGAGGGCGTGGACGGCGAGTCGCTCCTGCTCAACCTCGACCTCCTGGGCATCGCCGTTTCCACAGGTTCAGCTTGCACTTCAGGCGCTACCGAGCCCTCGCACGTTCTTACCGCCATGGGGCTTTCGCCGCTCCTGGCACAGGGGAGCCTCCGGTTTTCCTTCGGCCGTGAAAACACGAGTGGTGAAGTCGACCGAGTGCTCGAGGTATTGCCCGACGTGGTGTCGAGATTGCGGAAGCTCAGCACGATAAAGATAAGTGAATGACATCTCGGGGATGATATAGGTGGACGGTATACCAGATGCCTGACAGGATCGTAGTGGCGATGTCCGGCGGCGTAGACTCCTCGGTCGCCGCGGCACTCCTGAAGGAAAAGGGCTTTGACGTCGTCGGCATAGGCCTTTCGCTTGTCGAACCCGGTGAGGTTTCCGACGATAAGTCTTGTTGCGGCATTACCTCGATGGACGACGCGCGCCGCGTGGCTGAGAAGCTCTCGATCCCGTTCTATGTCTTGAACTTCAAGGATGATTTTCGCTCGTCGGTCATCGAGTACTTCACCACGTCTTACGTGCGTGGAGAAACGCCGAACCCGTGCGTACCATGCAACGGGATCATCAAGTTCGATGGATTGATGCGCGTCGCGCTGGGACTCGAAGCTACCTGCCTGGCGACCGGACACTACGCCCGCGTCGCCTTCGATGAGGATTCCGGTAGATATATTCTACGCACGGGCCTCGACGACTCCAAAGACCAGTCGTACGTGCTATTTGGGCTCGATCGCAACCAGCTTTCGCGAGCGATTTTCCCGGTAGGAGAGCTGGATAAGAACGACACGCGCCGAGAGGCCCGGCGGTTCGGCCTCAAGGTAAGCGACAAGCCCGAGAGCCAGGATACCTGTTTCATCGGCACGGAGGGCTGTGGTGCTTTTGTTACGGCGTTCACCGGCAAGGGTCCCGAGAGCGGGCCCATACTCGACGAGTCGGGGGGTGTGATCGGAACACACAGGGGCCTCCCCTATTACACAGTGGGCCAACGGCGGGGCCTTGGTGTATCCAGGGCCGAGCCCGTCTACGTGATTGATATCGACCCGGATAACAACAGCATCACGGTTGCGCCTCGAGCGCGGCTATCCCGTGAGAGCGAGGTGCTCATCGACGAGGTCAATTTCATCTCGATCAAGCCTCCTTCCGGGCCGTTTGAGGTCAGTGTCAAGACGAGGTACGGAAAGCCCGCGCAGCCGGCCACGTTCGTACCCACGGGCGACACCAGCGCAACCGTAAGGTTTGATTCCCCGCAGGAGCCAACGGCTCCGGGGCAGTCGGTAGTCTCATATATCGGTGATGCGGTAGTGGCGGGAGGCATAGCCAAACGTAAAGGATGATCCCCATGGATAATGCGATCTCGGGCCGCTACTCGCGTCAGGTCCTCCTCGACCCCATCGGCAATGATGGCCAGGCCGCTCTCCAGCTCGCGGGAGTGGTCGTGATCGGTTGCGGCGCGCTCGGGACCGTGATCGCGGAGNNGATTGTCGACCGAGACTTCGTCGAGCTCGACAACCTTCAGCGTCAGGCCCTCTTCACCGAGGAACATGCGCACCAGCACATGCCCAAGGCGGTGGCGGCACAATCCATCCTCGCGCAGGTCAACTCAGAGATCGAGATCGAGCCCGTTATCGCGGACGCCACCGCAAGTAACATCGAATCACTCCTGGAGTCCTGCAGCCTCGCCATGGACGCCACGGATAATCTCGAGACGCGCTTTCTGCTCAACGACGCGTGCCTGAAGGCGGGTATCCCGTGGGTGCACGGCGCGGCGGTCGGCACCTGCGGCCAGGTCATGCCCATCGTTCCCG
>PMDX01000241.1 GCA_003154635.1 Actinomycetota bacterium | reverse complement strand
CGTCGCGGAGGGCGTCACCGAGGTCTATGACATAGACCATATCGACAGGGGTTACGAGAAGTTCGAAGAGAAGCTCGCGAGTCTCGGCGCCACCATATCCCGAGTCCCCGAGGAAGCGTGAGGTCCGGGTTCCGCGCAGGCGGAATGTGAGCACAGGAGCGCTTCCACGTCAGTCCTGCCGGGTCAAGCGCCTGACCCCATGTATAATATCGCCATGAGAATGATCCCCGTCATCAAGCGCCGATGCCGTTCGCGAAAGCCAGTCGCGGGTGCGAGCCTGCTCGCGCTCGTCTTGCTTCTGGTGCTCGCCAGCCTCGTTCCGGCACCCGTCCTCGCCGCGTCGGGTGGACTCAAAGGCAAGCTGGTAGTGCTCATTATCGATCGCGTCGGGATGCAGGATTTTCCTACCGCCGACACACCGTTCTGCCTTCGGCTCGCGCAGCAGTGGTCACTGGGCATGATGGTCACACACACGGGCGAGCGTGAGAACGGGAAAGAGCTCGACCTGGGCGCCGAATACGTGACCCTCGGGGCGGGCGTCAGGTCGAAGGGAACGTTTGAGCAGAGGGACTCCGGGTTGGCGTATAACAGCGCCGAGGCGCCGGCGGGTAGCCCTCAGAGCAGAACGGCGGGGGATCTGTACGCGAGATACACGGACAGGCCCGCCCCGACAGGCGGTGTGGTCTGCCTCAGCTGGTTCCAGATACTGAGGCGAAACGAATCGGCAGCAAACGGCCAGGGCCCCGGCACGCTCGGGCAGGTGCTGGCGGACGCCGGAAAAAAGACGGCGGTCCTCGGGAACGCCGACAGCACGATCCGCGCGGTCCGGCTTTCGCCGCTTATCTGCTGCGACCGGCGGGGAGTTGTAAGCGCGGGCGATGTCAGCGACGATACCCAGATCGTGGCGCCCGGGAGCCCCGGCGGGTACCGGGCGTCGGAGGACCGTCTCTTGGAGGAGAGCAGGCGGTTGCTGGGCACGTCCGATGCCCNNCAGTCCGCGAGCACCGATCCCGATGTCCTTGCGCGCGATCGCCAGGCGGCGCTCCGGCGTACCGACAGCCTTGTAAGAGAAACGGCTTCGCTGCTCGACCTCGACTCCTCGCTCCTGTTGATCGTGTCCCCCAGCGCGCCGATGGAGAACCGCGCGGACGGTGATTACCTCACCCCGTTTATCGCGGCTGGCAAAGGGTTCGGCAGGGGCCTTCTCACGTCGCTATCGACCAGGAGGCCCGGCCTCATCAACAGCATAGATCTTCTCCCAACGGTCGCGGGTTATTTCGAGGCGGGGGTGCCGGCTTCCGTGGTCGGGTCGACCATGTCGACAGTCAGCCGTGGGGGAGACCACATCGGGTACCTGCGCAAGCTCGACGCTCAGTTCGGCGTAACCAGGAGTGCGAGATGGCCGATCGTCACCACTTATTTCTTCCTCTGCGCGTTCGAGCTGTGCTTTGCGCTGTTATGCCTGCCGGGTGTCAACAGGAGGTTCCGCTTTCCTCGCGATGCGCGCAGGTTTGCCGTGTTCACATCGGCGGCCGCTCCGGTCCTGCTGGCGGGGCCGCTCTCTTTCATCGTGGTCTCGGCGTTCCACTACGGGGGGTACGTTTTCCCGACGCTCTTCTGCGCGGGATTCTCGCTCGTCATCGGTCTCGGGGCATGGTTCGTACAGAAGGGGCGGCCGAGGATGAACCCGGCAGTGACGGTCTGTCTCCTGACGGTTGCGGTTTTTGTGGTGGACGCGTTTTTCGGTGGGAGGCTCCTGATCGTGCCGCTGCTGGGCGTGAGCGCACTTGAAGGGTTCCGGCTCTACGGGTTGAGCAACGCGCTGACCGGTGTTCTCCTGGGCACGGGGATCTGGGGGATCGCGGGTCTCGCGGGTGACGGGGCCCTCGATCGTGGGTCCCTGCGCTACTGGGCTTTCGCCGCGATGGTCGGCCTCGCGTTCGTCATCGGTTTCGGTAAGCTCGGCGCAGACGCTGGAGGGTTCGTCGCCGCGTTGGCGACCGCGCTCATCTTCCTCTTTGCGACCTCGAGGCGCCCTTTCACAGGCGCCCGCGCCCTGGCGGTAGCCGGTATCACGGCCGCCGGCACGGCCGCCATGATAGTCCTCGACAGCGCTTTCGTCCACTCGCACACCGGGAAGGTGCTGAGTGGCACGGCGGGGAGTCTTACCGCGCTCGTTCAACGCAAGCTTGCCATCCAGTTCTCTCAGATCGGCCTGGTCCTGCTTCCAGCGGTGCTGCTGATAGCCGTTACCGTGGCGGCGGTCCTGTGGATGCGCAAGCCGGGGTCGTTCTGGCGCTGGCGCTGGGAAGAGGAGAGGCTTCAGACAGCGACGCTCTTCTCGCTGGTCGTCGGTAGCCTGGTCGCGCTGGTCTTCAACGATACCGGGCTTGTGATGCTTGGAACCATGACGACCGTATCCGTGCTGATGATGTGCTATTACCTCTGCGCGGCCGCCGCCGCAGGCCCCGAAGAAGAACCGGGCGCGCGGAGCGCACCCGGCATCGAATAGGACTTTGCGGGCGGATCGGTCTCTACTACTCCTGCCTGTTGAACTGCCAGATAGCAATGGCGATGCCGACGGCGGCGAACCCGAAAACGACCGTGAGGTCCAGCCACATCGGGAACCTCTGGACCTGCAGCTTGGGTGCCGCCGACATCAGCTTCGAGATCTGCTGCTTTGCCTGCGCCGGGATGCTGTTGAGCACGCTCGCTGGAACCTTCGAGATGATACTTGTGCTGGTGCTCGAAAGCACAATCCCTTTGAGCGCGACGCCTCTCAGCATGTCAACCCCGTAGGCGAGCGGGTTTATTCTGGTCAGAACAGTCATCCATCCGGGAAGCCCCTGCAACGGGAACATCGCTCCCGACAGGAAGAACAGGGGCATCAGGAAGAGGTTCATGATCATGGGGAACCCTTCCATAGACTTCATGTTCGCCGCGATCGCGACCCCGATGGCCGTCATGCCTGTCGCCAGCAGGAGCGTCAGGGGTATCAGCAGCAGCGCCTTGCCCAGGGTGTCGAAGCTGAACCCGTACATGAACGGGAAGAACATCAGGATAAGCAGGATTACCCCCTGGATCATCGCCTGGGACGCGCCACCGAGTATCTTGCCTATGGCGACGCTCGTGCGGGGCACCGGTGAGACCAGCACCTCCTTGAGGAAGCCGAACTCCCTGTCCCACAGGATCGATATCGCCGAGAAGACGGACGTGAAGAGCACGGTCATCCCGAGGATACCGGGGAACATGAACTTTATGTACTTGACGTTGCTTCCGCCGAAGACCTTGAATGCGGCCTGCAGGCCGGTTCCAAGCAGGAACAGGTAGACCAGAGGCTGGACGAACGCCCCGACCCTTCTCGGGGTGTCGCGCCAGAACCTCTTCAGATCGCGATACCAGACGATGTACGTGCCGGTGAGGGCGCGCCTCGCATTGGTCCTGTGGAGGTACTCGTGTACCGACTCGCCCTCGGGGATGTCCCGAGTGCTCTCTGCTGTTTCTGCCACTTGACGTATCCCCCTGTCTATCGCCTGCCGCCGCGGGCACCCATCCTGGTCATGCCGAGCCGCAGGTTGGCTTTGTCGTCCGAGCCCTCGTCGCGTATCTCCTTGCCCGTGAGCTTGAGGAATACGTCGTCCAGGGTCGGCCGGTGAACGCTGACTGAAATGATCTTAGTTCCGAAATTGCGGATGAGTTCCGGTATGAATTCCTCGCCCTTCTCCATCTCGAAACATAATTTGCACTCGGGGTCGTTGAGCATATCGAGATCCGGGTACATCTCTCGCAAACGCCTCTCGCCCGCCTCGTCATCGGCGGTCTTTATCTTGATGACATCGCCACCNNTCCATGTAATGCGTTGTGAGGAAGATCGTGATGCCCTCGCGCTTCTTCAGGTCCTCGATGTACTCCCAGATGTAGTTCCTGGTCTGTGGGTCGAGGCCTATCGTCGGCTCGTCCAGGAAGAGCACCTTGGGATAGTGCAGGAGGCCTCGCGCTATCTCGAGCCGCCTCTTCATGCCGCCGGAGAACGTCTCGATGCGGTCGTCGGCCCTGTCCATGAGGGTGACCATATTGAGGACCTCCTTGACGCGCTCCTCGCGGATGCCGCGCGGCACGTGGTACACAACCGCGTGAAACTCGAGGTTTTCCCGGGCGGTCAGGCGGTCGTCGAGGCTCGGGTCCTGGAACACCAGGCCGATGGACTCACGCACCTCGTTCTTGTTCCTGATGATGTCGAAGCCGTTTACCGTGGCGGTGCCAGCGGTCGGTTTCAACAGAGTGCAGAGCATGCTGATCGTAGTGGTCTTGCCGGCCCCGTTCGGGCCGAGGAAACCGAATATCTCTCCAGCCGCTACATCGAAGTTCACGGAGTTGACCGCGACGAGGTTGCCGAAGTTCTTGACCAGGTCGTTTACCTGGATGATGTTTCCATTGGTACCGTTCACAGTTACTCCTTCTTTGCCTCGGACTCGCTGATCTCGAGCCATCTGTTGGTAAGCTTTCCAAGGTGTTGCACCGTACGCTCGAGTTCGTCCTCGTCTTCCTCGCGGAACACGAGGAGCATGACCTTGTCCTGCAGTTCGGTGAGCTCGTCCATCAGTGCTTCGCTACGCTCTCCGAGTTTCAGACGTGTAACCCTGTGGTCTTCGCTGTCTTTCGCTTTTTCCAGCAGCCCCTTGGAGCACAGCGCGTCAACCATCCTGCTCGTTGTGGGCGCGGAGATCATCATGTAGTGCGCGAGCTCCGTCACGGTGATGCCATCGTTATGTTTCACCAGTTTCAGGAGGTGGAACTGGGGCCAGGTGACCTCGTACCTCTCCATCTGCTTGCGGAAGTTGAAACGCATGCCGCGCATGATCCTGCCGACGTCGGCCATAAACTCATTCGCCAGCTCCGTGTGTCTGCTGTCTTTCCCTGTCAAACTTACTTTTTCCCTTCGAAGCACGCGCGCAGTGCCGTGCTCCCAACAATATACTTCGCAATGCTAAATAAATATGGCGGGCGAAGCTGATTTTGTCAAGGTCATATCTTAAAGAGCGCCGGCAAAGAGAAGATGGTGCTCGTCGAGCGTGAATTCTCTTCGTACCCGGGGAAGCCCGTGAGCGTTACCGGGAAGGTCGCCTCGCTCGAGGTGATAAAAGGCGCTGACGGTTCAACGACAACCTTCATGGAGATGTTGCCGCATTACGGCGGCAAGGAATACAACGTGAAATATTTCGTCACATACGGGGGCGGCCTGCCAGTGAAAAACGGCGACATGGTCTGGTTTGCGCTTCTGCCTGCCGACCTGGCCCGCTATATGTCCGCCGGCGTCAGGCGTAACGCCGTCGTCACCACCGCGCTCCCGGCCGAAAAGGTCACGGTTAACGGGAAGTGACCACCTGCTCGAGGACCTCGTCCAGGATTTGCACGCCTCGCTGCCAGGAATAATGCTCGACCATGAGCTCGCGCGCGCTCATCGCGATCTTGTCTCGCTGGTCCGGATCTTGAAGCATCTTGATGGTTGCTTCGGCGAGCTTCTCCGGCGATTCGGCGAGGATGATGTTCTCGCCGTCTTTGGCGGGCAACCCCTCGGCGCCCAGAGCGGTGGAGATGACCGGGACCCCGCACGCCATGGCCTCCAGGACCTTGCCCCTGAATCCGCCTCCCAACCTCACGGGGCAAACGAAGACGTCGCTCTGCTGCAGGTACGGCCTTACGTCATCGACCTGGCCGGTGATCTCGATGGAATCGTCACGCCTCGCAAGCTCGAGCATGTCTTCCGTTGGTCCGCGTCCGACCACGAGGAACCTGCAATCGGGGACCTGTTTTTTTACCGCCGGCCATACCTGGGTCGCGTAGAATACAACCGCGTCCCTGTTGGGGTCATGCGGGTAGTTTCCGAGGAACATGACCGTGGGTCGCGCGCGCTCTTCGCGCCGGGATGGCTTGAACCCTTCGACGTCAACGCCGTGTGGAACAACCGAGATATCGAGGTCGGGACGTATCTTGAGCAACTCGTCTTTGCCCTCCTGGGTAAGCGTGAGGACCCGGTCGGCGTCCGCGTACATGTCGAACTCGAACCGCTTGAGTCCTTTCATCTGCATGAGGGCGGCCAGGCCCTCGCGATTATACCCTTCAAACTCGAAGACCTTGCGCCGGGCAAGGTAATAGCACTCGTGGACGGACATCACGCGCTTGATGCCTTCCAGGTCGGGATTGCGGTAGAGGTACTGCGCGACCATCGAGTATTCAGATATGGCCACATCGTATGAAAAATCGCGGACCATGTCCCTGATGGCCGCATACATCAGGGTCGAGTAGTTGAGCATGAAGTAAGGCGGGACGGGCCCCGCGAGCCAGTTCATAGCCCTGCCGGGGAGGCCGGGACGCTCCGTACCGGGAACGAGGCGCATGTCACGGCAGTAACGGCGTGTTGTCTCGGCCTGTTCTTCTGTGACTTGCTGGGGGTCGAAAGCGACCAGCGATACCGTGTGCTTTTCCGCCAGGTACTTGACCCGGTTGTAGATGATTATCGGTCCGCCTATCACTTTGCTGTGCGGGAACTCCTTTACTACAAAGAGTATGTTCATGCGTCGCGCCTTTCTGCAGTGGACCCGGTGCCCCATGGAAGGGCTCGCTCGGCTTATATGAACCGTTCCTCAGAATGATAACAAATAGTACGTCTCTTCCGAGCGACCCGTATGTCACTCTGGTGCAGGACTATTGGTGGGCAGGCCGTTAACGGGTTACCGGCCGCGCATGGCGTGCTGCACGGCGGGCAAATCCCTGCTTTGCTGGAGATATTGTTGTGGTAACCCTAGAATTGCGTATCATGGCCGAGAACTATTGATGCGAACTCGCGTTCTAAACAACATGGATTCGAGACCTTCTAATACAATCGCATTCTGGGCCTTCGTCACGGTAACAACGATTGCAATCGTCCTGTTCCTGGCATCGGCCGCGCTTGCCCAGAACGCCGGCCAACCGGTCGTCGAGCTCCGGAACGAGGGCACGGACGTAGTGACTCAACCCTCCGTTTTCAAGAAACAGAGTATCTCCGGGACCGATGACATCACGAAGCAGGAGTACAAGTTCCAGCGTCAGAGGGAGGGAAAAGACTTCTCTTACGCCATCGGAAACCTGTTGCCTTTGACCTACTACACGGTCGAACTCTGCTTCGTGGAACACGACCAGTCGGCATCCGGAAAGCGCATCTTCAACGTGTACGTTTCGGGTTCCAAGAGGATATCCAAGCTCGACATCTACCACGAAGCAGGCAAGAACAGGGCATTGCAGCGAACGTTCACTGCCGATGCGGACAATAAGGGTGTGCTGCTGGTGCGCTTCCGTTCCGACGAGACCGGCTGCAAGGACTTCGCGACCATAAGCACCATCAGGNNCGGGCTCCGTCAACAAGGTCGAGGTCGACGCGTCCAAGAGCCGCCTGACGATGGATACGCCGACCCGGTTCACGAACGCTTCCGGGCAGGAGTCGTACGAGACTTCACTGGGGCGCCTCGGGTCGCGGTTCAGCCTGAACCTGGTGCCGCAGAAGCTCGGAGCGCGCGCGTCCTCTCTGGGAGACGGCACGGGCGACCTATCGGACCTTGTGCTCGGCCTCGCGACCGATCAGGCCGGGACCAACATGCGGGTCCTGCCTTTTACCGACCGCTACCCGGTGTGGGAGACGATGTCGCTTGTCCAGACGATGACCAGCCAGACATATACGTGTTCGTCCCCGGCGATCCCGGACGTAATCTGCACCGTGACGTTTCGCTCGCCGTTCTACCCGGGCATGGAAAAGCTTTCGGGGGCGCCGTTCCTGAACGTGGACGTGAAGGTCGAGACCACCGGACAAACGTACCCGCAGCTTTACTTCGTCTTCGCCCGCCCGCATAGCCCGTACAGCGTTGACCCGGCAACGACGTACGCTACAGCGGACACGACCGGTTGCGAGTACACGACAAAGTACAACTACTACGACGAGTCGTACAACCCGAGAATGGCAAGGTCGGCGGTCGAGAGCCTTTCCGTTCCCGCGGCTCAAGCCCTCGGCGTGGATTTCCATGGGACGCAGGCCTCCAGTGACTTTACGACGTTCGATTCCGGTTCGATCTGGGGCTACCAGTCGCCCACCGGTTATCCAAGGACTTACAGCGACTATAAGAAGCCGACATACAGCTTCTACCCGAGAGGCTATTCCGGAGCTGTATGGAACATCGCGGGCCTCGTGTCGGGCGCGCCCGCCACGGAGAAGAACTTCGTCATGGCGGGTTACATCTCCGGGACTGTGATGGCCGTCAAGAACACCGCGACCATTAGCGCCAGGACCTACAAGTACAAGTACACGAGCGATTTTGATAATGTCGAGGACGTAGCGGACTATGCCGTGTCCAACAGGACGTCCGGGGACGCGGCCGTGACCAGGTCGGATTTCTTCGATTCGACTATCTCGAGCGATAGTTACCTCAAGTTGCCGGGCGATTACTCTGGGCCGGTCCGCAATCTCATCTGCTACTCGTTCCAGAGCTATCTCATGAACACGTGGTGGACGGTCTCGAACGGGAACGAGTGGTTCAGCGTCTGGGAGGGCAGCAGTTGTCGTTACCACAGTACCGTGGACGTCGAGTACAACAACGCGTGGTTTTATTTCTACTACTGGCCGGACCTTCTCAAGACGATAATGGACGAGTGGCTGCTGTATCCGCAAACCTGCCAGCAGGGCACTTACCTGTCGCACGACATGGGGTACGGTGATCAGGCCACGGGCCAGGCGTACGCCAACAGCATGGCGGTGGAGGAGAACGCGGACTACATACTCCTTATGTACAAGTACTGGAAGCGGACCGGTGACACCACGTATGTCAAGAGCCGGTTCGGCAACATCAAGAAACTCGCGGAATTCATCACGAACTGCGACACGAACAACAACGGGATTCCGGATATCTACGTGACAAACACCGTCGACCAGGGATCGCTGGCGATCCAGAACGGGAAGGACCAGGCGTACCTGGGGTTCAAGTGCCTTGCGGCATACCAGGCCGCTCGCGAGATGGCGGCCAACCCGGCGATCGGCGATAGCGCGTTCGCGGCGAAGTGCA
Organism: Actinomycetota bacterium; assembly: GCA_003154635.1. Lineage (GTDB taxonomy): Bacteria > Actinomycetota > Geothermincolia > Fen-727 > Anoxymicrobiaceae > FEN-727. The sequence goes on along the minus strand of PMDX01000241.1, from coordinate 12,401 downwards.
GGGCGCAGGTCGAGTCCATAAACCAGACGCTCGAGTACGACATGTGGCTCTCGGACCATTACGCGGTCTGCCTGGACGATGACGTCCTCGCGGCGGACCGCGAGGCGTACAGCATCTACCCGTCGAACGGGCTCGTCTACCTGCTCGGCGGGACGCGCGCCGCCGGGGTCACTTCTACCAACACATCCAGGTTGAGGAAAGACCTGGTCAACTCGACGGAAGAGACGTTGAAGACTTACGGCTGCACACACTCGAGCTACGCGGCGTATAACGAATGGGTCTCTCAGAACGTCTGGCGGGACCAGGCCGCCTGCATGCTCGGGGTGAACCTCGGAGGCTCCAACCCGCTGAACATGACAAGTCGCTACTGGAACCTCGAGCAGTACTTCGCCAAGAGCCTCTGGGGGACGTACTGGGACGTGGTAGTGTATCCCGGAGGCTCGGCAGGTGGCGCTTCAGCGAGCTCGCCCGGCGTTTCCCGCGCTGATGGCGGCAAGGGGCCCTTCACGCCGGCCGGTGGTGGCGGGCGGGCCGGCGCGGCGAACTCGCACACGACAGCCTCATCATCGCCAAGCACGGGCGGCGCGTCGTCTTTCGGGCAGAGCCTGGGCTACTACCCCAGGGGAGCGGCCAGCCTGGGATTGATCGAGGCGGTCGCGGGACTGACCATCGATACACCCGCCGGCGCGATGTATTACCAGCAGACGGTTTCGAAGCTGCGCGTCCCGGTGTTCGAGAAAGCCGACTGGAGCCAGGCTGTCGAGGCGAACAGGGTTCCAACGTTGTACTTCGCCTCTTTGACCGGCGCGCCGACGGTGAATGACCCCGCCAATGTTCTCAAAATGAAGGTCGCCGCGCGAAACGTCAGGGACATGACGGGCGTCAAGGCCAGCACCAGGGCGTTGAGTCCCAACGGTGACGGCGTGGATGACGAGGCGACGGTCAGTTATTCACTTCCCAATGCGGCAACGGTCACGTGTTCGATATGGGAAGGGTCAAGGCTCGTCAGGTCATTTGCGGCAAGTGACCAGTTGCCCGGCAGTCACAGCTTCACCTGGGACGGCAAGACGGACGGCGGCGCGATCGTGAACGACGGCGTATACACGGCGACGATAGATGCCAGGGCAAAGGACGCGAAATACGAGCTTCGCCCGGCTAGCGCGCCCGTGTACGTCAACAACACGGTGCCGGGGCTCTCGACGGAATGGTACCTTGCCGAAGGTTTCACCGGGCACAACGCCACGGGCGGCGATTTTGAAGAGTACGTCCTCGTACAGAACCCCAACTCCGCACCGGCCAACCTGCAGGTCACTTTTATGTTGCCGGGCGGCCGGACGGTCGAGCGCACGTTCGAGGTTCCCGCGTCGAGCCGCTTCACGATCTCGGTCGACGACATCTTGCCTGACGCAGAGGTGAGCACGCACATCCACTCAGACAGACCCGTCGCGACCGAGCGCGCGATGTACTTCAATGACAGGAGGGCCGGGCACGATTCGATCGGCGTATCGCAGCCCTCGAAGATATGGTATCTGCCCGAGGGCTACACGGCGGATAACTTCGACGAGTACGTGCTGGTTCAGAACCCGGGCGCCGAAGCCACGGATATAACGGCAACGTTCATGACCCCCGATGCCGGCAATCAGACCAGGGTGTATACAGTTGGGGCTCATTCGCGATTCACTATTCACGTCGACGACATCCTCCCCGCGCAATCCGTTTCCACGGAGATACAGAGCACGGACCCCGTCGTAGTCGAGAGAGCCCAGTATCTCAACGACATGAAGTCGGGGACCTGTTCGATCGGGGCCGTATCGACCTCGCGAACCTGGTACCTCGCCGAGGGCTATACAGACAATGGCTTCGAGGACTGGGTGCTCATACAAAACCCGCAGGCGACGTACAACAACGTGACAGTCACTTTCATGGAGAGCAGCGGGGCCAACACCATCAAGCAATACCTGCTCCCGCCAAAGAGCAGGTTCACGGTACTCGTCGACGGCTACCTGCCCGCGAGTGAGGTATCGGTGAAGGTGAGGTCCCAGGACCCGGTCATCGTCGAGCGTGCGATGTACTGGAACAACAGGAGCGACGGCCACGACTCCATAGGAACGCCCACACCGGATTCAGAGTGGTACCTGCCCGAAGGTTATACCGACCAGGGTTTCGAGACGTGGGTGCTAATCCAGAATCCGGGCGATGAGAACCGAAAAGTCACCGTGACGTTCATGGAACCGGGCGGCCGCAACACGATCAAAGATTACACAGTGCCGGCCAGGAGCCGCTTCACCATCGGCGTCGACGAAATACTTCCTTCATCCGAAGTCAGCACTCGCGTGAGCGCCGACGGCCCCATCATCGTCGAGCGCGCCATGTACTTCAACAACCGCTCCGGCGGCACCGACTCCATAGGCATCCGTTGACTTCAAGATCTGACCGCGGGTTTTCAAGGACAGGAGCGGGAGTATGGAGAAGAAAGTCTGTGATACAATCAATGACCTAATCGAATGCCGATCCTCGTGCCAGGGAGCCGGAGTGTGATCTCCGGGCGCGCCTGGCTTTTTTTTGAGGTTCATAGTGTCGATTTTGAAGAAAGTTCTCATAGCGTCAGCATTGGCCACCCTGCTTCTTGCCGGAATGCCCGCGTTGGGCGCCGCGCCGTCGGGGAAGGGAGCGCCGCTGGTCTGCCTTGACCCCGGCCACGGTGGTGAGGATTCCGGGGCCAACTACAACGGCGTGATGGAAAAGATCCCAAACCTGGATATCGCTCTTCGCGTGAGGCCGATCCTTCAGTCCCTCGGTTACAACGTGGTAATGACGCGTGAGACAGACACAACCGTCTCTCTCCAGCAGCGGTGCGACATAGCCAATGCAGCGAGGGCCGACGTTTTCATGAGCATCCACAATAATGCTTTCATGACTGACAGCCAGGGGACCGAGACTTACTCCTACTACGGCGCTTCTGAGGGCAAGAAGCTGGCGACGCTCGTTCAGCAGCAGGTGGTCCAGCGCATAAAGCTGCCTGACCGGGGAGTGAAGGAGGCCGGCTTCTACGTCCTCCACCACACGAATATGCCCTCGGCGCTGGTCGAGGGATGCTTCCTGACCAACCCCGCGGAGGCCAAGCTGCTCCAGGACCCCAGGTTCCGGCAGAAGATAGCCGAGGGGGTCGCGGCGGGCATCCACCTGTACCTCGTGGACCCTGGTCACTTCGACGAGTTCCTGCTGCTCCAGAATCCAGATGCGACTCGTGACGCGAAATTGGAGATTCACTATATGCGTGGGGATGGGGTCGAAGAGGTCTACCCGGAGCTCGTACCCCACGGCACCAGGCGTACGATCCACGTGGACGAGTACATATTCAATAACGACGTGTCGGCGATGGTCCAGAGCGTGAACGGGGTGCCGGTCGTCGCCGAAAGAGCCATGTACTTCAATTTTGACAAAGGCAGAGGTGGGACGGGCGCGCCCGGAGTGAGTACGCCGTCGACCGGCTGGTACCTCGCGGAGGGCTCGACCGATTGGGGTTTTACGACGTACATACTCGTACAGAACCCGTCCGGATCCAGCAACTCGGTCACCATGCAGTTCATGCGCGATGACGGGAAGAACATGCAGCAGACTTTCTCGCTACAGCCGCACTCACGGTTCACGCTCGACTGCTCTTCCGTGGATGGGTTTCAGAAGGCCGACTTCTCGGTGAGATTGACATCGAAGAAACCCGTGGTCGTCGAGCGGGCGATGTATTTTCCCAATCACAACGGGATCTCCGGAGGACACGACTCTCCGGGGCTCGTTTCGCCGGGGACAAACTGGTACCTCGCCGAGGGTTATACCGGCGGGGCGTTTGACACTTACATCCTGATACAGAATCCCAACAGCGTTCCGGCGAACGCGAAAGTCCACTACCTGCTGCCCAAGGGCGCGACGGTCGTAAAGGAATACCAGGTGGCGGCCGACAGCAGGCGGACGATCCACGTCGATGATGTCCCGGGCCTTTCCAACACGGAGGTGTCGTTCCATGTCGAATCCGACCAGCCTGTGGCGGTCGAGCGCTCGATGTATTTCAAATACAAGGGTATCGGCGAGGGTTCCAATTCGACGGCGGTAGATGCGCCTTCGACCACCTGGTACCTGGCTGAAGGTTATACGGGACCTGGGTTTGACACTTACGTCCTCTTGATGAACCCGGGCGATACGGCCGCGCACGCCACCCTTGGATTCATGCGTGAGGATGGGGGTCGCGTGGACTACGCGCTTAAGGTTCCCGCACATTCGCGCCGAACTGTAAGGGTGAACGATATCAACACGATGAGCGGAGTCGCTTTTGCCACGCAGGTGGATAGTGACCAGCCGCTCGTTGTCGAGCGGGCCAAGTATTACGAGTATGACGGTAAGTCGGGAGGTGACGCCGCGATGGGCGTCACGCAGGCTGCGACCAAGTGGTATTTCGCGGAGGGCTGTACCAGGTGACGCCAGTAATGAAAGCGACCAGAGGCACCAGATCGGCCTGGGCGACCGCCGCGTTGGCCGTAATCGTGTTTATTGCGTCCGTCCTCGGGATCCTCACGGGGGCGCAGCCGGTCCGCGCCAATACTTATCCTGATATCGCCAATCAACCCGCTGAGATCCAGTCGGCGATCGACTATGTGACGAGCAAGGGATACATGAACGGGGCTGGTGACGGCAACTTCTACCCGAACGAGCCGGTCAAGCGCCTCGAGTATGCCTGCAGCATGGTCAAGTTGTTCAAAAAGCAGGGCGAAAGCGTGGACCCGACGATCCATTTCCCCGACCTCAAAGATTCCGACGCGAATTTCAAGTATGCGAATATCGCGGTCAAGTATGGATATATCGGCGTATACCCCGACGGCTCTTTCGAGCCCAACGAGACGCACTCTACGGAGAGCTGCATGGCAGGCCTCGACAAAGGGCTCGGCCTGGACGGCGGTACAGACAGCCCCGCTTATTGCCTCCATGGGCTGTGGCCAAGGGCCCCCGCGTACAGCGGCCAGTCGATCGTCGCGAGCGACCTGCACATGCGATACCGGGACACACACGCGAAACCTACCGGAACTTATCCCCGTTGCGAGCTTGCGTACAGCATCCAGGTCTCGGAACAGTACGACCAGTGGCGGATGGAGTACATTAAGACGACGTTCAACAGGCTGTCGTGCCAGAGCCCTCTCACGGGCCCCCAGAGGACAAGAGCCCTGGACGCCGCATTTTCGAAGGTGGGTTATCCGTACGTCTGGGGCGGAGAGTCAGATGCCGAGGGCGGGTACGACTGTTCCGGTCTCACGTATTACGTCTTGAATAGCGTGCTCGGGTATCCAATGCAGAGAGTGGCGGACGATCAGGCAAGGGACGGGCGTTACGCGACAGTGCCGCGGGAGCAGCTCCTCCCCGGGGACCCGATCTTTTTCTATAAAGACCCCAAGACCTCAACGTACGTCGGACACGCAGGCATGTACGTCGGCAGGGGAATGTTCATACACTCCACGGGCAGCAACGCCGGGGTGAGTGTCGACTACCTCACCGGGTACTGGAGCGATAACTTCGCCTGTGGCAAAAGGGTTATAGCCGAAGCCGAGCCCGATTCGTTCGATACCTATATCCTGCTCGCGAACCCGACCGCCACGCAGGCGCAGGCCAACCTCACTTACATGCTCAGGGACGGGCGGCAGGTGACCGAGTCGCGGACGCTGCAGCCTTACAGCCGCAAGACGGTCAAGGTCGACGACACGCTCGTTAACGAGGAGGTCTCCACCACCGTCGACTCACCCACGGGCCAGGTGGTTGCCGAGCGCGCGATGTACTTCAAGTATCTGGGCAAGTACCCGGGCGGGCACACCAGCCCCGGGTCGACCCAGACCGCTGCCAACTGGTTCCTTGCCGAGGGGTGCACGGACTTTGGATTCGACACCTACATCCTGATACAGAACCCCGGTGGCGAGACGGCGGACGTGACCCTCACGTTCATGAAGGAGGGTGGTCAGACCGTCGATCTCCACTGCCAGGTCGCGCCGCACGCGCGTTACACCGTCGCCGTCGACACTGTGCCCGGAATGGAGAAGGCACAGTTCTCCACCGCTGTATCATCGACGCGCCAGGTAGTCGTCGAGCGTTCGATGTATTTCGACTACAAGGGGATCATCAAGGAGGGGTCCAACGCTCAGGGCCTGACCCAGCTCTCGAACGACTGGTACTTCGCGGAGGGTTACACCAGCAGTACCTTCGATACATATGTCCTGCTGGCGAACCCAAACGATACCGCCACGAACGCCGTGCTGAGGCTGCTGGGCGACGACGGGAAGAGCTCCGATGTGCATCTCGTGATACCGGCGCATGCTCGAAAGACCGTTCCCATAAACCAGATCAAGGGTTGGGGTAAGCGTGCGTTCTCGATGACCGTACATTCGGACCTGCCCACCGCGGCGGAGCGGGCCATGTATTTCACGTACAACGGGATAACCGGAGGCCACGACGCGGTCGGAACACCGTCGCCCGGGACACGGTGGTTCCTGGCGGAGGGATACACCGGCGGCGATTTTGACACTTACGTGCTCGTGTCGAACCCGAACGACGAGCCGGCGGATCTCTCGGTTCGGTTCATGCTGAACGGTGGGAAATTCACGGACCGCACGTATACTGTCGCGGCCCATTCGCGTTTCACAATCCAGGTGGACAAGGTGGCGGGCCTGGCCGATGCCGAGGTCTCCACCCTGGTCAACAGCAACAGGCCGGTCGTTGTTGAGCGCTCGATGTACTTCCGTTACATGGGCCGCCCGGGCGGCTCGTGTTCGAATGCCGTGCCCGGGCCTTCGGCAAGGTGGTATTTCGCCGAGGGCTATACGGGAAGGTAGCCCACACGCAGGCATCTAATAATTAACAGAAGTGTACTGTAATTTACAATACTGAACACAAGGGGCTTTTCATGAGAGCGAGAACTCGACTCATTCGCACCGCTGGTCCATGCGTCGCGCTCTTGCTCGTACTCACGCTTGGTCAGATGACGACTGTTTCCGCGGGCCGGGCGAGCGGCGCCGGTGGCGACCCGTACTTCTATTTCACCGGAACAGGGCGGGCTCACGGCGTCGGCATGTGCATGGACGGCGTGCACTACAGGGCGCTGGCAGGCCAGGGTTATCACCAGATACTCAACTACTACTACACGGGCATCTCATTCTCGAGCACAGACGACAACCGGCCGATCAGGGTCAAAGGCCGTGACGGCCAGATACGTACCTGGAGCATGCACGACTACCTCTACCACCTCCAGGAAGAACCGAACGATTCCCCCATGGAGGAGCTCAAGTGCCTCTACGTCGCGGCGAGGACATACGCGATCAACGTAATAGCACGCGGCAAGCACGCGGCGCAGGGTTTCGATATATGTTCGAGTGGAGATTGCTGCCAGGCCTGCGATGAGAACAAGAACATCGCGGCATATCCTAACAACAACGCCGCGGTCGACGCGACCAGAGGCGAGATTATGACCTACAACGGCCAGCCGATCACGGCGGCCTACTGCGGTTCCTGTGGGGGGCACACGGAGAACAACGAGGACGTCTGGGGTGGAAGCGCCATACCGTATCTCCGCGGCAAGCCCGACGACTTTTGCAAGTATTCGCCACGGTACTCCTGGGGCTTTGCTTTCAGGAAATCCGAGCTTGAAGCGAGGCTAAACTCGCGAAGCGACACGGCCGTCGGCAGCCTTAACGTTATGGACCTCTCGGACCGGACTCCCGGGGGGCGGGTGAGGACGGCGCGGCTGGTCGGGTCTGCTGCGATCAAGCGCGTGCCCGGCAGTACCATACAGGCACTGCTGGGATTTCCGAGCACCAAATACGATCTGTCGCGCTCGAACTTCGATGAGTACATCCTGGTGTACAATCCCAACGCGCAATCGACGGCGGTCACGTTCACTTTCATGCAACCGAACGGCACGACGTCCGACTGCATCGAGCAGGTCGGTGCGCACTCTCGCTACACGCTGAAGGTCAACGATTATCTCCAGCTGCAGGAGGTATCGACGCGTGTCATATCGGACCTTCCCGTCATTGCCGAGCGTGCAATGTACTTCAACATGAGGGACCGCTTCGTAGGCGGGAGCGACAGCATGGGCATCCCGAGCCCGAAGCCGAGGTGGTACCTCGCGGAGGGCTATACGGGAGGAACTTTCGAGTCTTACGTTCTCGTTCAGAACCCGCAGTTGAAGCCCGAGAAACTGAAGTATACTTTCATGCTGCCCGGCGGTAAGACTGTCGAGAAGACACTCACCGCCGGGCCGTCATCGCGTGTGACAGTGAAGCTCAACGATGTGCCGGGACTCGAGAACACCGACGTGTCGACGATGGTCGAGTCTGTCAGCGGTGACGGCATCATAGCCGAGCGCTCATCATACTTCGACTACTACGGTTGTGATGGCGGTTCGAATGCGCCCGGAGTAAACGCCGCCTCCAACCAGTGGTACCTGGCCGAGGGGTACACCGCGCAGAAGTTCGATACTTACATACTGCTGCAAAACCCCAACGACACAGCCTCGACGGTAGACGCGACCTACATGCGGGAGGATGGCGTCAATATTAGGGCCACCTACACCGTGGAGCCTCACTCGCGATACACGATACACGCAGATGCCGTCAGGGGGCTCGAGAGTGCCGGGTTCTCGACGCGGCTTGTCTCGAGGAACAATGTGGGATTCATAACCGAGCGTACGATGTACTTCGACTATAACGGGTGCGGACTTGACGATGGGAACGACAGCGTCGGAGTTACAGCACCCGCGGCCAAGTGGTATTTCGCCGAAGGCTACACGGGTGGCAACTTTGACACCTGGCTGCTTATCCAGAACCCTGAAGGTAAGAAAGCGGACGTGCGCGTCACGTTCAACACTCCCGGGGGCGGCAGCGTGGTGAAGGAATACGGCATAAAAGCGCATTCGCGATTCACGTTGAAGGTCAACGCCGTCGAGGGTCTGTCCAACTCGGAGGTCAGCTCGACAGTCGAATCGCTCAACGGCGTGAACGTCATCGCGGAGAGGTCGATGTATTTCATCTACTCTGACGGTTACTCCTCGAGGGACGGCGGACATAACACGATCGGCGTCAACAGCGCGTCCAGGACATGGTACTTCGCCGAAGGATACACGGGCTTCTAGGTGCAGAGCGGTTCTGATGGTGGTGGGATGAGACGCTCCGGCTCAAGACACGGCAAGCGCAGGCTCGATACCGGCATTGTCCACGATGACGTAGCCGGTAAAGCGCTCGTTCTTATCCTGGTTTTGTCACTCGCACTGGTATCCATGAACTTCTCACGAAGAACAGCGCCCAGGGTCGTCGGACCCGGGCAGGACGTGGTGGAAGCGCTCGATGAGGGAAGCTCCGGGGTGAAGGTGCTTCCCGCGGTCTCCGCAAAGGGAGACGTCCAGGTGCTGGGGCTCGACTACGAGGTGCCTCATCAGCGCAAAGCGGGCCTGACCGCAGGGGCGGGGCGTGGACGCCTGGACGCCGCGAGGGACAGCGGCCGGCTCAGGGGATACAGCGTTCCACCAAGACGCCTCGCGTTCGAGCCTGGTGGTGGAGCGATCATCCTGCCGACCTCGCCGTTGCCCACGGCACCCCGCGAACCGGTGCTGGTGAGCCACGGGACGCGCACCAAGAAGAAAGTCGCCCTGACTTTCGATACGAGCGAAGTGGCCGAACCGAAGGCGACAAAGGCGCTCTTTGAAGAGCTGGCCCGTTTGCGGGTGCCCGCAACAATCTTCGTGTGTGGCGCCTGGTGCTACAGCAACCCGGATCTGCTCCGACTGGCGGTCAGCCTCGGCTTCGAGATCGGCAACCACTCCTCGACGCACCCTGATTGCACGAAGTTCCCGAACGAGGTCATAACGAGCGAGATCAAAGGGACCGAGAAGGCGATAAAGGATATCACCGGCGTCTCCGGCGCGGCATACTTCCGCCCCCCGTACGGGGCCACCGACGCCAGGGTCGAACAGGTCGCGGCCGACTGTGGGTACGCCACGGTGCTCTGGAGTGTCGATACGCTCGACTGGGAACCCTCCACGATTCGGGAGCAGATCCGTGACCGTGCCACGGTCGGGACGAGGGGTGGGGCTATCGTTCTCATGCACACACTCGGGAAGTACACGAGGGATGCGCTCGTCGAGGTTGTTAACAACCTGCGCGCGGGGGGCTTCGAGCTCACGACCCTGACGGGTGTGATGGAACCTTGATCCCGGCGCCAGGGCTCCCGGTGGCCGCACAGTTCACCTCCGTCTCACTCGTATTAACTATCATCATGACGGGAGCGCTGACTTACGGTTGCTGGTACTTCGCGAGGATGTCCGGCAGGAATGAAGCCCTGGCGGTTGTCTGGGGAGTGATGTGCGGCATCTTCGCATTCATCGTCTACATCGTCCTCTGGGCGAAAGATACCGGAGGGCAGACGAGGCCAGTGCGCGTACATGACCCGTATGCGCATGGGCCATACGGCGTGCAGGGTTTAGTGCCATCACCCCCACCTTCTCAGGCATACGCATACTGGCATGGAACCCGGGTGGAAGTGAGCGGGGGTCCGAGAGAGGGCGGCTTGAGAAAACGGTTGGGCTGGTGATAACATGCTGAAGTCGTTTGACACCCCTGGAGGAGAAAGTCAATGAAAGCGTTGATCCTTTGCGGCGGTTCCGGAACGAGGTTGCGCCCGATCACCCATACGATGGCCAAGCAGCTCGTGCCTATCGCGAACAAGCCCGTGCTGTTCTACGGGCTCGAAGCGATCAAGGAGGCCGGCGTCGAAGACGTGGGCATCGTTGTCGGCGAGACGGCCAAAGAGATCATCCAGGCAGTGGGCGACGGCTCCCCGTGGGGGCTCCGGGTCGAGTATATTCACCAGGAACAGCCCCTGGGTCTCGCGCACGCGGTGCTTACCGCCGAGGATTATCTCGGTACCGATGAGTTTGTCATGTACCTGGGTGATAACCTGATAAAGGACGGCATCAAGGGACTGGTCGACGAGTTCCGGCAAAACAAGCCGAACAGCCAGATACTGCTTGCGCGCGTCCCGGAACCTCAGCGCTTCGGCGTGGCCGAGCTGGCAGGAGGCAAGGTCGTGCGCCTCGTTGAAAAGCCCGAAAAGCCGGCGAGCGACCTTGCGCTGGTAGGGGTATACATGTTCGACGGCAACATCATGGACGCTTGCAAGGCGATCAAGCCTTCCAGCCGCGGCGAGCTCGAGATAACTGACGCCATACAGTGGCTCATAGATCAGGGGCGCGTCGTCGACCCGCACATCATAGGCGGGTGGTGGAAGGACACCGGCCGCCTCGACGACATGCTCGAGGCGAATCGCATAATGCTCGAGACGATGGAGCCTCGCGTAGAGGGCCATGTTGACAGCGAGTCAAGGACCGAGGGCATGGTTGTCATTGAGAAGGGTGCCGAGGTTATCTGCAGCACGATCAGGGGTCCCGCGATAATCGGGGAGGGCACAAAGATTGTGAACTCCTATGTTGGACCTTACACTTCGATATACTTCGACGTCACCATCACCGGCTCCGAGATCGAGCACAGTATCATTCTCGAGAAAAGCTCCGTCACAGACATTCCCGGGCGCATCGAGGACAGCCTCATCGGCCAGAACGTCGAGGTTGGCCGCTCGCCCCTGAAACCGAATGCCTACCGCTTCATGCTCGGTGACAACAGCCGGGTCGGCATACTCTGATAGCCAGACCGGGGTCGGGCAGCCGACCTGAGGAGGAGAGATGATAGAGGGTGTAGTCGTTAAGCCGTTAAGGGTAGTCCCGGACGAGCGCGGCCATCTCATGGAGATGCTCCGTAGCGATGACGACATTTTTGAGAAATTCGGCCAGNNGATAAAGCTTGCCCTGTACGACGGCCGCGAGGGTTCGGCCACACATGGCGAGGTGCAGGAGATCTTCCTGGGCGAGCACAAGCCGATACTGGTCCATATCCCGAGAGAAGTCTACCACGGATGGAAGTGCATCAGCGTCGAAGAGGCGTTCATCGTAAATATGCCGAACGAGCTCTACGACTATGATGAGCCCGACGAGCATCGCCTCCCGTTTGATACGGATGAGATACCATACGACTGGTCCATAAAGATGGGATAGAGAGGTTGGCATTGAGAGTACTCGTCACCGGCGGCTGCGGATTTATTGGCTCCAACTTCATCAGGTACATGTTCAACGCCCGCCCGGGCATATCGATCACCAACCTTGACAGGCTTACCTATGCGGGCAACCCGGAGAACCTGTCAGACGTCGAGAGCTCTTTCGCGTACACGTTCGTGCATGGCGACATCTGTGACGCGGCGGTCGTCGACGGGCTCATCGCGAAAGGTTTCGACGCGATCGTCAATTTCGCCGCCGAGAGCCACGTCGA
>PMDX01000062.1 GCA_003154635.1 Actinomycetota bacterium | reverse complement strand
GAACCACCCCACTCGCCGAAGGCGAGCGGTGACCCCGTGGACTAACGCCCACAACAGTTTTCGAGTTCTTCGGAGTCAGTTCTTCTTGGTGCGTTCAGCAGCCCAGTGCTGCCCAGTGCCGGATTTCGTATTATCGCGTGCGCCTGTTTCTCTCGAGTGTCGTCAGGTTTTGATGTCTACGAATTGTCAACAACAGTTGGACTCAAATCGCACTCCGGGAGCGGACTTCAGGGGGCCGGAGATGATAATATTCCTATAGTATTCGCCTCGAGAAAGGTGTGAACATGGACACTCGCAGAACCCGCCGGCGCATCGTCGCCTCCCTAGCCTTGATAGCGCTGATCGGCGCCACGCTGACGGCACTTTTCGCCCCGGCAGCATCGGCGACACCAGCACCGATCAATTTCTACGGGTCGGGAATCACTGCCAATTCCAAACCCTACAACATAATCACGTGACCCGATGGCAACCTGTGGTTCTCGGAGCTCGCGGGTGGCAGGTTGGCGAAGGTCACCACTTCCGGAGTTGTGACCGAGATCAGCACGACCCTGAGCGGGCCCGATGGGCTCGCCGTGGGTCCGGACGGCAACATCTGGGTCTGCGAAACGACGGGCAACAGGATCGCCCGTGAGACGACGACCGGGGTCGTGACTCATTTCTCCTCGGGAATCACCGCTCACTGCCAGCCGAAGGGCATCTGCCGCGGGCCTGACGGCAACATGTGGTTCTGCGAGCAAGCCATGAACAAGATTGGCAGAATAACAATGTCAGGGGCCATCACCGAGTACTCCCTGCCGAGCGGCACCGAGCCATACTACATCGCGGCGGGCCCCGATGGTGCCCTCTGGTTTACCGAGAACAAGTCGAACAAGATAGGCCGTATCACGACGAGCGGAGCGATAACCCACTTTGCTGTGACCGCTGGCAGCGAGCCATTCGGCATCTGCGCGGGACCAGGCAACTCCATGTGGTTCACCGAGAGCACAGCGATGAGGGTGGGCAAGATAGCGATGGGAGGCGTGGTCACCGAGTACAGCACCGGGATCACCAGCAGCTGGGGACGCGGGATAGTGTACGGGAGCGACGGCAACATCTGGTGGTCCGAGAACCAGCACAAGGGCATAGCGATGATCACGCCCTCGGGCGTCGTCACCGAGTACCAGAACCTCGAGGCCAGCCCCGGGACGATGGGCATGACATTGGGCCCGGATGACAACGTCTGGTTCTGCTGCTACGCGTCGACCGAGGTCGCCAAGGTCACTATCTCAATCCCGGAGCACCAGTGGTACCTCGCGGAGGGAACGACGGCCTGGGGCTTCCACGACTACATCACCATCGAGAACCCGAACGCCACGCCGGTCGCCGCCCAAATAACCTACATGCCGTCCGGCGCCGCCAACGTCACACAGAACGTCACGCTCGCAGCATCCAGCCAGACCACGGTTGATCCGGGCGTTTTGCTCGGCCGGAAGGACTTCTCGACCAGGGTCGAGGCGCTCGACCACATGAAGCCGATCGCGGTCGACCGGACGATGACCTGGACGGGGCAGGGAGCGGCGTCCCCCGAGGCGCACTCGTCCATCGGCGTGACGTCACCAGCCACGAGCTGGTACCTGCCGGAGGGCTCGAGCGCCTGGGGCTTCGAATGCTGGTTGCTGGTGCAGAACCCGAACGCGAGCGATACGACGGCGACGTTCAAGTACATGATCGAGGGAGGCAGCCCCAAAAGCGTCCAGCACCTCGTCAAGGCGCACTCGCGCGCGACGTTCAACATGGCCGACGACATCGGGTCGCACGACGCCTCGGTCATGATAACTGCGCTGCTTCCGATCATCCCTGAGCGCGCGATGTACAGGAACAACAGGCGCGAGGGGCACGACTCGATCGGGACGACCTCGCCGGCCAGCGACTACTACCTCGCCGAAGGCACGAGCGCCTGGGGCTTCACAACCTACGTGCTCGTCCAGAACCCCAACTCGAGCTCCGTTAAGGTCAACATCACTTTCATGACCTCATCCGGCCCGGTGAACTACTCGCAGTTCACCATGGCCGCCAACTCCCGCAAGACAATCAGGGTCAACGAGTCCCTTCCCGGCAAGGACTTCTCGACCAAAGTCCATGGGTCCAAGCCCATTATCGCGGAGCGCGCGATGTACTGGGGCGCAGGGACCGCACTCGGCGAAGCGTGCCATGATTCGATAGGCCTCGCCGCGCCTCACTCGAGCTTCTACCTGCCCGACGGGCAGGCGACCCCCGAGGACGGGCCGACGGAGACCTGGACGCTCGTGCAGAACCCGAACAGCTCAGCGGTCAACATCCGGATCACCTACCTCAGGCCGAACGGCGCGCACAACGTGAATTTCACCGATAGAGTTCCGGCGAACTCGCGCAAGACCTACAACATGGGCGACAAGCTCGAGGGGCGGGCCTCGGTGCAGGTGGACTGCGAGACCGTTGGCAAGAAGATCATGGTCGAGCGCGCTATGTACTTTTTCGGACGGGGAGGCGGGACGGACACGATCGGAGGCTTCCGCGACCTAACGTTCTAGCCGAAGCTACCGATTCACAAAGGGGACTACTCACAAACGGGACAGTCGCCGTTGTGAATTCTCGAGCTGGTCTGTGCAGAACGCAACGGGGGGCCTGCAGCCGATACACAAAAGACTGCTCCCACAGGATCGAGGGTCGGACAACTCTAAGAACGTGCGTTAACGGATGCGCCGCCGGGCCGCGGGCGCTTTTCTCTCTGTCCTTGAAGAGTGGATGAACCTGCCTTGGCTCAACCTGGCCGATTCGGCCCGGGCTTGGCAGTTCGGTGACTCTCCGAATCGAGGGAAACTCCCACCATAAGTTCTCTGACTACCCGCCGGACTTGCTTCCGCAGGTCCGAATGCCCACCCCTGCCTGTCATGAACAGGTGGTGCACTGTACCAACGAGTGTAAGAGCGATTGTCCTGGTGTCCGCATCAGGAACGATGCGACCAATTCGCTTCTCAGCATTCAAATAGTCCATAAAGGCATCTTCGATTGATTTAAAGGTGGCCATTCCGGGCGAATTCGTCAGTTCCAGTTGCTTCATCAGGCCTGGCCGAGCCATCACCAGCGTTGCTATATGGCTTGCATCAGATCCGAAAACGGATAGAGCCGCGTCGGCTAAGTTCCTCTCGACCGTGGCTTTGCCCGCCATAGCTTGCACCGTTATCGCACTTTCAGATATACGCTGCGCACGATCGTCAACAAATTCGGCAAGAAAAACATCAAGGTTGGTGAAGTGGTTATACAGGATCCCTTTTGCGACACTCGCCTCTGTAGTTATAGCCCTGCTGCTCAGCCCGACAGGTCCTTCACGGACAAGTATCCTTTCGGTAGCCTCGAATAGCTGCTCGCGAACATCCGGAATCGCTACACCCCGTGGTGCCATATTCTTCTATCCCCTCTATAGGAATTCTGCTTTTGGATCTTGCTATATGGGCACATGCCCATTATAATATGGGCAATCGCCCATTGCAACACGAAAAGAGCATATCGCAAGGAAAGGCGTGGTCAAGGTGAACTCGATATCGGTCGGCGAAGGAAGCTCCGCAACTCCCGCAATCGAGGTAGAGGATCTCACAAAGGTCTATCCGGGAGGTACTGTTGCACTTGAAAAACTGTCTTTTATCGTGAGACCCGGTGAGATATTCGGCTTGCTCGGACCTAACGGTGCCGGCAAGTCCACGGCGGTCCGGATACTTGTGACATTGTTGAGAAAGACTTCGGGTAGGGCTGCTGTCAACGGCTTCGATACCGAGACCCAGCCGGATAAGGTACGTGAACTCATTGGATACGCGGGCCAGGCTACGGGGGTCGACGATGACCTTACAGGACATGAGAACCTGTTTCTCCAAGGATTTCTCCATGGGTTCAGTCCCGGCAAAAAGTCGTTGAAGCGAGTGGACGAGATGCTCGAGTTGTTCTCGTTGACGGACGTCCAGCATCAGCGTGCGGGGAGGCTTTCTGGCGGACTGCGAAGACGACTGGACCTTGCCCAGGCGCTGCTCCACAAGCCTTCTGTCCTGTTTCTCGATGAACCGACCACAGGGGTCGACCCACAGTCACGAAACGCGCTCTGGGGGCAACTGCGAAAGATCAGCCGGGAGGAAGGGACGACGGTGCTGCTTACCACCCAGTATCTCGAAGAGGCTGACCGGGTATGCGACCGCGTAGCGATCATTGATCGGGGAAGACTCGTAAAGCTGGGGACTCCGGGGGCACTCAAGGAAGAGGTTGGAGAAGGACGCCTGATCTTGACACTCGCTGATGACACATTGGCAGTGAGGGCGGCAGAACTCCTGGCCAACAACCCCGAAGTCACACGCGTCCAGGCAGCTAACCCGCTTCAGGTATACGTGCGGGACGTGAACGCCAGTGTGATTCCGGTGATAGACGCATTCAAGGTAGCCAATATCCAGATTATTTCTGTCGAACAGACTAAAGCAACCTTGGACGATGTCTTTCTCCGATATACAGGGGACCGCCCTCATTCTGAACCTATCGTTGTCGGAGCGGTAAGCAGCATCTTCGGCACCGCTCATGGACGCAAACGAAGGGGAGGTTCCTGATGGTCGGAAAACTCAAGTCGGTGGGGATCATAGGAGCCCGGGACGTCATCAGGAGCCTCAGGACTCCGATGCTGGTCACGATGTCGCTTGTCCAGCCGATCATATGGCTGGTACTGTTCTCCCAAATCTTCCGCAACCTGGCTGATACCTTTCAGTTCAGAAGGCTCGGCTATTCGTCGTACTTGACTTTCCTGGTTCCCGGCATGATCGTTCTCTCCATGCTCTTTACTGCCTTACAGTCGGGGATGGCGACAATAACGGATATAGATACAGGAATGATGGACAAGTTCCTCATAAGTCCGATCCGCAGGTCGGGCATTTTGCTGGGCCGCATGGCGGCCGATGCGGTTCTGATGGTCTTACAGGGCGCGATCATCTTTGGAGTCGCGTTCTTAATGGGCGCCCGGACAAAGACTGGGTGGGCGGGGGCAGTCCTTATGCTTGGATTTGCTGTCTTGTTCGGCCTGGTATGGGCTTCAGTTTCCAACCTGATCGCGTTGCGGACCAAGAACAGTGAGATGACAATGGTAGCCGGACTTCTACTCACCCTCCCTGCTCTCTTCCTGTCACCGGCCTTCTTCCCGAAGACGCTTCAGCCCGGTTGGCTTCAAGCGGTTGCAAAAGCCAATCCGGCTGCTTACGTAATCCAGACAGGGCAACAGTTGATGAACTTCGGCAATAACTGGGGCCAGGACCTGAGGACTCTTGCTGTAATAGCCGGTGTCGGGTTGGTACTGATCACTGCCACGGTGGCCTCTTTTCGAGCATCAGCGCGCTAGGAACTGTTACTCAGATACTTGAACAATCGGCTCATTACAATAGAACAAGGCCTTGCCAGACAAGACGGACTAGAAGATTGACCTTGCGTACTATACATGGTGGTGTCGGAGGACCGACACCATCTTGTGCACATGCCTTGAGGAGTGGATAAGCGTGTGTTGGGGGGCACGCGGGAGTCCCGGCGCGCCCCGGGTATCACCTGTGATCAGGGCATTTGTCGAAGAACGATCTGTCCTTGCCGGTCGTCCTCACTATCCAGTCTACCTGGGCTTCCGGAATGTAAGGGGTGCCGCAGACGCTGCAGGTGACCATGTCGAAATCCCTGCCCCATATGCGGCGCACGCCATCCTTCTCCTTGATGGTGATGGCTCCGGTGGGGCAGGCATAGGCGCAGGCGCCGCAGCCGATGCACACATCCGACGGCTTACTATAGGGGGTGGCGGGCTTCTTGTCCGCTCCGCGGTTGACCATGCCTATGGCAAAAACCCCCACCACTTCCGCGCAGACGTTGGTGCACATCGCGCAGGCGATACATTTGTAGCGGTCGTTTTCGCCCTCATCCAGGCGGAAGCGGACATCGGTCGGCCCTTCACCGGCGGCCATCTCCCGAATGACTTCCGAATCCGGCACTCGCGCCATCAGCAGTTCCAGCACGCCCCTGCGGATTTTGTGCACCAGCGGGGTATCCGTCTTCACCTCCAGGCCCTTGCGCACCGGGTAGTTACAGGAAGTGACCAACCTCATCCTGCCGCTCTGATGGGCCTCCACCAGGCAGACGCGGCAGGAGCCGCCGCTGCTCGCCACCTCGCTGTTATAGCACAACGAAGGGATGTAGATGCCGTTCTCGTGCGCCACTTCCAGCACGCACTGGTCTCTCACGGCCTCGAAGGTCCTGCCATCGATTATAACGTTTATCTTTTCCATGCTATGAGATCCTCACTGCATCGAAGGTGCATACATCCTTGCAAACGCCGCACTTGATACACTTGGCCGTATCGATCACATGGGCTTCCTTGCGCTCGCCCGTGATGCATTCCTGCGGGCAGTTCTTGGCGCACAGACGACACCCGGTGCACGCTTCCGGGTCAATCGCATAGGTGATGAGCTCCTTGCACACCCCGGCAGGGCACTTCCTGTCCCTGATGTGGGCGTCGTATTCATCGCGGAAGTACTTGATGGTTGAGAGCACCGGATTGGCCGCTGAAGTCCCCAGGCCGCATAACGCCCCCCAGTTCAACAGGTCGCACAGCTCATCCAGCAGCGCTACGTGCTCCTCTCCACCGCGGCCCTCGGTAATGTCCGTGAGCAGGTCCAGCATGCGCGGCAGGCCGTCCCGGCAAGGGGTACACTTCCCGCAGGACTCCTCTGCCAGGAAGTTGATGAAGTACTTGGCCACGTCCACCATGCAGGTATCCTCGTCCATGACGANNGCCGCCGGTCTGGACCGCCTTGAACCTCTTGCCGTTCAGGATGCCACCGCCGATATTCTCGACCAGCTCACGTATTGAGATGCCCATGGGCACTTCCACCAGGCCGGTGTTGTTGACCTTGCCCACCAGGGAGAAGACCTTGGTGCCCTTGGAGCCTTCGGTGCCCAGGCTTGCGTACCATTCCGCTCCCTTGACGATGATCTCGGGCACGTTGGCCCAGGTCTCGACGTTGTTGAGGACCGTGGGCTTGTCGTAGAGGCCTCTTTCGACCGAACGGATGTATTTAGCGCGCGGTTCGCCCACATCGCCTCCCACTGAGCGCATAAGGGCCGAAGACTCGCCGCACACAAAAGCGCCGCCACCGCGGCTGATCCTGATGTCGAAGGCGAAGCCGCTGCCCAGGATGTTGTCGCCCAGCAGGCCCTTCTCGCGTGCCGTCTCGAGGGCGGAACTCAGGTTCCTGACCGCCAAAGGATACTCGTCGCGCACGTAGATGTAGCCCTTGTGCGCTCCCACGGCGATGGCTCCGATGATCATGCCCTCGATAACCGCATGCGGATCGCCTTCCATGATCGAACGGTCCATGAAAGCGCCCGGGTCACCTTCGTCGCCGTTGCACAGCACGTAACGGACATCGCTGTCTACGGCCACGCAGGAGCGCCACTTGGTCCCGGTGGGGAAGCCGCCGCCCCCGCGTCCGCGCAGGCCCGAATTCTCGATCTCGGTGATGATGTCGTCGGGTTTCATCCCCAGCGCCTTGACCAGCCCGGCATAGCCGCCCGCCAGAAAGTAATCGTCGATGCTCGCCGGGTCTATGGCACCTATGCGCTTCAATGCGATGCGGTGCTGGTGCTTGTAGAACGGGATCTCGCTGTACTCGGCTATCATCTCCGACGTGGTCTTGTCCTTGTAGATGAGCCGCTCGACGATCTCACCGCTCCTGATGGTTTTTTCCACGATCTCGGCCACATCTTCGGGCTTGACCTTGAGGTAGAGAATACCCTGCGGCTGGAGCGCTACCAGTGGCCCGTTCTCGCAGTAGCCGTGGCAACCCGTGGTCTTGATAGCGATGTTCACGTTCAGCTCGAGCCCTTGTTCTTCAATGACATCGCTGAAGGCCTCGGCCACGGGCCTGGCGCCATTGGCCTGGCATCCTGTGCCGAAGCACACCAGTACGGTGGGAAGATCGGCCTTGCCCTCGGCCGCGATCTCTTGCCGGTAAGCTTCCAGTTGCTCGATGGAGTTGATGGCTCCCATATCCCTAACTCCCCGCCTGTTTCTTGACGATGTCCATGATCTTTGAGGAGCGGGTCTGCCCGTGATATTCCTCGTCGATCAGCGTCAACGGCGCCATGGCGCAGGCGCCCACGCAGTTGACGCATTCCAATGTGAACTCTCCATCGGTCGTGGTGCCGTTGCGTTTAACCTCCAGCTCCCGCTCCAGCGTCTCCAGGATCTGCGGCGCTCCCTTGAGATGGCAGGCCGTCCCCGTGCAGACTTTGATGGTGTGCCTGCCGCGTGGGGTGAGCGAAAGTGCCTTGTAGAAGGTGCCCATGGCGTAGATCTTGCTCTCCGGGACCTCCATGACCTCGCTCAGGCGGCGTATGCCCTCCTCGGGGACATAGTGGAACTCGCGCTGGAAGTCCTGCAGGATGGCCAGCAGTGATTCCTCCAACCTCTCGTAACGGTCTATTATGCGGTCAAACTGAGTCACGTCCGTCATGCGATCAACCCTCTTCGCTGAGCTTCACCAGCTTCTCGTATTCCGTCCTGGTGTGCTCCTGGATGGAATCGACGTCCTCGGGCTTCAGGTGCCGGAAGCGCCCCTGTCCCTCGATATACTCCCGCACGGGCAGGATAGGATACGGCCTGTAGGTGAGGTTGTATTTCCCATATTCGTATTCGTAGAGCGGGAATACGCAGGAGTTCACGGCCAGGCGTCCATACTTGATGGCCTCGTCCGACGGGATGCGCCATCCCGTTGGGCATACCGACAGGATATGCAGATACGCCGGGCCCTTGATGGCGGCGGCCTTCTCGACCTTCTCCATGAGGTCGAAGGGAAAACTGGGGCAGGCCGTGGCTACGTAGGGGATGTTATGGGCGATGGCGATCTTGGGCATGTCCTTCTTCTGCGTGTACTGGCCCTTGGATACCTTGCCGACCGGGCTGGTGGTGGTGCTGGCACCCCAGGGAGTGGCGCTCGAGCGCTNNAAGTTGATCTTCTTCGGGGGCAGCTTCCCCTTGCGCATCATGGCCTTCATGCCGGACTCGCAGCCGCTGATGACAGCCGAGGCGTTCTCGAAGGCCACGTGTATCCAGGGCACCTCCCAGGCCGTCGTGGGCAGCGGCGAGGATATGATCTCCATGCAGCCCGTGGCCATGGCCACTATGGTATTGCGTCCAAGTGCTTTCATGACCAGTCGGACGGCCAGCGCTTCGGCGCAGCCCTGGCAGGCGCGGTGGCCCGAGGTGAAAAGCTCGTCCTTTTCAACCAGTCTCGCCGAGAAAACAGAGTACTTGTCCATGTCTTGCTCCTCACCCACGCAGACCGTAGAACGTGAACCCGGCTGTGTCGCCCTCGGCGGCCTTGGCCTTTCCTCCGAGGATGATCGATTTGAAATCTTCCACGGTCACGTCCCTGCTCGCCAGTCCCGCTATGTAATCCACGACCACCGGCGCCTGCGGTATGTTGCACATTGCGCTCCTCAGCTCCAGGGCCACCGGGCCGCCCGGGCCGCCGAAACTTATAGCGCGGTCCAGCACGATCAGGGTGTGCTTGCCGGCCGCCGCCCTGTAGAGATCATCGAACGGGAACGGACGCCACAGCCGGA
This sequence comes from Actinomycetota bacterium, assembly GCA_003154635.1. GTDB lineage: Bacteria > Actinomycetota > Geothermincolia > Fen-727 > Anoxymicrobiaceae > FEN-727. Next base: position 5,219 of record PMDX01000062.1, on the reverse strand, counting down.
TCTTGATGACCCCGACCTTCTCTCCCTGCTCCCTCAGTTCGTCCACGGCCGCCATGGCCGTCTCGCCAAGCGAACCCATGGTCACAATGCAGTATTCGGCATCGTCGGCCCGGTAAGTCTCGACCGGATGGTATTGTCGTCCGGTAANNTTCCGAGTATATCTCGGGCATGGCGAAACAGCCCATGGAGACCGGGTTGTCCGGGTCGAGGGGTTTTTCCATCGTGTATTCAGGTATGTACCGCTTGATCAGCTCGTTGTCCTCGAATTCAATGGGCTCGATCATGTGGGTCATTATGAAGCCGTCGATGTTCAAGGCCACCGGTAACCGCACCGCGGGATCCTCGGCCACGCGGAAGGCCCAAAACACGTGATCGTAGGCCTCCTGGCCGTTCTCCACAAACACGTGTATCCAGCCGCCGTCGCGCACCATCATGGTGTCGGTATGATCGTTCCAGATGGACAGCGGCCCGGACAGGGAGCGGTTGGCCAGGGCCATGACCACGGGCAGCCGCATGGCCGAGGTGATGAAGAATATCTCCGCCATCAGGGCCAGCCCCTGCGAGCTGGTGGAGGTGAAAGTACGGGCTCCCACGGCGGCCGCGCCGCAGCATACGCTCATGGCCGAATGCTCGCTCTCCACCGGCACGAATTCCGCGTCCAAGTGCGCGTCGGCCACCATTTCGGACAGGTGCTCTACGATATGGGTCTGCGGGGTGATGGGGTAAGCGGCTATTAAATCGCAGTCCGCCTGTCCTACCGCCTCCGCAACGGCCAGCGATACCTCTATTCCCTTGCGTTCCTTAGCCATATCAGATTTCCTCGATTACCATGGATATGCAGCCTACCGGGCATTCCCTGGCGCAGATGCCGCACCCTTTACAGTACTCCACGTCGGCCTCGAACTGACCGTCCGGCGACCGGTTGATGGCCGCGTCAGGACAATACAGCCAGCAGACGCCACAGTGGATGCACTGGTCTTTGTCGACCACCGGCAGGAGCGAACGCCAGCTACCGGTCTTATACTCCCTGGAGCTGCCGCATTCGCTGACCGTCGCCCCTATTTCCAGGTCCTGCCACTTTATCTCTTCGATCGGTCTGGCCACGTCTGCCTACTCCTTTATCACCAGTTCAGCATACGCCCGCTGCAGGGCCCTCATGTTCTTCTCTCCCAGCTTGGGCCCGAAGCGGTCCAACATGGGCCCGCGGATATCGTCTATCCCGAACAGGCCCGTCGCCTTGATGACCGCGCCCATCATGGTAGTGTTCACGATGACCCGTCCGATCTCTTCCCGGGCGATCCTGTCAGCGTCGACGATACCGACACGACAGGAGAAGTGGCACGAATCCATTATCTCCTCAGGGGATTTCTTCGAATTGATGATGAGTATCCCAGTCGGCTTCAGGCCCTCGACCGGATCGATCAAAGTCAAGAGTCCCGGATCGAGAACTACCACAACATCGGGCTTGTATACCTTGGCGCGGGCAAGGATCCTTTTATCGTCAACCCTGCAAAAAGCAACGACCGGGGCGCCCCTGCGCTCGGGCCCGAAACTCGGGAAGGCCTGGGCGTATTTGCCTGTGCCGATAGCCGCTACGGCGATCAGCTCGGCCGAGGTGACCGCTCCCTGCCCGCCTCTCCCGTGAAACCTTATCTCCAGCATGCAAGCTCCCGTTTGACAACTCTGTCTTCTGTCCTATTTCGGTTCGCATTCCTGCTAGTGTAAGCAATCATCTTCAACTCCTTCAATACCAGGAGGATCCGCGCCCGCCTGCTATATTACCATTCTTACCGAAATAGGCGATAGGAACTCGTGGTCTCAGGGGTCTGACATTACGTACGCTGCGTGGTGGTGTCGGAGGGGGGACTCGAACCCCCGCAGAGTTTAAAAAGTCTGCGATCAACGGGGAAAAAGGGCAATATAACACTCGAACATAGCTCGAAAAAATGAAAACTGGGCTCACGGACTGCCGTTTTCCCGGACCCCAGAAACCCCGGATTATCCCTTATTGCTGCGGTTTCTCGCCACTCCGGCCCAGCCGCAGGTTCGCCACCTCGAAGTACATGTCGTAGAGGTGCCCTTCGTGTTTGTCCCAGTTCAATTTCTGAAAGGCCACTTTCATAGAGCATCAGTTTTTCCATTCTGAAGCGATATTTCGACCGTTTCCAGTTTGTTCCAGTTTCTTCCAGGGACTCGAATTCCACCGGTTGAGGATAATTTACTCCGAAAGTACTTCGAAAAATGATGACGTCTGTAGCCCCCGACGGGAGACAGAATATGCCAACAATGTCGAGGGAATATCCGGTCTTGAATTTGACTTGCCTTTACTGAATGGTTATCCTGTTAGTTATACGTACGACTGACTGATGGAATATCGGGAGTTGGGCCGATATGAAAGCCGGGGGTGTGGTCGGGTTGACGAAGGCTCGAAGGAATGCGCTCACAAACGTCACGATGTTTGCGTTACTCATGCTCGTTTTCGTCAGTGGAATGTTCCTCGCGGGACTTGGCCTGGAGGCCAAAAAAACGGAGAGTCGTCAAGGCAATGCCTCCAGGCCATCCTCTTACGAGACTTGTGTGCACCTGCATGTGATAACATCGGCGCTTTTCATAGTGGTCATGGTCATTCATCTTGCCTTTCACGCCTCATATATCAAGAGGCTTCCGGCTCTACTGGGTCTGAGTTCCGGGCGGTCTGCGGGGTCCAGGGATGGCGCGGAATGATTACTGAGGAGTTCAAAGATGTCCAGAACACGCCACATCGGCAGTGAGAAGATAATTGAAGCAGCAAAAGACGTGCTGTCTCGCGGCGGGCCCGAGGCACTGACCATCAGATCGGTCGCAGAATCGGCTGACGTGACCAAGGGGACCGTATATTACTACTTCAACGCCAAGGAAGATCTGGTCAACGCGGTCATCCGTTCTTCCGTCGACGAGCAGTTCGAGCAATTCGACGAAGCGTTTCAGGGCGCCGGCAGTAACCTGGAAGGTATAGAGAAAACGCTCGATGCGATAAGGGAAGTCTTCTTAAAGGATGACGTCTTCCACCGCAGGTTCTTCGGATTGGTGGCCAAAGGCTTCGTGGACGAGAGTTCTGCACGCGAAATGCGCCTCTTGATGGACAAGATCGGCTACAAGATCGAAAAATGCCTGGCCGAGGTCATGGGTGATACCCGGGAGTTCATCGTTCCGTTGAATCACTTCAGCCGCATCCTACGCGCGATGTTCGACGGTCTTGCCTTGCAGGTTCTAGTCGACCCCGACTTCGATATTGACGCCACTTTTGAGTCAGTGAAGAAGATCATACTGGCCCTTTACTCAGAGCACGTTCGGCAATGGCCTGCCACTCAAAGGTAGTTCACGATCGATGCAAGAACCCCACTGCAATGCCATCAGGAGGTAACAATGCTGGAAGACGTCTATAGGAGGTACCAGGAGTTCCTCGACGCCATGCCCGGAGGGTTCCCCGCCACTGAGTCCGGCGTGGAACTCAAGATACTCGCCAGGTACTTCACCCCGGAGGAAGCCGAGTTGGCCATGAAGCTCGGCCGCACCCCCGAGCCCGTTGCCTCGATCGCCGAGCGTCTGGGCATGGACGCCGACGAGCTTGCCTCGAGGCTCGAGAAGATGGCCCGCGAAGGCAGCCTCTTCCGGGTAAGGATCGGCTGCGAGCCGCACTACTCCGCTCAGCAGTTCCTAGTCGGGATATACGAGTTCCATGTGGACTCGCTTGACCGAGAGCTCGCCGAGTTGCTCGAGGAGTACATCCCGCACGTCACCGACGCTTGGGGACTCATCCCGACCATGCAACTACGGGTCATCCCGGTCGGCGCCGCGTTGGACACGACTTCCAGGGTCGCGCCATACGATGTCGCCCGCGAGTTGGTCAAAGGCCAAGGGACCATCGCTGTCGCAGAGTGCATCTGCCGCAAGGAGCGCGCACTGGTAGGCAAGAGCTGCGATCACCCGCTCGAGAACTGCCTGAGCTTCGGATATGCAGCCGAGTACTACATCGAGAACGGGATCGGCAGACGTATCGCGGAGGACGAGTGCCTGAAGCTCCTCGACGAGGCAGAGCGAATCGGGATGGTGGTCTCCCCCGGCAACTCACAGTTGATTATGAACATCTGCATCTGCTGCGGCGATTCCTGCGGCAACCTACGGGCCCTGCGGTCCTACGAGCGCCCAGCCGACCATGCGGGCTCGCGCTTCCAGGCCTCAATCGATCCCGACGAATGCACGCTCTGCGAGACTTGCCTCGAGCGTTGCCAGATCGAGGCCCTGGTCGAGGGTGATGAGTGCGTGGAGGTCGATCGCGCCCGCTGCATCGGCTGCGGGCTGTGCGTCACGACTTGCCCCGTGGAAGCGATCACCCTCATCGAGAAAGCCGAGCCACCTGCTACGCCCGAGAACTTTTTCGATATGCAGATGCGGATCTCCCAAGAACGCGGGCTCCAATAACTCCGGTAGCGATCCAACGTTGCTACGGGACGAAGCAACCGCAGTGACAAAGCGCGGCGAAAAGCGGGCGTCGGAGGACGCAGGATAAAAGTCGACCGCGCAGTCTTCACGGCCATAAGATCGCAAGTGCGAGATCCGCCTCAACAAGCCCGCGATCTATTGCCTAAACTCTGAAATATTGCCTAATCACCCGGACTTTCGTGGTTCCGCCCCAGCCGCATGTTCGCTACCTCGAAGTACATGTCGTAGAGGTGCAAGCCTTTGCTGACGGCGATGGTTTCGCCGGGCTCGACGCCGCTGCCGATCTCATCGGCCATGTACTCTTTGAGGAGTTGGATGCCTGCGAGGTTGGAGGGGAAGCCGCCCCAGAGGTCCCAGGAGCGGAAGTAGACGATGAAGTGGAGCTTTTTTTCGTCGGGGTAGATGCGGGTGTCGATCTGGCGCAGGCACGGGGGATCGGTAAGGAGGATGCTCTCGGGGTTGCATACGGCCATGCAGGCCTGGTTGGTTCCGAAGCCGTCCTCCTTGTACATCTTTATGACTTCACCGATCTGGGGCTCGATGAACTCGGCGTACGTGTAATCCTCGCGCTCGGCCTTGGAGTGGGCGTTGACGAGCTTGTCGAGGTACTTGTATACGAACTCCATGTCGGTGGGGGGCGGCAGGGTAGAGCCCTCGGGCATCGTGGGAACGAGCGGCCGGGCCTCGGGGTAGTTGATCTTCACCACGGCGAACTCGAACTCGCGGCGCTTCTGGCC
>PMDX01000329.1 GCA_003154635.1 Actinomycetota bacterium | reverse complement strand
CGTACCCGTGCGTTCCGCAGTGCCGGCGGGGAGCTCGATCGCTGTACGTCCGCGCCAGGCGATCGGAGAGATGTGCCGGGGGGCCAGGTCGCGGCAGACCCGCACCACGGCACCGTCGCGGCCGACAAAAAGGACGTCGATCGCAAACCGCATGCCGAACGTGTGAACCTGCCTGCACCTTGGGATTACCAGGGCCTCCTTTTCACGCATGCTGTCTCGCCCGATCAGGCCGCGGCTTCTATCGCGCCTGGATAGCGCAACGCCAACGTCGGAAGCGATGAGGGCCTGATGCGAGGAGTTTACGATTTTTTCAGGGGAGCAGGTCACTCCCTCTCCTTGATGGCGCAACACGGCGCCCCGGCCGCGATGGTGTACGGCGGGATGTCCCCCGTGACTACGGAGCCAGCGCCGATGACCGCTCCGTCACCTATCGTCACGCCCCTGGTCACCACGACCATCGCTCCAAGCCAGCAGTCACTGCCGATTGTCACTGGGCCGTACTTTCCATACTGCTCGCGCATCGGAACGCCCATCTCCATTCCATGGTCGGCGCAGTTGATGTTTACAAACGGAGCGAACATAGTATCGTCACCAACCGTAAGGTCGTCGAACGCGTTGAAGATATTGTATGGGCCGATACCGACCCTGTCGCCGATAGAGAGATTGGCCTTGTTTGCGACGTGCAGCCTCGCTCCGGCGTCGATGGTGACATTGTCACCGATGACTATTCGGCCGTCATCGTTGCCCCTTATCTCCATAGAGCGTGGCACAAAAAGCCCGTCGCCGATCGAAACCGACGACCTGGCCGCGAGTGAGACTCTTACCCAGCCCGATACCCACGTGCCCTGGCCCACGTCGACCTTCTGATGATGACGAAGATACCAGGCGTTGAACACCACCCTCGGGTTGCGCGCTGTAAACGGAACTGCTCTTAACATCTCGCGTGCGTTTATCATGCTACCCCCGGTTTACCGGCCGAACAGCAAAGCCCGACCGAAGCTATCGCTATCGCAATACCATACCACGGTAGCCGGCCATCTGAGGCTCGAGGTCCCCGGAGTCGGCGAAGCTGTAATAGTCGGAGCCCGCGCCGATTATCACGTGGTCCAGCATGGGAATACCTAGTATGCGCCCGACCTCCTCGAGCCTTCCCGTGATCCGGCGGTCCTCATCGGACGGAGCCGGGTCTCCGGATGGGTGGTTATGCGCGAAAATGACCCCGGAAGCAGCGTTGCGGACTGCGGGCCTGAACGCCTCACGAGGATGTACTATGCTGGCGGTGAGGGTGCCCTTACTGATTACCTCTTTTCGAATGAGGCGGAGTCTTGCATCCACCAGCGCACAACTGAAGACCTCTATCTTTTCCTGGGCGAGCCACGGCCAGAACGTCTGGTGGACCTCGCTGCTCGAGCCCAGCCTCGCCCCGGGTGTTCTTCCGCTCAGGGTCCTGCGGCCGAGCTCGAGCGCGGCGAGCAAGGCGGCGGCACGAGCGGGCCCTATCCCCTTTATCTGGCACAGCTCGGCGAGCGACAGATCGGGCAGGCCCCCTATGCCGCCCGCCTGGTCGAGGATCTCTCGCGCCAGCTCTTCAGCCCAATGTCCATGGCACACGACGCCGAGTAGCGCAGCCAGCAACTGCCGGTCGTCGAAGGCATCGGGCCCAACGGATGCGAATTTGAGCGCGGGTGAGATGTTGAGTTGTGCACGGTCGTCTAGCCGCAATGCGCCCTCCTGCCCGGGGAGTGTGATCCACCGACTTGGTCGACTTAGCAATTCAAGCATATGCATTGTAGCATGGGGGAAGGACAGTTAAAAGACCGTTGTACGCACACTGCCGCGGTGCCGGGCTGGAATCCTAGCCGTTCAGCGAATGATATACAGGCGCCAGACCGGCGCATATGTGTTTGAACTGCTGGAACAGCTTATCGTAGATCTCCCGGTTTCCCACGTCGGGCTGGAACGTTCCGCGCACTTTCACAGCCTTTTTCACCGCTTCATAATCTTCGAAACGACCGAGGGCGACTGGCACGACAAGAGCGGCTCCAAGCGCTCCCGCTTCCTGTGCGCCGACGACGGGTTCGATCGTCCGCCCGGTCACGTCCGCGAACACCTGCATCCACGCATCCGAGAGAGCGCCCCCGCCGATGGCCCTCACCCTTGGACATGGCAACCCCTTGGTGGCGGCCGCCTCGAAACACCAGCGAAAGTTCATGGCCACCCCCTCGTAGATAGCTCGAAGCATGTCATCTCGCGTGTGCTCTATGCCCAGGTTCACGAACCCACCCCTCAGTGTAACGTCTGTCACCGGGGCCCTCTCACCGAACATCCACGGGGTGAAGATAAGACGCCTTGCACCCGGGGGCACTTTGACAACGGCCCTGTCGAGCTCGGCATAGATGCCCCCCCGGTCGCGCGCCCGCTCGTGCTCCTCGGGGGTGACGAGCTGTTCCGAAAACCACTTGAGACATCCGCCGGCGGTGATCAACTCGGCCGTTACCAGCCACATTGACGGGTCCGCGGCAGCTATCGAAGCCATCCCGAACTTGCCTAGATTTACCGATTTAGTGCTGTGCACCAGGAGCAGACCCGATGTCCCGATGCTTATCACGCATTCGCCATGGCCAAGCGCTCCTCCCCCGATCATGGCGGCCGGAGCATCGCCCATGCCCGTCGCAACTGGCGTACCGGGGCACAAGCCCAGCTCATCAGCGGCTTTGCCGGTCAACCCACCGGCGATGTCGGTAGACCTGTTGACCGGTGGCATCTTGGCCAGGGAGCGCGACCCACCGAGGATCCTTGCCATAGAGGGCGACCAGCCTCTCGTCTTCTTGTCCATGTAGCCGGTGACGGACGCCGCGGTCTGGTCGGTCACGAATCTGCCGGTCGCCCTGTATAGCATGTAACCTTTGACGTCGAGGAACACCTCCGCCCTGTCGAAAATGTCAGAGGCCTCTTCCTCGAACCACTTGAGCTTACAGGCAACGTCTTTTCCCGAGGGAACCACTCCGACGAGGTTAATCAGGACGCGCTCGCCGCCCATCCGCCTGACCATGCGCCTCGCTTGCCTCTGTGCCCTGGAATCCATCCAGATAATGCCTCGGCAAAGAGGGACGCCTTCACGGGACATCGGCAGGACACCAAGCATCTGGCTTGTAAAAGCTATTCCCATGACATCGGCTGGGTCCGTTCCGGTCCTTTCGACAAGCCTGCGCGTGGTCGCCGTCGCCGCCCTCCACCAGTCCTCCGGCTCCTGCTCGGCGCAGTTCTCGCCCGTATAGCAGACAGGGTACTCCCCGAAATCAGTGTCTACGATGTCTCCGTCAGGGGTGGCCAGAACGGTCTTGCATCCACCAGTACCAATGTCGTAACCGATCATGTAGCGCTCGCTCATATCGACCTCCCCTGCCCAGTCTTCCTATCGAACGCACATGCCGAGCCGGCCACCGCGGCATAGTTACGTGGCGAACTTGAAGTGGATGACGTCGCCGTCTTGAACGATGTAATCTCGTCCCTCCAGGCGAAGCGCGCCCGCATCACGCGCCGCTGAGAAGCAACCGCACGAAATAAAATCTTCCTGGTGTACTATCTCGGCTTTGACGAAGCCGCGCTCGAAGTCTGTGTGGATTCTACCCGCGGCGTAGCTCGCGCTCGAGCCGGCGGGCACGGGCCAGGCCCTGCACTCTCCGGAGTCTATCGAGAAGAAGGTGATGAGACCGAGAAGCTCGTAGCCGGCCCTGACCACGCGGGCGAGGCTCTCCTCCTCTATGCCCATCTCGACCTCGAACTCCGCCGCGTCCTCAGGCTCGAGCTCCGCGAGCTCCGCTTCGATCTCGGCATTGACGGTGAGGACCGGAAGTCCGCGCGGCTCAGCCCATTCTCTCATCTCGCGCTCGAACCGCTCGCCATCCGCACCCGTCTCGCCGGTGTTCAGCACGAGAAGAGTCGGTTTGAGCACCAGGAGTCCCGCGTCGGGAGCATTCTGGGCCAGCGCCCCGGCAAGTGCGGCGCGGTCCGGGATGATATCGCTGCTCACCGCCTCCTCTATCCCGGTCAATGTCTCAACCCTGCCAACGCAGTCTCTGTTGCCGCTCTTTGCCGCCAGCCTCGCCTTGGTCAGCTCACGGGAGAGGACCTCGAGGTCGGCCAGGCGGAGCTCCGTCTCGATTAGCTCGACGTCGCGCACCGGGTCGATCGAACCCTCGACATGGGACACGTCTCCGGCTTCGAAAGCTCTTACGACATGGACAACGGCGTCGACCTCTCGTATGTTGGCGAGAAAGCGGTTGCCGAGGCCTTCGCCCTTGCTCGCGCCCTCGACGAGACCCGCGATGTCGACGAAGCGCACTGTCGCACTGACATTCCGCCCGCATTCCGCGAGGCTCGCGACCTCGGCGAGGCGGATGTCGGGGACGGGCACCACCCCGACGTTCGGTTCGACCGTGGTAAACGGGTAAGAGGCTACCAGCGCGCCGGCTCGCGACAGTGCGTTGAAGAGAGTCGTCTTCCCGGCGTTTGGAAGCCCCACTATGCCTACTCGTAGAGAACTCATGAAGCCGTCCCTTCTGGATGAGACTTTCGAATCTAGCGTACTACAGAGATGCAAGGCATTTAAACCCGCTTGTCATCCCTGGTGGGATCGCGGCATGCCTGTAGTGTCGACCCCGGGTTATATAATAGGTTGCGCCGCGTATCGAGGGCGTCAGAACGGAGGAGAGATGAGCGAGCGACCTTCCAACATCATCGCCAAGCGCCTTGTCACCTACATCAACTGAAGCCAGGCGACATTGAGTACTGTCGTGCACGGTACAGGGATGTCGGACCTCGGCGCCGTCAAGGCCGCGCACCCTCTCGAGGGCGGAGCTCTCAACCGGGGCTCGACGTGCGGGGTGGTTTCAGGAGGGTGCCTCGCGATTGCCCTGTCCAACGAAGACAATCTGACCTCGGGAGACGATGAGCGCCGTGCCGAAGTCTACAGGCAACTCAAGGAGTATACCCGATGGTTCGAGGGACGGTTCGGCAGCACATTGTGCCGCGAGCGTACCGACACTTCGCTCACAACGATTGGCGGCATCGCGAACTACCTCTTCTCCGGCAAAGCGTTCACTCGCTGCATAAAGCATGCGGGTCCGGTCGCCGAGCGCCTGGTGAGTGAACTCGGCGCTCCCTACCGCCCGTCGAACCAGGGAAGCGCGAGTTCTTCCGCCGGGTACTGCGCCGGTCCCGTACTGCGAAAGATACGCGAGCTCACAGGTGTTGGTGATGACCTTCTGGAGACGATCTCTGTTGCTCTCGATGGGGGCGTGGGGCTTGCGGGTGGGTTGTGTGGTGCGCTCGCCGGAGCGCTTATGGCCACAGGTGTTGTCTGGGGGATCGACCCGGGCGACGTTGGCTTCCATGGCGCCCTGGGCTCCCTGCTCGTCGGAGAGTTCAACACCATGCACCGCCTCGACCGCCCGGAACTCTGGTCTGTCGCAGGGCGCGTCATCGAAAGCTTCGGGCAGAAGTTCCAATCGCTCGAATGCCTCGACATTGCAAGACCCTTCGACTCCGAGCAGGACCTTGCCGACTTCGTCGAACGCTCAACAACCTGCTCCGCCATCATCGACTGGTGCGCCGACACAACCTCCGACCTCATCATGAAGAACACCTGACCCCACCTTCGGGGAATAAGCGAGAGCCGGGGTCTTGGAACCCCGGCTCGCGTTGACCACCGTGCAATGGTTAAATATGTTTAGTGCTGACGGGGGAGGAGGCGTCGCCAGGAGCCCTTGACCGCGCTATATTCAATTTGCCCCCTTCCCCCTGTCAACAACTTCATTACTCTCTTCTTCTCAAGCGCCACTCGCAAGCGAAGCCAGCGCTTCTTTCAACTCATCCGTGTTGTACACGGGCAAACACCTGTCACCCGCGGAACATACGACCGCCGGAGGTCCCTCCGTCTCGGAATCGAGGGGCACATAGTCTTCTACGGTTTCCAGCCGTACGAGTTTCCTCGGGTTGAAAGCCGCCGCCGCGGCCCTGGTTAGCCTATCGCGCTCACCGGCGGAGTCGCCCGGCGCCACCCTGACCTCTATCAAGCCCTTTTCGAGCATCTCGACGGCCAGGGCGTAACCGGCGGAAAAATATTCATGCTCTATGTACTTACCGGCCAGTGATTCGAGCACTCCCCTGGCAACCTCAGCAAAATCATGTCCCGGAGCGAGCTCTTCAAGGGCCAGCAGGGCACGCGCCCCGTTGCCGTTTATCAGTATGTCGGGTACGTCCGTCGGAATGTCGTCCAGCACCCGCAGACCGGCACTTTTACGCTCGGATGCCTCGCCGATCCAACCCCTCTCCCCCACGTAACGCTCCACTACAGCCCGGCCCAGTTCGATTGCTCGCTCGAGGATACTCGGCGCCGGGGAAACCTGGTACAGATCGATGAGCGCCCTGAGGAAGTTGACCTGGTCGGCCGGCTGGCCCCAGAGCTCCGGAGTTCCAGCGGGGATGTTGATGAAATGGCACATCCCGGTTCCGTGTCTGAATCCTTGCCTCCAGATGAAATCGCTCACACGCAGGGCGATCTTGAGCAGGTCCGGGTCGTCCAGGACGGATGCCCCGAACACCAGTGCGGAGATCATCTGTGAAGTCGTATCGACGTAGATTGTACGGTCGACGGCCGGCGGATCCATTGAAGCTCTTCCCCGGGCATCGCGATGGTAATAGTGCTCGTCCGCGTCCTGGCTACCGTAGAAGCCGCTCCCCTCGTCGTCGAGGAGGCTGTGGATAACATAGTCGAGCGTACCCCTCGCGATCTGGGCGTAGTCAGGCCGGTCCAACACCGTGGAAGCGGCAAGATAGAGGAAGATGAGGTCCGCGTTGTCTGAAAGCATCTTCTCGTAATGCGGCGAGCTCCAGTCCCTGGCCGTCGCGTAGCGGAAAAACCCACCATCAGCCTTATCGTAGAGCCCCCCAAGGCTCATCCCGTCCAGTGTAGATACTACGAACGACCTGAGCGCCTGGTCATCTGTCTCGAGGTATCGCGCGAGCGCGAACTCGAGCGCGCCGGAGGGTGGGAACTTCGGGGCGTCCCCGAGCCCGCCGAAGCCACGGTCCCAGGAGCGCAGTATCTCGGCCTGGACTTCCGCAGACGTGTCCGGGTCGATATCAGAGCTCTCCGTCATGGACCTCAGGAGCTCACGCTCTTCGGCGCCCGCGGAAGCCGCTTCGGTATCGATCTCGCTCTTGCGGTGTCTGTAGACGAGGGCAAGCTTGTCCAGCAACTGCGTCAGTTGCTCCGGCGGGGAGTAAGTGAGCCCCGCCACGGCTCTCCCGGATGGGACGAGGAACGCGGTGGTGGGCCATCCTCCCTGGTTATACCTGCGGTTTATTTCAGGCCGCTTGTCGCTGTCCACCCGTACGGGTATGTAATCGCGGTTTATGCGCTCGATCACGCCTGAGTCGGAATAAGTAGTCTCGTCCATAACGTGGCACCAGTGGCACCACACGGCCGAAATCGAAAGGAGGACGAGCTTGCCTTCGGCTGCGGCTTCCTCGAACGCTTCATCGCCCCAGTGTCGCCAGTTTATCTCGCCCGCGCGGTTTGACCTCGGGCTGAACCTGAAGCCGTTCTCGAGGCCGGTCGCACCGTTCTTGCCACTCGTTTCGTTGTCGCTCATCGTCATCTACCCGGTCCGCCTATCTTTCGTATCTTTCACGCGTCTGCTGCATCGGCGGGCTGTCGAAGAGGTCGGAGCCCGCCAAAAGAAAGGAGTCCTCCCGGATGCCCGGCAGCAGGAGATGGCACTGGGGGCTGCTCGTGGCTCGATCTGCCGGGGACGGAACCCCGGCGTTCAGCACCCGGGAGGAGAGGCCTTTCATAACCCATACATTCTTGTAACATCCGCCTTGCTCGAGTTCACTACCAGAGAGCACGCGCTTGACCCGCCCGGATCGCAAGCACTCTTGCTCGACTTTCTCTTCAACATCTCCCTGTCCCCTATTATTGAGACGTCGGCGCTTTAATCCTGGTTCGAGGATACGCCCGGAAGGGGGACTGCGCATTGATAACTGTCAACGGCGAAAACCATTCTTTTGCAGAGCCGGTGACGTCGTTGCGGAAAGCGCATTCCGGCAATAGAATTCAACTTATGCATGTTCGTGAAACCATTTCCCATGGAAAGATAGTCGCACTATCAGACACGCACTTCGGCGAGCCGTCGATGATGCTCGATGACCCCCGCCTGGTCGACCGTTTTGTCGAGGAACTCGCCTGCCGTGGAGACATCGCCGAGCTCGTGCTACTCGGCGACATCGTCGACCTCTGGGTACGGACCGAGATGCCGGCGCTACGAAGCGCCCGCTATTTTATCGATTCCATCTCGAGTCTCGAAAACGTGGGAAAGATAACCTACGTTCCGGGCAATCACGACCACCAGATGTTCATGGACGCGTTCAACCTGGACCTGGACTTGCGGATCTCTCTGGGCGACCTCAGCACTCCCAGGTTCATGCCGGCACGTACATACGGTGAGACGACCCTGGGAAAGCTTGCAAATGCGAACGGCTCGCGCAAAGTGGGCTTCTCTATGACCTATCCTTTTATAGTGCGCGACGTAGCGGGAAGTGTGGTCGTCCTCACCCACGGCCATCACCTCGATTTCTACTCCAGCTCGCACGGCTGGGCCAGGACATTCTGGCTTGGGAGACACATCATCAAGAAAAGGCGGCAGAGCGCCACGCTCCACGACATCGAGATGGCAAACATACCGTTTTGCGGCGCAATGTCGGTCGCGCCATGGGTCCCCGAACTGGTTAACGAGGGACTCAAGTATTACCACATCATCAGCTTCTTCGGCAGGCTCTTCCGCTCCGACAACTTGCGCGAGTCACCGCTCCGCGACTCTCTCATTAAAGAGAACTACGACGAGATCGAGAAGCTCCTTGGCCAGTTGGGAGTCCCGCTGCCCTCGTGCTTCATCTTCGGGCACACGCACAGACCGGGGGTAGGGATGCTCCCAGGCACCGGAATGGCGATAGCAAACACCGGGACGTGGATGCGGGCCGAGGAGGACGTGCCCACCAGGACGTGGGTCGAAGTAGACGAAGATGTGAAGCTATACGCTCTCGGCCGTGACGGCCGCGAGCTGCTCGAGGAGATCGCGCTCGAGAACAAGGAGGCGTAGATGGACTGCCCGAACATCGACCGGAACAAATCATCCTGCACCTGCACGTATGAGCCATGCAGCAGGAAAGGCAGCTGCTGCGAATGCCTCCGTTATCACCTCAACATGCGTGAGCTGCCAGCCTGCGCTTTCACACCGGAAGCAGAACGCACCTACGACCGCTCCTTCTCCAAATTCATCCAGACCAACAAATAGACCCTCACCCTCGAGGGGAGGGAAATATGAAGCGCCGCGCCTTGGCCGTTGGGCCTGGCGCGACGCCCTCTCCCGGTTTGTATGCTTGCCCCTCAAGCGGTACAAGCAAATTCAGGATAACAAAGCAAGCTGATTATGTCAAGGTCAACGCGGCTTGCCGAGGAAGAACGAATGCGGGTCGAAGATCCGCGTACTCAGTAGTTCATCGAGTGACGGGGGCTCGATCTCCGAGACGTCCGCGGCCACCAACAGATCCCATCCGCAGTTTTCCCTGATGGCGTCGAGCGCGGCCTCCTTCCCTTTGCTCGATGGGAAATAGCCGGTGAGCACAAGCTCCCCTTCTCGCTTTTCCAACACGCCACGTGAGGTGACCACGGTGGTGATCTTCTCTCCGGGGCAGGTGATATACGGCACGCTCTCGACGAGCCTGAACGGCAGATGGTCGATGACGATGAGCACTTCCCTGGCTCCGTAGGCGACGTCAGCCGCGCCTCCCGAGCCGACCAGAAACATCTTCATCTCGGGGATACACGTGGAGTTGACGTTGCCGTACCGGTCCACCTGTCCGGCGCCAAGCGCTCCGATGCACTGGTTGCTCCGGGCACCGACGAGCGAACCCAGGATATCGTAAATGTTAGTGAGCATCCGGCAGTGCGGGATATTGCGCATGTTGAAGATGTACGGATCGCCGGGCTGCGGGCTGTAGCCGTAGAAGCCCACTTCCGCCATAAGATCGATGTCATAGCCCTGGTCGCGCAGGTCATAGTAGGCCAGCCAGGCGGCAAGGTTGGATGCGCCTACTCCAGCAAGTATCGTGCGGTATCCGGAATCAAGCGCTTTTTCCGCCAGGATGCGCCCGCCAGTGCACACCATCATCTCGACCGCGTTATACTCCGGTCCCTTGTTCATCGTGGGAACCGCTTCCGCCAGCTCCTGCTTCCATGAATCCGTAGCCGCCTTGCCCTGCAGATACCACAGGCGCTCCTGCCCGACTTTCTCGAGGTACTCTTCGTGGTCTTTGCAGCCGAATATCCACTCCTCCATCCACTCCTTGAGAGTATCGGGGTCGGTGCTCTTGCGGCGAAGGTCGATAACCGCCTCCCGGTCCACCTCGTAACCTGCGACCTCCTTCTCAAGGCCGTAGTTGGACATACCGGCGGGATGCGAGCCGAACCGGGCGGGGCATACCGCTTTGACCAGGTAGGAGGGCACGCCCACAAAGTGGCTGTATCTCTTGATGAAGTCGTGGTCCACGATCTCTTCGACGGTCGCTATGACCCCTTCTTTCGCCCCGCGCGCCGAACCCGTGGTCTCGGCGTCCGGTGGCGCGCAGACGACGTTGCCCGAAGGGTCGGCCGCCCAGCCGTGGATGAAAGTGACATCCGGCCTGAGGGCCCTTGCAAAGCCGGTCCTCTTTCCATCAGGTGTCTCCGTCACTATGTAATCGTCGACGTTCTCCTGCTCGATGCTGGTGCCAAGGATGGAAGGCGCCGGTATCCAGTCGAAATCGAGCGCGCCCGCCAGAAGGCGCAGGCAGAACGTCAGGATGGTCCAGTTCTCCATTACGACCGTACCATCGCGATACGCCGCCTGAAAAACCGGGTTCGGGCCTGGAACCGGGAGCGAGTCACCGAAGAACGTGGCAATCGCTTTCTTGACGATGCCCGCATAAAACATGGAACTCATGTCGCCGGTAAAGCCCAGGCCGCTAATGGTGAATCCCGGGTCCTTGCCACGGAACTTGCGGGCCAGCTCGTGGTACGCGGCACATGGTCTCGCGTAGCTATGTGCCAGATGAAGATACATGCCCGGTCTGATGAACTTCTCGATCGCCTCCCCGAGCGGCATCACCTTATCGGATGCAAACCCGGACTCGGAGATACCCACCTTGTGGTTGACCACTGCATCGAACTCGCCGAACATTCGCACACCTCCTGGGGAATCGCCCTTCTACTTCGGGTTTGTCACAGCACCAGAAGCCGTCGCACGCCGATCTGGAACGGTCTTTGCCTGAGTCTCACCTGTTGTTGCGCGATGCTTCCTCAAAGAATTCTACAATACGTTGGGCGGTGGCCTCCCAACTGAAGCGCTGCTTCACTATGGAACGCATCTCCACGCCCATGAGAGCGAGCGCGGCTTCGGGCATGCCGAGCACCGTGTTGCAGGCCGCCGCGATCCTGGACACAAGCTTCTCCCTTGTCCCGAGCATGACCTGTTCCGCCCTCGAGCCCCACACCGTGCGCATCGGCTCGAGAGCCGTTTCCAGGCCGGAGTGATAGCTCGCTATCGGCACCACTCCCGAGGACATCGCTTCGGTCGCCACCATGCCGAAAGCTTCCTGCGCAAGAGACGGGACCAGCAGCGCGCGTGCGTGCGGCAGCAGGTTGCGGTGCTCTTCGGGTGTGAGGTAGCCGGTAAAGATGATCGCGTCCCGGAGGTCGTGCTCGTAACAGACCCTTACGTAATCATCGAGCATCCCCTGACCTGAGAGGTCCTCCAGAAACTTGAGCACCGGACCGAACGGGTCGTCCATCCTGTCGACATACGTCTCGTTGCCATATTCGCACAGCCGCCTGAAAGTCCCGATCTCACCCTCGTCGAGCGCCGCGATCATCATCTCGAGCAGGCCGCGAAGCTCCCCGAAACCTACCACTACGAGCCTCGCGTCGGGGTACTCCCTGATCACCAGGGGGAAAGCGGGAATGGCACATTGTATACCCTTGGTCTCGAGTAGCTTACCGAGAAACATCATGAACGGGCTCTTCCGCCTCGCGAGCCACTCCATCCCGACACCCAGCTCGGAGTCGGGCAGCCACTCGGGGTGGAGCGAGTTTATCCTTGCGATCTCGTCGCCAAGCCGCTGGAGCGCGCCCCGCGGTTCGCGAGCCTCGAGCGACCTGCTCCAGAAGTTGCCGACCCTGACGCCGGCACTCCTTTCCTTTACCCCGGTCATCATTGTTTCGACGGATTCGCGAAGGTCGGTCTCGGCAGGCTTGAAGAGTTCGGTATCGACACCGGGCGGCAGAAGGGCTATCTTCTCCTCGAGCCCGCGCAAGGCCGGCCCGAACACTTCGATCACCTGCTCCTCGGTGTGCTCGCTCGGCACGAAGATCTTTTTCGCCCCCTCGAGGCCGTCTATGCCGTACGGGAGATACCTCGAGTCCTTCCTGACGGTGAAGTCGATCGCGGAGCCGTGGATGCTGACGAAATAGGGGATGTCGTACTTGGCAGCGACCGGCCTGGCGATATAAGGGAGCATCACGGCATGGTTTACGTGCAGGACCTCAGGCACGAACTGCTCGACCAGCCTGTCGAGCGAACGGCGGTTCCTGTCCACGTACCAGTCGAGCTCGATCTCGTCGAGCGCGGTGAACTCCTTGACCGTAAATCCGGGGTACGCGTCGAGGACGTAGACCGGCAGCAACCCACCGATGTCCGGTTTGAACACCATGCAGTTGCCCGGGTAATCAGTCTCCTTCTCCCATACCGTATGCGGAATCAGACTGCCTTCCTCTTCCCTGAGGTAGGCAGACACGAAGTCCAGGCGCGGGTCGTCCTCCTGGCACATGACCACCAGGTGATGGCCCTGCTGGCACAGGGCGCGGGCAAGTGACTGAACATACTGGTTACTACCCGTACCTCTCAGGAGATAACCGTGGCAGATGAGTATCCGCAATCTTGGCTCCAATCCCATTGGTCATGGAGATTATATGGCATCAGCCCGAATTTTCCCCTCCCACTCGAGGGTCACCCCGCTCAAGAACCGTGATCCTTGCCTGGAGAGACCCGGCTCGAGGACTCCTTAATCCTCTTCTCTCGAGGGGGAGGAGGCAGGTTTGAGGAGTTTTTGCATGTAGGAGCGTCTCGGGGACAAGGTTACGGCGAGGAGGAAGAAGGCGAAAAGGATGAGGACTATCATGGCGCCACTGGCCACGTCGAACTGGAACGACAGATAGAGCCCGATCACGATTGACGCCAGTCCCGCGACGGTCGACACGACCAGTACCCCGCGGTAGTTGCTGAAGACCTGGAGGCCGGTCGCTCCGGGTATGACGATGAGCGCGGATACCAGTATTATTCCGACGAGCTTTATCGAGACCACTATTATCAGTGCCATCGTTATCAACAGCCCGTAATATACAAACCTTACCGGCACACCGCTCGCTTTCGCGGTCTCTTCGTCAAAAGAGAAGAAAAGCAGGTCTTTGAAGAAGAAGATGAGAAACGCAAGGCCCAGCGCCGTCAGCACGGCCAGTATCACGACGTCCATCCAGTTCATGGCGAGTATGCTGCCGAACAGGTAGCTCAGCAGGTCCTGGTTGTACGCGTGCGCGGCTGCGATGAGCACAACGCCAAGCGCCATCGATGCCGAGAACAATATGCCGATCACGGCGTCCTCGTGCAGCCGTCCCTTCCGGGAGAACCAGCCTATCCCTCCCGCGACGCCCACACAAAAAACAGCCGCGGTCGCGATCGGGTTGAGGCCGAGCGCGATGCCGATGCCTACACCGCCGAACGCCGCGTGCGAGATCCCCATGCCCGCGAAAGCCAGACGCCGTACGATGATGAAAAATGACAATACGGAGCACGTCGCCGCTATGAGCAGCCCTCCGACCAGCGCCCTCTGGCCGAACCCGTAGGCGAGCATCAGTCGTCACCCCCCGCCCCGACCAGGAAGTCGAACTCACACCTGTACACGTCCTTGAGCCGGTCTGAGCCCAGTACTTCCTCGGGCTTCCCTTGCATCTGCATGGTGCGATTTATGCAGATAACTTCGTCCGCGTACCGCGCGAGCACGTTGACATCGTGCGAGACGAAGATGACCGAGAGCCCAAGCTCTTCCTTTAGCCTCGTGAGAAGCTCCATAAACTGGTTCTGAACCGGGACGTCGAGCCCCGAGGTCGGCTCGTCGAGCAGGAGTATGTGCGTCTCGCGGCACAGCGCACGAGCCAGGAACGCCCTTTTCTGCTGGCCTCCGGACAGCTCTCCGATCAGCCGTTTCTCGAGCCCCTGGAGCCCCACTATCTCGATGCTCTCGTGCACCGCCTCCTTGTCTTTTTTCCTGGCGAACCGGAGCGGCCCGATGCAGCATATACGGCCCATCATCACCACGTCGAAGACGGTCACTGGAAACAGCGGGTCGAAAAGCACGTTCTGCGGGACGTAGCCGATATGGTGCAGTTCGTGCTTGAGTTCGGTCGGGCTCATGCCCATCACGCAAACGCCCCCGCGTTCCGGCTTGAGGATGCCGAGTATGAGACGCAGCAGGGTCGTTTTGCCCGCCCCGTTGGGACCGATGACGCCGACAAACCTCTTTTCCTGGAGGTTTAAGGTGATATCCTCGAGCACGGTCTTTCCTCCGAGGCTCACCCAAACGTTGTCGAGCTGTATGAGTGTACGAGGCCCACCCGTTCCGTCAAAGAATTCCGCGACCTTGCACGCGTGCGTCATCTCAAGGCCTCTTCCATGACCGCCGTGTCGTGCTGGATCATCTTGATGTAGGTGCTGACATCAGGCTTGTCCGGGTTGCCGAGCGCGTCGAGAAAGAGCAGTCGCGCTCCCGCTTCGGCGGCGACTACCTGGGCGGCTTTGGGGTTGATCTGTGGCTCCGCGAAGACCACGTTTATCTTCCTTCGTCTTATGTCATCGATGAGCTTGTTGATCTTCTCGCCAGACGGCTCCTGTCCTGGCAGCTCCTCGATCGCCCCGGCCTGCGTGAGGCCGTACCGCCTCGCATAATAAGCCCAGGCCGGGTGAAGCGCCACGAAATCTTTCTTCTTGAAGGTCGCCGTCCGGGATTCGGTCTCCGAGTCCAGCGCCTTGAGCTTCTGTTGGTACGCCGCGGCGTTTTTCATATAAGTCGCGGCGTGCGCCGGGTCGGCCTTTGAAAGACCCGCTGCTATGGCATCGACCTCGTACGCGGCAAGCGGGGGGTCCAGCCAGACATGTGGGTCGTATGGGCCAGTCAGGTCTTTTTCTCCCCCATACTGGCCGGCCTTGATGAGCCGGCTCCTCGGTATCGCATCGGATGCCACGACTTTCAGCAGCTCCCTTTTGCCTACCTTGTCGACCACGCTCGATGCCCACGTTTCGAGTTGAAGCCCGTTAGTGACGAACAATCCCGCCTTGGTCAGGAAAGCGAGCTGCCTGGCCGTTGGCTCGTACGTATGAGCGCTTGCCCCCGGCGGAATCAGGGTCTCGACCTCGACGAGGCCGTCTCCCACCTGGCGGACGAAGTCCGCGAGCGGGACTATGGAGACCGCGACCTTCAACCGGCCGGATTGCTTTGCTGGAACACAGCCCGGAAAAGCCACTGCGAGCGCCAGCAGGACTACGAGAAGAGCGATCTTCCATGCGCCCTGTCTGGCAACGGGATACTGCAATGCGGCCTCCGGACCTCCAGCGCCCGATCAACCCGACTTCGGCCGGATGACGACCTCGCGGATGACATCGCCCTGGGCGATGTTTTTGACGACATCCATCCCGGATACCGTTTCACCGAACACGGTGTACTGATTGTTGAGTGATGGTTGTGGGGCAAGGCAGATGAAAAACTGGCTTCCGCCCGAGTTCGGGTCGCTTGAACGCGCCATCGAGAGCGTGCCCTCGAGGTGTGGCTTGTTGTTGAACTCCGCCGGTACGTAGTACCCGGGGCCTCCGGTGCCGACGTCGGCAGCGTTCGGGTCTTTGCTCTTGGGGTCACCGCCCTGGATCACGAAGCCGGGCACGACCCTGTGAAACCTGAGGCCGTTGAAGAACCCGCTGCGCGCCAGGTGGATGAAGCTCGCCACGGTAACCGGTGCGACATCGGGGAAGAACCTTACCACTATGTCCCCTTTATCAGTCCTTATGACCGCTTCGACGTTCGCTCCGTCCTGTGCGTCAGGAAAATCGGCAAGCGTTTTGAGCGGCTTGCCGTCCGGCCCAAGCTGCGTGCCGGACGTCGCGGATGACTCCGGTGCGGACATTGCAGTACCTCCTTGCTTCTTGGTCGTTTTCGTATCGCCGCATCCGCCGGTCACGGCGGCGGCGATCAAGATGATTGCGATCATCGATGCAACAAATATCGTTCGCCTCATTGCGCTCGTTTCCCCCTGGAATAGTGAGTGGATCCACTCCACTCGCGAACCGGCGCTTCACAGTATAGCAGGAGTGCGTCTGGACGAGGCGCAGTCATCTTCGTCGGTGATTCCAGCAGAGCAAACTCTTGATGAGTCACGACCATCCAAACGTCGCTTGGCGAGCTTGTGAAGGCGCAATTAGGATAGAAGGAGAACACCTGCTCGAAAGAGAATTAATCGGCAAATGCCAGGTCTGCTGAGCAATGAAAGGTGAGTTAATTGGGACTGGAAAGTGATTCGAGCGGAGCCCTGCTGGAGAGCGGCGGCTGGCTGGCGGCGCACCGGAAGCAGCAGGTCTCACTGAAGATGAACCCGGTCCACTCTCGAGGCAGCAGCCTGAACGGCGAGGTCGCGCGTCGCATGCCCGCGCATGAGTCTCCCCAGGCCTGGCGCGCCTGGAGCATCGGGCTATTCAGGCAGTTTCCCGCCGTCAGCGACGAAAGTTCCGGGCTCACCGACGCCTAGCCGGCCGGTCAACGTTACAGGCACCGGAGCAGCGTCGGCGGCTCGAGCTTTCAAAAAGAGCAACTGCAGCCGTACGCCCGCGGTTGCTCTCCACCTTCAACACCGAGAATCTCGAGTTGCTCAACAGCGTCCTTCGCGGCATGCAGGAGCGTTGCCCGTCCGGTCGAAATCAAGAACTGCCAGGCGAGTGTTTCAGGGGTATTGACTGGAGGAGGAGAAACGATGGCTGAATTCAGCAAAGAGGAAGCGGCACGGACACTGGCGGAAATGGGCCTGTCCGACAAGTACGATGCGAACGAGTTCTACATGGGCATCAATGTCGAGCTGGAGCATGGGACTGTCGACCCCGCGACCAATGTCACCAACGACGACCCTACCATAACGGCGAAGATCGCCCTCGCGCACCTCAACGAGCTCCCCAACTATTACACGCTCCTCGAGGAGATGGAGGAAGAAGGCGAGGCGCTGCTCGAGTAGCGGACTTCGGAGATGCGAGACGCGGAATAGCGCTACTGCTTTTTGCCCTCGATACCGTACTTCAACATGCGCCGGTACAGTGTAGTCCGGCTGATGTTGAGGTCCAAGGCCGCTTTCGAAAGGACGCCGTGGTTTCGCGCGATAGCGGCTGTGATCACTTCTTTCATGTACCTGGCCTCGCTCTCGTCGAGCGTTAGGTTGCCGTTGCCTTCGCTCTCAGAGGTCTCATGGTCGAGGGGACCGCTTCCAGCGCTGGGAACCAACCTGTCCCTCCCGATCCCGCCGTCTTTGCCCAGGGCCAGAAGGCGCTCGACCCAGTTGGAGAGCTCGCGGGCGTTTCCCGGCCATTCGTACGCCTGCAGCGTCTCGAGGATCTCGGGTTTGAGGAACCGGTCTGCCTCCCCCGTCGATCTGGTGTACTTGTTGATGAAGTGCTCGGCGAGTATCGGTATATCCCCCGGGCGGACTCGGAGTGGTGGCAGGTTTACTCCGACCACGTTCAGGCGGAAATAGAGGTCGTCCCTGAAAGCGCCCTCCCTGATCCTGACCTGAAGGTCCTTGTTGGAGGCCGAGATGATCCTCACGTCCACAGGTATAAAGTCCTTTCCCCCGAGCCTCAGGACCCGCTTCTCCTCGATGAGTCGAAGGAGCTTGGCCTGCATGTCCCGTGGCATAGAGTCGACCTCGTCAAGGAATATCGTCCCGCCCGTCGGCAAGCTCGAACTTGCCCGGGTTGCCTCCCCTCTTGGCTCCTGTGAACGCACCCTCGTCGTAGCCGAACAACTCGCTCTCCAGCAGGTCTTTCGGTATTGCCGCGCAGTTGAGCGGGATGAACGGGCCGTTCCTCCTGTGTGAGTGGTTGTGGATGGCGTGCGCGAACATCTCTTTGCCCGTGCCGCTCTCTCCCATTATCACTATCGGAAAATCGGACCTCGAAGCAGTCTTGAGCACGCTGATGCACTCTTTGAGTTGAGGGTCCTCGCCGATGATATCGTCAAACGTGTAGAGTGCCCTTGCCCCGTATATCCTGTGCGCCAGGTTCCGCATCCGTTTCATCTCCCTGAGGACGAGGACGACCCCCAGGAAATCCCCATCTTCATCCGAGATGGGCTGTGCATCGAGCAGGACCCTCTGGTCTTTACCCTCGGAGTTGATAAAGACCGCCTCCTGTCCCCAGAACCCGGTGTGGCTGACGGTGATGCCCTCGACCCTTCGAAAGACGTTGTTGTTGTTCATCGCCACCGACAGCATCTTGCCCTCCTCGAGACAGGTAAGCTCTGATGCGTGCTGGTTGAGCTGAATGACCTTCATCTTCCTGTCCAGGAGGATAAGGCCGTCAGAGATTGACTTAACTGTAGCAACCAGATACTTGTTGGACCTGTACAGCTCGTCGGCGGTGGTGCGGAGTCTCATCTGGGCCTCGATGGCGTTTGCCGCCGCGAGGGTCATGCCGTACGTGTGCGGATGGTTCTCGACGAGGTCAAAGAAAGCGGCTATCGCGATAATGCCCTCAAGCTTATCCTCAGGGCCCAGGATCGGCGCGGCGACGGTCGTGCTGATCTTGGCCCGGCACACCCAGTGCTCCTGTGCCACCACGCGCTGGGGCTTCCTTGACTTCATCACGATGCCGGGAGCCGTCGTGCCGATGCTCTCTTCGTTCATGTGGCTTCCCTGTACCAGCCCCGCTTCGTCCATCAGCGTCTTGACCACGCCCTCGCTGTGGATTTCGAGGCCGAATCCGTCGCCGTCGAGCAAGCCGACCGCGACCTCCATTCCTTTGATCGATTCGTACAGGTTCACGATGAACGGATGCGCTACCTCGACCAGCCGCCTGGCGCTCTCCATCCTCTGTCGCTTCTCTTCCTCAGGGACAACGCACGCCAGCGTTTTCATGTACGGGTCAACTCCGAACTTCCTGGACCGTTCCCACGAGGCGGCGATAACATCGCGGACAATGCCTTGGGGAATAACACCCGTATCCCGGAATACCGCGCAGGCGGCCTCAATCCGTCCATGCTCTCCATCGATACCCACGGGAGAATCGCCCACGCTTTGGACGCTTTCTCTTTCCGCCATCCACTTGCTCCAGTAATCACGTTTTTCGAGAATCATGGAACTCCAACCCACGCTTGTGAGACAGGCGCTCACGTTCGCTCGAGGGCCCGCCTCCGATACTTGTTCACCGTCCGCCTAGCTATATCAATGCCCTCGGATTTCAGCATGTCGGATATTTCCATGTCGGATCTGCGCTTGCCATCGGCCCTCTCGTGGAGATCCTTGATCCTTCGCTGCACGTAATCGCACGAAACCTCCGTGTCACCAACAGGTGAGACCGGACGCGAAAGCAGCTCTTTGAGGAAGAACGTTCCCCTCGGGGTGGCGACTGTCCGATTTTTCATCGCCCTGCTTACCGTGCTCACAGGAAGGCCGAGCGATGCGGCTATCTGCGAAACGGTCAGCGGTTCTTTGTGATCGTTCTCTTCGCTGATAAACGCCTTCTGTATTTCCAGGATTGACGACGCAACTCGCAGGATCGTCTGTTTCCTGTGAGCAATCAACTCCTCCAACTCGAGTGCTTCCCGCTCGAGATTCCTGTTGAGGAGAGACCACTCGCGAGTCCCTTTGTCGCGCCCGGCCGCCGCATGCGGGTCGATCTCTTTGCCATGTCGGGCGAGATTGATCTTGACCCCGGGTTGTACCACTCCGAGGATCGGGTCGCCGGTTGTGCGCGTGTAGTAGACAAAATCGGGGGCGGCTTCCGGTTCGGGCGCGGCGGCGCTCTCAAAGCTCAAGCCCCACGTCGGGTACGGGCGCATCTCGCTGATCGTATCCATGGCCTCACGCATCTCGGTCTCGCTCAACCCTAACTTCCTGCGAAGGTCCCCGGGCTTTCCGCCTTTCAGTCCATCCAGGTGCTCGATTATCGTTCGTTCGGCGTCGCTGACCGCCCAGCCGCTGTTGCGATACTGGAACCGGATAAAATCCGTGACACCGGTTGACCCGATTCCGCCGGGCTCCACTGTACCTAATAGCTCCAGTACCACGAGCACTTCTTCTTTGTGGCAACCGACCGACCGGGCGATATTCTCGGGCGTCTCAGTGATGAACCCGCGGTTGTCCAGGAAATCGATGAGCGCGTTCCATATGACGGCCTGGCCCTTCTCGGTGAAAGCGGGAGTCTGGGTCCTGAGATAGAGCGGCAGTGTCTCCGTAAAATCCTCCGAGGGCCCCACCAACTCTTCCTGCTCGACATCTGTGGGCGCACCGAAGTAGTTGTAGTCACCCTCCCGGTGAGCAACCTCCCTGATCTCGCCTTCGTCTGCCGGGACCGGCTCTCCACGGTCTATCGAATAGCAGGCGAACTCATCATCGAGTTCGATGTATGGATTGCGATCGATGATGCTCTCGATGTGCCTTGTGCACTCGAGTGTGTGCATTTCGAGCAGCCTCGTGATGTTGGCGTGATACTGCGAAGGGCGGCCTCTTAATGTGGTTCCATGCGAAAGGGATACGTCCACTGCAAGCTCCCTAGGGTACCTCTCAGCCGATGTCTCAGCGGGCGTCATTGTATCAAATCCGGCCAGTCCGTGAACATCATATTTTATAGAATGCCCGAATTGTGGTTGGATGCAATCGAAGGAATCACGCCGGAAGTCCCTGCATGACGCATTTTCCACCAGGATTCGATGGCACTGGACGTTGCCTGCCATCCTTTACGCTCTTTGATCGGTTTGATGTGAGTGTTACGTTCATGAAACACGTCTGTTCCTTCATCGTTACAACTGGACAGCGTTCTCTGGCATGCCGGACGCTCCCGAATTTTATTTTCATGGATTCTGAGCACGGCGGAGTCTCGTTCCACCTGAAACGATTCGAGTTGGCACGCTTTTTGCATTGAAATGTTTGGACCGGTACTCGCCGGCCGGGACAGGATGAGTCGAGGGTTCGTACAGGGCGGAATAGCCAACCTGATCGTTACCGGTCTGCCACCCGAGAAGCGGAAAG
>PMDX01000214.1 GCA_003154635.1 Actinomycetota bacterium | reverse complement strand
GTCATGATAACGGGGGACTATCCGGGCACGGCACAGGACGTGGCCGGCAGGATCGGTCTCGAGCCGCGCGATGAGTACATCACGGGGCCCGAGTTGGACGCTATGTCCGACGAAGAGCTCGGCGAGAGAATCAAGTCGGTTAACATTTGCGCCCGTGTCGTCCCCGAACAGAAACTGCGGATAGTTAACGCCCTCAAGGATAACGGCGAGATAGTGGCGATGACCGGGGACGGGGTCAACGACGCGCCCGCGCTGAAGTCGGCGAATATCGGGATTGCCATGGGAGGCAGGGGTACGGACGTAGCACGCGAGTCGGCGGCGCTTGTGCTCCTGGACGATGACTTCTCGTCGATAGTCGAGGCGGTAAGGCTTGGCAGGCGTATCTTCGACAACCTGAAAAAGGCAATGGCGTACATCCTCGCGGTCCATGTTCCGATTGCCGGGATGTCGCTTCTGCCGGTGCTGTTCAAACTACCCCTGGCGCTCTTCCCGGTCAACATCGCGTTCCTCGAGCTCATAATAGACCCGGCGTGCTCCCTGGTTTTCGAGAGCGAACCGGAGGAGATGGGTATCATGCAGCGTCCTCCGAGAGATCTCTCCGACCCGCTGTTCAGCAAGCGTACGGTGGCTCTCAGTCTGTTGCAGGGCCTTTTCGTGCTTATCGTGGTCTTCGTCGTATATCGCGTGGTGCTGGGACACAACCCGGTTTCCAATCAGCTCCAGGCCAGGGCATTGGGGTTCACGACTCTCGTAGTCGCCAACCTGGGACTTATCCTCACCAACCGCTCATGGTCCAGGACCATCAGGCAGACGCTCCGCGAGCGCAACAGGGCTCTGTGGGTGGTAGTCGGTGGGACGTTGCTGGTGCTCATGCTGGTGCTGTACGTGCCCGCCTTGCGCAGCCTCTTCAAGTTCGGCTTCCTGAACTGGTACGAGATGTTGATCGCGCTGGCAGCCGGGGCTTTAAGCGTTATGTGGTTCGAAATATTGAAGCTCGTCCAGCGGCGAATGGCCTGAGTGCCGCCCCTCACTTCCAACCCGAGATCTGGAATATCTTCGTGTAGAGCTTCTTTGCGACCGTCCCGTTGACAGGTATCGTCTGGCACGCGTCGTTTACGCGGTACGGCACCAGGTCGAACGATACGGGGACGTTGTTCTTGAACTTGCACTTGAGGACAACACCCTGCCTGACCTGCTCGCTGAAACGCTGGTCGAAGATGAAGTTTCCGAGGCTGTAGGCGATTAGTTTGCCGTTATAGTTTTCGAAAGACTGAATTGAATGTGGGTGCTGGCCTATCACCATGTCCGCTCCCGCGTCACAAGCCTGGTGCGCGAGGATCACCATCGAGGGATTCGGGTGGTACTCGTACTCTTTGCTCCAGTGGAACGCCGTTACGACAAAGTCCGCCTGCTTCTTCGCTTCCCTGATGTCGCTCGCGACCGTCTGCCAATCCGCGGGGTTATCGGGGTACCAGGGTTCGATGCCGATCCACGATACGCCGGGGCTGTCCGAGGTGGCGTCGATGCTGCCTTTGATGCCGTTGTAACTGAGGAACGCGAACTTGAAGCCGTTGGTCTCCACGATCGCCGGCCTGTGAGCCTCAGCGTAATTACTGCCTCCTCCGGCGTATTTGATCCCGTGCTGCTTGAGGAGCTTTATCGTGTCGGTCAGTGCATCCGCTCCGAAATTGGTGGTGTGGTTATTGGCGAGGGTTACGACGTCGACGCCCAGCATCTCAACGCCGTTGATCGTCTTGGCCGGGGCTGAGAAGACCATCCCGGAATAGGGAGCCGGGTAGCGGTTCGTCAGCGGGCACTCTAGGTCGGCATAAACGATGTCGGCGTCCCGCGATACCGGCGCTATCTCCTTGAACGGCCACGAAACTCCGTGCTTCGCCATCTGCTGCGCAACGTGACGGGCCGGAATCACGTCTCCGCCGGCGTTCAGGCTGATGTCCTTCGCCCCGTCCCAGTAACCAAGCAGATAATCCTCGAGGCCGGTGATATCGGCGGACTGTACTTTGAAGAGTATTCCCGTCCTCTTGTAGCTGAACCAGTACATCCGACTGTTTCGAAAAGTCTTGACCAGAGAGCCCGCGGTAAGCCTCAATGCCGGCATGCCTTCGACCTGTACCGCGTCGTATCCCTTGACGGGGGTGCGAGAGATGATCACGTCGGCGTGGTCGTCACCAGTCATCTTGATCGTGGTCCCGGGATGCGCTTTCAAGTAGGTGTCAACCAGCGGTTTAATATCCGCCGCCGCGGATGGCGCTATCTCGATGGTGTAGGGACGGTCGGAGAAGAGGTCCGAATGGGCCGCCTGTGCGTACAGGAAGTTGACGAGAGATAGCAGAAAAGCAAGGCAGGCGATCGTGACGATAGTTATTCCGAACGCGGCCTGATACCTTTTGCCGCCTGCGTTCTTGAGCGATCGGGATATAGAGCGGAGAAAGCCCGTGAGCCGTCCGGCCGCAACCCGGCCCTTCGTGCGCACCACGCGGCTCATGCCGCCCTCCGCCTCCCGAGCAGGAGTTTTGCGATCGAGAGATATCGGAACTTCGCACCCTCGATCGGCCACTCGAGCTCTTCCTTGACGAGATCGCTTGTCACGCGGAGCTGGTCCGCTTCGAGCTTGATCATTGCAAGCTCCGCCTCCCTGCGTGTGCCATCACCGATATCCCTCGCGGAGTCGAGCCGGCCGAGCAGCGCGATGGTGTCGAGCAGGAACTTTTCCATTGACTCGGCATAGGAGGCCGATATCTGCCCGTGCGACGCCTTGACCCTGTTCAGCTCGAGTAGCGCCTGATACGTGGCGTCGACAATCTCCTGCCGGTCCATGCACTCCGTCCTGTACCCCAGGAGGTCACGCCAGTGTGGCTCGAGAAGAGCCCGACGGTGGTCTTCGAGCGAGTGCAGCAGCACGGTGTAGCCATGGCGATCGGCATCGGTCCTGTTTATGCTGCCCGGATCCAGAAACGGCGCAAGCGGGCCTACAAGGGGATTGACCTTCGTGCCGAACTCCTTCAGGAGATAGGAGCAGTACTCGATGGTGTTCATCACCGACTCGCGGTCCTGGCCCTCGATACCGATCATAAAGAAGACGTCCACCTTGCAACAGCCGTTCTCGAGCGCCCAGGTGATGTTGGATTCGAGCTGCTCGTTTGTGTAAGGCTTACCGGCAGCCCGTCTCAACCCCTCGTCGTGGGTCTCCGGTGATATCTCGAGGTCGAAGTGCGGGAGATTCCTACCGGCGCGCTCGAAGTACTCACGGGGCGCAGGCTCGAAGAGCTCCAGGACCATGTGGTTTTTGGGCGCCAGGCGGCCCAGGTGGTCGAGTACTTCGTTGGCGTAATCGTCTCCGGGCTGCCTGATGTCTCCGATCATAAATATCGGAGCGCCTGTTATGGCGTTGATCGACTTAACGTCCTTTGCAATATCTAGAGGCGACCGCAGTGCTATTCCCCTGCGCGAGAAGCATTTCGACATCGCGCGCGCGGAACCGCCGCAGAAAGTGCAGTTCTTGAGACAGCCTTTGCAGGTCAGCACTGCTGTCATCGGGTACGACCACCAGCCCTTGAAAGCGCGCACGCCGCGAAGGTCGCCGTGCCTGAGGGCGGCTCTCATCATGTAGACGTAGTTGCCTCCGATATGGCTGAGGTCTCGAGGAACATAATCCAGCGGATTCTCCAGCACCTGCCCAGATGTCTTGTCGCGCCAGGTGAGGTTGGGCACCGACTTGTACCCTCCGCCTTCACGTATCGCTGTCATGAGCTTGAGGAGTGGTTCCTCGGTCGAGTCTCCCCGAACTACGAAGTCGATCTCGGGGTACTCGAGTAGCTCCCTGTGAAAGATGGTAGATGAGTAGCCACCCATGATGACAGGAATGTCGGGATGCGTCCTCTTGCAGAGGCGTGCGATCTCAACCGCACCGTGGCAGTGCGGGAGCCAGTGAAGGCTTATCCCGAACGCGCGCGGGTCGAGGCGGCTGAGATGCCGCTCCACATCGAAGGAAGGTTGCTCCAGCATGCGCGCGGCAAGATTGATTACTCGCACTTTCATGCCATGGCGCTCGAGATACTCACCAAGGAAAGAAAACCCTATCGGGTACATCTCGAAAAAAGGCCCCGACGGCACCAGGTCCGCAATCGGGCTTGGAATGATGAGCTTTTCCCTGAAATCGTAGACGCTGGGCGGATGAAGCAACACGAGATCTGTTTGTTTGGTCAGTCTCACTCGTACCTTTACCTCTGGAAACTCGCTGCATGAAACGGCTGTCAGCGGTCAAGGACAACAACTGCTCCTGGATTCTATCAGAATCACCTCGATTGCCACCATGAAATGCATTTGACAAATGAAAATGAAAACCTGGGGTCAGGAGCTGCTTTTCAAGTTAGGGCTTTTTCGATGGCGGCGTCGAACTGGGGAATGTCGCCGGGGTCACGGGAAGTGATGAGGTTGGCGTCGATCGCGACTGGTTGGTCGACGAAGTCGGCGCCGGCGTCGAGCATCTCTTTCTTGATCGTGTTGTACCCGGTGATGGTTTTTCCCTTGAGCAGGTCGGCCGCAGCGAGCATCTGCGGACCGTGACAGATCGCGGCAACGGTCTTGCCCGTTTCGAAGTCCGACCTCACGAGCTCGACGGCCTCCGGGTGCTTGCGTAGGTTCGCGGGGCCGCGCCCGCCGGGTATGACCATGGCGTCATACTCCGAGGTGTCGACCTCGTCGATAGTCCTGGTGACCTCGATGCTCGCCCTGCCGTAGAGGCCCTTGAGCATGCCTTTCTGGAGGCCTACAACGTCGACTCGAGCGCCGTTGTTCAGCAGGAATTCGTATGGCATACGGCCCTCCTCGTCCTGGTACTCCGGTCCGAGAAGAAAGAGGACTTTCTTATCCTTGAGAGCCATGGAGACCTCCTTGGTTTCAGCGTTCCCGTTCTGCCTGGCAAACAGGGCTAAAGCCTATGTTCCATATTCAATTCCATGCGGTCAAACCCTCTGGAGGAGTACCGCTGCGTATCTAGAAGCAAAGGCGGAAGGACCGCCTGTGCGACAGAGCGGGCTTGCGCCTCCACTGATATAATAACGGGGTTTCGTGAGGGCCATGTGGCGCCCGGCGCGGGCGGCCCCTCCCGAGGAACTGCGCGAGGACAGGGAATGACTGAGGCCGCTGGAAAAGCCGGATCGTTGACCGGCAGGGGCGCCATGCGCGTGATTCTACCATTGGTTTTCATCGCGATGATGGCGGTGCCACTGGTGTTGGTCCTCGTGTGGGGTGGAGGCGGTCCTGCTTACGTAACGACGTTGCGTATCATGGCGCTCGAGGCTTTTACGCTTATGTTCGCTGGCATAGCGACCGGTTCGCAGACGCGTGTGATGTACAGGCTGTTCAAGCCCAAACGTGCCTACCGGTTTCACATGGCATGCGGCGCGGCCGGATTCGTGCTTGCTCTGGCGCACGGTGTCATTGTGCTCTCTGAGCGGTACTTCAGGGGCTTCAGCTCGTTGTGGGTGATCGGTCCTGTTGTGCTCGGCCTGCTGGCTGTGACGGTGTTCGCCGCCCTGGACAAGAGACGCCTGCCGCGGATCTGGAGGCGTATTCATCAGATCAACTACGCGCTTTTCATAGCCATCTTTATCAAGGCTATATCGATTGGAACCGACATCAAGTCGCCTCTCGGCTACGCAGTCGCGCTGAAGGTGCTGTTTATCACATACGTGGTAGCGGCGGCTCTCGCGACGGCGTCCAGAGTGAGCCGCGGCGAGGCGGAACGCCGCGCCAGGAACTCGCGTCCTGCGCGGGTGGAATACGAGGGCTGACGGGAAGGAGCGAAATGGCCGAGACAAAGCCGGGGCGCAAGCCCACGAGAGATTACCCGTCGTTATCAGAGACCCCATGGACCCTGTGGGAAACGATGTACACCCGAAAGTCATCCCGAAAGTACGTTCCAGGTGACTTCCCGGCAGGGCTGGTGGCCGAGCTGGAAGAGTTCGTCGGCCTGGCCTCGCGCGTCAGGGGCGTGCGCCCCGAAACGCTCCTGCCGGTGACCGACCCGGTGAAAGGCGATATGATACGCCAGCGAAGCCACAAGGGGATCACCAGCAAGATCAACATCTGGCTTTCGAGAGCGCCACTGCACACGTTTCTCGTTGCCTCCTTGCCCCGGGAAGACGTCCACAGCGACCGGCCCCGCGAACTCCCCAGGGTATGCATGGCGCTCGAGGACTGCGTGCTGTGGTTGACCGCCCGCGGTATGGGGACCTGCTGGCTCGCGGGTGTAAACGGCGAGGAGATCAAG
>PMDX01000073.1:10835-11047 GCA_003154635.1 Actinomycetota bacterium | reverse complement strand
TGCTCGACGACATCAGTCAGGTAGTACTCGCCCTGCGCGTTATTCGGCTTCAATGCCTTGAGTGCCTCGTCAAGAAGCGCGCGGTCGAAAGCGTACATGCTGGTGTTTATCTCGTTTATCGCGAGCTCCTCAGGAGAGGCATCGGAATCCTCGACTATCCCCAGGGCGTGCCCCGAACCGTCAGTGATGACGCGCCCGTACCCGGAAGGGTT
>PMDX01000073.1:10419-10815 GCA_003154635.1 Actinomycetota bacterium | reverse complement strand
GGGTCAAGGGCTTCGAGCGCGACCATGACCGCGTGCCCGGTCCCCTTTTGCTCGCGTTGCTCGCAGCAGAGCGCTCTCGCGCCCACCTCGGAACACACGTCGTCGGCCCCGTGGCTTACGACTACGACTACTTCACCCGCCTCCAGGCGCGCCACCTCGTCGAGGACGAAGTCCAGAAGCGTCCCCCCGCAAATGCGGTGCAGGACCTTGGGAATATCGGATTTCATCCTCTTGCCGAGACCGGCAGCAAGAATCACGACCGCCGTCTTCTTGTTTCTGCTCTTGTCTTTCATTCCCACGCGCCTCAATGTGAAACGTGACCAGTGCCCGTCAATTGTACCGGAATTCTTGGACCTGGTTTGACTGGCACGATTCGATTCCCCCTCGACCCCCCCC
>PMDX01000073.1:8585-10389 GCA_003154635.1 Actinomycetota bacterium | reverse complement strand
AAAGGCCGCTGCCTTACCACTTGGCCACACCCCATCCGGACATATCATACCTCAGAGAGCTCGGCGCCCTGGCCGGCGAAGCTGGTCACTATGGTAATCGGTGCCGCCTTCTCGAGTTCCCAGGCTACTTCGGCTGCTTCCTCCATTCCGGAGACAAGGGCGAAGACGGTGGGCCCGCTTCCTGTCATCATTGCCACTAACGCCCCTGACTGCCGGGCGATGTCCTTGTATCGCTCCACCTGCTCGGGTGCGGTGGTCGCCGGCTCGAGACTGTTCACCAAGCTCGAGCAGATGCTGTCGAAGTCGTGGGTCCTTATGCCTGCGACCAGCGTGTTGAACGCCACTTCCATCTCCGCGGGGCTGCCGGCCGCGGGCCCAAGAGCGTCGAACCTGTCGTAGACCTCTCTTGTGGAGGCTTCCTCACCTGGCGAGGCCAGGACTACCTGGACCCGCGGCATAGGCTCGAGGCGCTCGACTCTCTCCCCCCTTCCGGAGACGAGTGCCGTGCCGCCCAGCAGGCAGAAAGGCACGTCCGAGCCGACAGCGGCTCCCATGTCCGCGAGCTCATCTGAGGGTATGTCGAGCTCGAACATACGGTTTAGCGCCAGGAACGCCGCGGCTGCGTCGGCGCTCCCCCCGGCGAGCCCGGCGCCGACCGGTATTCTCTTGTTGATGAGCACGTCGATTCCCCCACCCGCGATCACACCTGTCCTCGAATCGAATTCTTCGATCGATTTCCAGACCAGGTTCTCTGCATTTGAGGGCACGCACGTGTCGTTGCACCTTATGACGATTCGCCCGGCTGATCCGTCCGTACGGCGGAAGTACAGTTCGTCTGAAAGCTCGAGCGATTGCATCACGGAGCGGATATCGTGGTAGCCGTCGTCGCGTCGCGCGCCGACCTCCAGAAACAGGTTTATCTTGGCTCGAGCCATCACCTTCGCCCCGAGCATCCAGGCCTCCTTGCGCCCTCGGGCTTCGAACCGCGTCGATGCCCGTGCCATCCCCCCGTAAAAAGAGGGCCACATTCCATTTCGGAAGATGGCCCTCGAATCCCTTGCGTGCTTGTGTATTCTAGCGAGCGCCCCTGAGGAGCATGCGGCTGATGATCATCCTCTGGATCTCGGAGGTGCCGCCGCCGATCTCGCCTAGCTTCGAATCGCGGAAGACTCGCTCCACGCGGTTCTCGCGCGTGTAACCGTAACCGCCGAATATCTGGACGGCTTCGCTCGCGGCCTTGCTAGCGACCTCGGAGCTGAACAGCTTCGCTATCGCGGCTTCCATCTCGGCCGGACGTCCCTGGTCCTTGAGCCATGCGGCGCGATAAATCATCATGCGCGAAGTGTCCATCGCAATCTTGATGTCGGCGAGCTTGTGCTGGATCGCCTGGAAGTTCGCTATCGGCTGACCGAACTGCTTGCGCTCCTTGGCGTAAGCGACGCAGTCTTCGAGGTTCGCTTCCATCAGGCCGATGTGCGGGGCCACCATGACCGAGCGCTCCCACTCGAGAGACTCCTTCGCGACGGCTATGAAGCCGTGGCCCAGTTCCCCGAGGAGGTTTTTCTCCGGGACTTCGCAGTCCTCAAAGAAGAGCTCGCTGGTCGGCGAGGTGCGGCATCCCATCTTGTCGAGGTGCTTGCCTACCTTGAACCCGGGGAAGTCTTTCTCGACTATAAACGTGCTTATTCCACCCTTGGGGCCTTTTTCCTTATCGGTGACGGCCACGACGATGCAGATGTCCGCGATCGGCGCGTTGGTGATAAAGATCTTGCTACCGTTGAGGATGTACTTGTCGCCGACTTTC
>PMDX01000073.1:0-8554 GCA_003154635.1 Actinomycetota bacterium | reverse complement strand
GCAGCGAAACCTTCCATTGCTACAGTGGTCGTAAGGGCACCCGCGTCCGAGCCGCCGTACTCCTCGGGAAACGGAAGGCCCAGCAAGCCGAACTGGCCCATTTTCTTCCAGCCCTCCCAGAAGAAAGTGCTTTCGCGGTCGTACTCTTCGAGATACGGCTTGATCTCTTTTGTGGCGAACTCCTTGCACTGCTGTTTGAACGCTATTTGTTCCTCGCTGAGGTCAAAATCCATCCTTCCTCCTCGATCGTTACTTCCCGCGCGTCAGAGCGCGCTGAATTCTTTCGAATGATTCCTGCTCGAGCGTAACCGTGGCTGTTGCTAGCGGCCGTACTTCTCGAGGATCTTCTCGGCGCAGTTCCTTCCAGAGAGAGCCGCGCTGTTGAGCGCGAGCCCGCGCCCGCGGTACGTGTCGCCCGCGAAGTACAATCCCTGGGTGCCGGGCGCCACTATGTCTGGCTTGAAAGCGCCGACCTGCCCGGGCTTGCGAGCCAGTCCGTCGCATCCCATGCACTTGTAGGCGAACTTCCACTCGACCTTCTCGTCGATGCCCGGGAACATCTCCTGGATGTCCAACCACATCGAGTCGAGCAGGCGCTCAAGCTCGAACTTGTCGAATATCTGCTCGGGCTCGACGACGCAGTCGGTCTGGAGGAGCGACTTGCCCTCGGGCGCGACCCCGGGGTCGTACGCCGACGGAACGAACGCCTGGAAAGGCATGCCTGTGTGCTCGAGAGTCAGTGCGCTAAGGAAGTTGGGCTTATCGTAGACGGGCTCGCTCAGGGCCACCGTGTAGCCGATGAGTCCCGTGGTCTGGTACTTGAGGTCTTTGTAGCGCTTTATCCACCACTCGGGGAGCGGCGAAGACTCGACGTTGGTGTCGAGCACCGCGTCGAGGCTCCAGAGCGGCAGGGCGCAGACGACGATCGGCGCCTCTATCGACCAGAGGTCGTCCATGTAGAACCAGTTTGTGTAAGGCGACAGGCTCTTCTTCCTCANNGAGTCGACCGTCGTGTTGAGCATCAGGGCGCCGCCGGCCTCCTCGAAAGCTTCACGCTGCGGGTTGATGATACCGAGCATGCCGCCCTTTGGATACGCGGCAGTGAGGACGTTCTTCTTCTTCCTTAGGTTATCCCTTGATATGTACAGGATCTCACCTGCCGACATACCGTAAGGATCCGGCACCGTGGTCATGATCATCCCGTTGACCTCGAAGAGCTCCCGGGTCACGGGGCCCGCGCCGTTGTCGGCGAGCCAGTCGCCCCAACTCATCAGGTCGGTCGCCTCGAGGGTGACGTCGTCCATCCTGGCGATCGTCCCCATGAGACGCTTGATGTCCTCGATGTCCTCGGGGGCCGCTATGATCATCTCCTGGAGTGTCTGCCACTTGCCGTTGCGCCACATCTCGACAGTCTCGGAGAACGGCGCCCACTCGACCTCTTTGCCGACCGCTTTCACCAGCTCGTCCGCGGATGATGCGTCCCCAAGCTCGGCCATGTGAAGGCCTATGTCGAGCCTCCAGCCACCCTCGAGGTCGTACCCCTGCATCCTGCCTCCGGCTATGGGGTCTTTCTCAATGCATACGGTGTTCAGGCCGCCGCGCTGCAGCATTCCGGCAACGCCTAGCCCCGCAATGCCGGCTCCAACGACTATTGCGTCAAACTTTTCCGCCAATCGACTCGCCTCCGTCTAAAGGATTCAACTAGGTCTAAAAAGGCATCTCTTCAAGTGGGTAGGTTATCCAGTTTTGGAAACAATCGCAAGACTACCCGGTCGGTACCGCTGACCGGGGGCTCAGGAGTGGCTCAGACGGGCCAGGCCTGGACCACTGTGTAACCGTTGGTGCCGGGGCTCCATATGACGTTGGTCTCTACCTTTTCCACCGCCTGGTAGAGGCCGGCGATCCTTCCAGCGATCAGGGGTTCACAGAACGGGTTGTCCACCCTGACGGTTAGAAGGACCCCTTCCTTTGTTACCTCGACGGGGTTGCCCTGCCCGAAAACCGTCATGTCGCTCAAGAGCTGCGCATAGGTCTCGGCGGTCCCCTCGAGTTCGGTTCCGACCATCACGCTGGCGATATAAGCCTGCTCCGCTTCCCGGACCATGTCCGGGATAGTCTCTCCGAGCTCCCACGTGAGCTCGCCGATGACCGCGTTGATAGTCTCGACTATTATCATGACCTGCCTCAGGCCCGAATCATTGTTTATGATGATGCCCCTGTTGGTGTTCCATGAGACCGTCCGGGTCATCTCGAGAGGCACGTCGCAGCGGCCGCACCTTTCGAACTCGACGTGCCCCGGGAACGTGGGCATCTTCTTCAGCGCGAGCCGGGCGGGCTCTTCCCAGGTCATCCCGTCGTGGTCTTTCTCGATGGTTATGACGAGCGAGTCTCCTTCTGCCTGCCACGAAGCTACCGCAGTCATGAGGAAGTGGGCCTCGTACGTGCCCAGAAGGTCACCAGTCGCGAGTGCCGCGCTGTAAGGCTCGCTTATTCGAACCCGGAGGAGCTTGCCCCGCTTGTGCTCGAGGACCTCTGACCGGCCGTGTCCGAGCCCGATAGCCACATCCGTGATGATCTTTTCAGCGAACGGCACGCCAATCGCGCTGTGAGCAATTGACCTGACGAGTCCGCGCATCTTCGAGAGCATCTCGTCGACGCTGCCTCCGTTCGCCTTGCGCTCTCCTTCAACGACGATCTTGTCGATCGGGTAACCGATGCTTGATGATATGCCGTCGAGAAGAGCGGTCAGCTCTCCCTGCTCGATGAACGATACGCGGAGGCCGTGACCGTAAGGTTTGACCGTTATCGTCCCATCGGGGTTCCAGCGGCCGAAAGCCCTTAGAACAAGAGGCGCGCCACACCTGTTACACCTGCCTAGCAGCACTTCTCTCCGCCTCCTCGAACCTCTTGTCCGCCTGGACCCGCGGGGCCCTCAGATTATCTTGCCGTTACGGTCGAAAACGAACTCCCGCTCGGGACCCACGGTCATGCCCTCGACACCCATGACCTCGGGCAAGAGCGTTGTGGACACCTGGATCTCCTCCAGGTTGCGGGTGTTCCGAATCCTGACGATCCTGGGCGTAGCGGCAGCGCCGCCTTCGACGCGCTCCAAGGCTATTCGTAGGGCTTCACGGTCGGAACCTGCCACTAGCGGTATTCTGGCCCTTTCGAGTGCTCCGGAAGTGATCACGTTCCTACGGGTGACCTCGTGATCGATTCCCTCGAAAAGCCTGTTGCTGATTATATCAGCATGGCCTACGCCAGTCCCGTTCCCGCCGGACCCCGGCGTGAGAGAGAGGGCGACAAGGCACGTCGTTGTGAAGACATGCGATTCTCCAGGGGGCAGGTCTTTGCCCCGGCCGGTCACCAGGGGATCCATCCCGGTACCCGAGATGTCCTTGCCGATCTCATCGACGATCAGGACGTCGGCGCTCTCCACGGGGATGCGAGGCCACGTCGAGCGGGCGAGCCCCAGGAGCTCCGGCTCGCGTGCCCTCATTTCGCCCCGGTGGAACACCTCGACCCTTGAGAGCTTTTTTGTCCCGTCTTCGACCAGCGCCACCGCTGCCAGCACCGGCGCTTTCTTGATCACCAGGTCGGCAACCTCGCCTATGAGGTGGCCCGACGCAAAGCCGTGCTTGTGCAGTGCCGCTGCTCCGACGTCTTTCCCCAACCCGACAGCGAGCATCTTGACGACCCCACTCTGAACGTCGCCCGAGTAACCGGTGTGGGGCGCCACACGGTTGACTACAATTATCGCGTCCGACTCCAGCGCGTTGCGGTCGATGTAAGCTTCGGCCCCGCCCGGGGTCGTGCCCAGCAGCACTACCCCCATGCTCGATACTATTGGCGCGCCCAGGCGCTGCCAATCCACTCCCAGGCCGCGAAGGACCGCCAACTGGCCGCTGGCCGTCGCGCCGCCGTGAGACCCCATGGCGGGCACTACGAAAGGCGAGCAGCCGGCTTCGAAAAGTCGCTCGATGAGCCTGGATACGATGACGGCCAGGCCGTCGATGTTCCTGCTCCCGACCGCGACGGCGACTCGGCTCCCCGACGGAAGCTCCCCGGGAAGGCCCAGCGCCTCGAGACCTGAATCGACCCGTCCGGCGGGATCGGCGAGCGGGTCGCTGTGAAGTGTCTGCCTGACAGTTACCAGGCGCGGAAATTCCATAAGTTACCTCGGGTTGCTCATGCTCTCATCAGAGCACGTGGCCGGACAGCAAGAGATCGAGGTCTCGGACCTCGAGGCTTACCACCGTGTCGAGGCACCGTTCGGCTTCCTCGTGCCGCCCGAGCTCCTCGAGACAATCGGCCTTGTCCATCAGCGCATCGACACATTCCGGGTCGATCAGCAGGGCACGGTCGTACAGGTTTATCGCGTCCTCCAGCTGCCCGTAGACTTCCAGGACGTGGCCCTTTCCAATCCACCCTTCGACCGATTCAGGGTCGTACCGCAAAGCCTGGTCGAAGCTTCGCATCGCTTCGTCATGGCGCTCAAGCCTCGCAAGCGCGTACCCCCTGTTGAGCCAGGCGGAGCTGTGCGCGGGGGTGATGTCTATCGTCCTGTCGTAGCAGATCAATGCCTCTTCGAACTTGCCGGAGTAGTGGAAGCAGATGCCCATGGACTCCCACGCGTCCGCGAAGCCGGGATCGATATCCAGCGCCTTGTCCAGGCAGACGATGGCGTCGAGGTCGCGCGCGAGCTCTATGAGCGCCTGCGCCCTCCAGTACCAGAACAATGGCGTCCACTCTTCCGACACGCTCGACTCAGCCGCTATCTGGAGGCATCGCTCGGCCTCTTCATGTCTCCCCATGCGATACAGAAGCACGCCTTTTCCGTACCACGCGAGCGTATTGGTCTGCTCGAGGCGGACCGCCTTCGAGTAGCAGGAGAGCGCATCGATATCGAAGCCCAGGTCGGCCAGCGCCTGGCCCGCCGCGGCGCATGCGTCCGGTTTGCGTGAAAGGCTCACCGTACCAGCCAGCACGACTGCAATCGCGTCGGCAAGGACTCCGCCCAGGGTTGTCGAAGAGGCCGCTTTCGCCGCAGACTCGAGCATTCTTCTCAAAAAGCCTTCCAGCATCGTCTATCACTACTCCGCAATCAAGGACGTTCAGACACATCATCTATAACGAAAGTCTACATGAACAGGCCCGATTGATGGACAAGGTTAGCAACCGAATGCTAATACAGCTACTCGAGGCATGAAGTGCCGGGTACGAGCCACGTGACTCCTTCAGCGGCCGGGAGGTAATCCGAATCAAGGCGTTTTCCTTACTGACTGTAAGTTCTCAAGCCCTTCCGGCGTCTTAACGATTACATATACGGATGCAAGGAAGTGATAAGGTTGCCCCGAAAGCCTGGCCGAGTGGCAGCGGCCTTGTTCGTTCTTCTGCTGATTGCAGGCGCGGTTCTCGTTTGGATCCCATCGTTGCGGGCGGCACCCGCCTCGTCCGGCGTGGAGGAGCACCGACATTACGACATCGGGTCTCCGATGTTGACCGATATCTGGGTCGACCCTGCCAGGGGAAGCGATTCGGCCACGGGCAACTCACGGTCTCAAGCACTCAGTACGATGGTGGAGGCGTGGAACCGCATCCCGTCGGGCATTACCCTGACCGGCACCGGCTACCGCATCCTGCTTGCCGCCGG
Source organism: Actinomycetota bacterium (assembly GCA_003154635.1). GTDB lineage: Bacteria > Actinomycetota > Geothermincolia > Fen-727 > Anoxymicrobiaceae > FEN-727. The sequence continues at coordinate 2,901 of PMDX01000073.1, read as the reverse complement.
CGACTACCCCGAGAGCTCGCTCCCTGTGTATCTGGAATCGAGGCATGGGACGCATGAATTCCCCGTGATAATCCAGGGCGCCGACGGGCGTGGAACCGCGACCCTGAAGAGCGAGCTCAATATCTTCGATTGCACTTACATGTACCTCATCGACTTCAATATCATCACGGACCCGGGTGGGGAATGCCTCCACAACGAGCAGTGCCGGAACTTCCTCGTGCGCGGCATGCGGATGAACGGCGGGCACCGCGCGGCGCAAGAGACCGTCAAGGTCAACCAGTGCCAGTATTACTATATCGAGGACTCGGACATCAGCAGCGCCTGGAACGTTCCGGTCGACTTCATGGCGGTCCAACACGGTCATGTGGTCGGCAACCGGGTACACGACGCGGGCGATTGGTGCATGTACTTCAAGGGCGGATCCTGTTGCATAACAGCCGAGGGGAACGAGCTGTTTGACGCCGACAACGGAGGTTTCGCGGCGGGGGATGGCTCGGGCTTCGATTTCATGGTCTCACCATGGATACATTACGAGACGTACGACGTTAAGTTCGTGAACAACATCGTGCATGACACGCAGGGCGCGGGGATAGGCGTGATCGGAAGCTATAACACCCTCGTGGCCTACAACACGCTCTACCGGGTCGGCAGCCGGAGCCACGGCATCGAGATAATCCACGGGACGCGGAGTTGCGACGGGAATACCGCCCGGTGCTCCGATTTACTGGCCCAGGGGGGCTGGGGAACCGCTACGCACGGCACGGGATATGAACAACCGATTCCAGCCCGTAACGTCTTCGTCTACGACAACGTGCTCTACAACCCACCCGGGTTCCAGAGCGCCTGGTCGCATCTCTCGGTGGAAGGACCCCGGACTCCGACAGCGGGCAGCAATATCCCTTCTCCGTCCCTGGTGGACACCAACTTGCGGATAAGGGGAAACATGATCTGGAACGGGCCGGCGGACCTGCCCCTTGGCGTAGGTGAACCCGACCAGGGAGGCCAGGCGTCGAACCCGACATGCAACCCCGTACAGGTGCGGGCGGACAACAGCATCAACGAAGCGCGGCCGCAATTGGTCGACCCGGAAGCAGGCGACTTCGCCCCGCTTCACGGGGGAAACCTCTTCACGGCCGCGACGTACGCGCCGCCGGCTTTTCCCGGTGGAGACAGACCGTCACCGCCGTCGTCCCCGGAAGGCGACCTGGACAACTCGGTCACACGCGACTACTACGGCAACCCGAGGTCGTCGTCCAGCCCGCCGGGCGCTATCGCCGCTTCCCCCGCCAGCACCTTCTACTTCGCCGAGGGCTACACGGGACGCGGCTTCAGCGAATACATGTGCATCGGGAACCCCGGCTCGTCGGAGGCACACGTGGCGATCACTTACCTGTTCCCCGGAGGAGGACAGCAACGCCAGGATGTCGCGGTTCCAGCGTCCTCGCGGAGCACTGTGAGCGTCAACGATGCCGTCGGATCGGGAAGGGAAGTCTCCGCGAAGGTGACCTCCGATCGAAAGGTCGCGGTCGAGCGCCCCATGTATTTCGACTACGGCGGCATAACCGGGGGACACGTCACAAAGGGCGCGTCGAGGGCGAGTTCTTCCTGGTACTTCGCCGAGGGCTACACCGGCGACGGGTTCGATGACTACCTCTGCGTCTTGAATCCGGGGAGCCAGGCCGCCTCGCTGTCGTTCCACTTCCAGACCGAGGAGAGGGGCGAGATCGTCAAGGGCGGACTCTCCGTCGGCGCGGGCGCCCGCGCGACGTTCAAGGTGAACGACCTGCTCGGCGGGGGTTGTCAGTGCTCGCTGGCATTGTCCTCGAACAGGCCCGTCGTCGCCGAGCGTCCAATGTATTTCCGGTACAAGGGAAGAGCCGGCCACGGGTGGGACGGAGGCCACTGCGTGGTCGGTGCCAGCGGGCTAGGCACCACTTACCTTTTCGCCGAGGGCACGACCAGACCCGGCTTCGACGAATGGCTCACCTTGCAGAACCCCGGCTCCTCCGCAATCGAGGTCTCAGCTGTCTACCAGTTCGCACCCGGACAGGGCGCAAGCAGGGAGAAAACCTACACGGTTGAGCCTGGGCACAGGCGCACGGTCTTTGTCGCCGACGAAGTCGGCACTGGCAAAGACGTCTCCGTCCGCCTGTCCGCGCCGTCCGTTTTCCTGGCCGAGCGCCCCATGTACTTCTCGTACGGCAATAAAGGATGGGATGGCGGGCACTGCGTCGTGGGAGCCCGCTCTGAAGCAAACGACTGGTTCTTCGCCGAAGGCTACACCGGTCCGGGATTCGACGAGTGGCTATGCCTGTGGAACCCCGGCGGCACGTCCATCGACGTCGAGGTGCGGTATTTCACTGAGGAGGCCGGGGCGCTTGCCCCACGAACCGTGACCGTCCCAGCAAGCTCTCGCTTGACATTGAAGGTCAACGACCATGCGGGGCCAGGCTACCAGCTATCGGTGCGCCTGCACGCAGGCTCCGGCGCAGGCTTCATCGTCGAGCGCCCNNATGTACTTCGACTACAAAGGCATCACCGGCGGCCACGATACGTAGAGTGGTTCGAATCCAGCCAGGCCCACGTAGAGCGATTGCATTCATGTTGTATGCGGTGATAGAGGTATTTGGCGTTCGAACCAACGACGTCGCTACGGGAAGAGGCTCTCGGTAGAGATTCGGTAGGCGTGGTAAATCCCTGCGCTTCCCCATGGGGGGACTCCCGTCCCCCCAAGGGCGCTCGAATGCAATGCATGCTCGCTGTTACCCCCCTGATGGTTCATTGCGGAGGGACATTCCCCCCGCAAGAGAATCGCCCCCCTGGTCGTTGGTTCGAATCCAGCCAGGCCCACTTAAAGCGCAAGTAATTAATAGTGGTGGTGGGCCTAGTTGGATTCGAACC
>PMDX01000133.1 GCA_003154635.1 Actinomycetota bacterium | reverse complement strand
CGCCTTTGAACCTGACCCAGTCCCCTGACCTGCCGAGGAAGATAAGGTACTTGCCCCCGTCCCGGCAGACTATCGCTCCAAGGTCGCCCATCCTGTAGAAATCTTCCCCGTCGAAAGTGACGATGCGCTTCGCGCTCTCATCCGGGAGGTTGTAGTACCCTGTGAACGCCGAGCCACCGAGGGACGCCTGGCTTACGATCACTTCGCCAGAGGCCGCGTCGAGGTTGGTTATCCTTCCGTTCGGGTCGACGATTGCGGCGTCGGCTTCACCGAGTGGCTCACCTTCGCGGATCACTCGCACGTCTTTGATGGGCCTGCCTACGCTGTAATCGGGCGATGACTCGTCTATCGCCGTAATCGCGCCCGCCTCGGTGGACCCGAATATCTCGGTGAATATCTCGAGTCCGAAGATCTCTGAAAAAACTCTCCTGTCAAACGAGTTCGCTCCGGTGCTGATGACCGTCCTGAGCCGCAGGTCGCTGAAATCGGGTGAGTCGTAGTTCTGCTCGAGGTGGCTCAACACGTAGTGCACCGGGTCGCCCACAGAGTTCCAGACCGTCGCGCCGGAGTCTTCGAGGTCTTTCACGAAATTGCTCGAGCTGAATCTGCGCCGGAGCATGATCTTTGCGCCGTTCATCATCGCGGGCATGACGTTGAGATACAGTGAGTTGGAATGGTTGAGGGGCATGCATACGTAGCCGATATCGTTTTCCGTGTAACCGAGAATGCCAGTGCCGGTGGCACCGGTATCTATCAGCTTGTTCCACGTCACCTCGATACCTTTCGGGGCACCGGTCGTACCCGATGTGAATATGATGATAGCTGGCTGTTCCGCTTGCAGCGGGCAGGGCGAGAAGCTCTCGAGCGAATCGCGGACCTCATCCACAAGGCCCTTTGCCGTGGCGGTGCCTTCGCCGGAATCCCCGAGCGAGTAGATGAAACCGGGAGTGAGCGACCGAAACCCGAACTTCTCCCGGGCTTCGAGGACCGTACCCGTGAAAGGCGTCCCCGCACCGGGATGTACCGCGTTGTCAGCGAACAGCATGTCGACGTCGATGTTGTTGATGTCGAAGGCGAGCTTTTCGCCCATCTGCGCGTTGTTGATGCCGACGAGGGTTGAGCCGGAAAAGGCGCAACCCCCCAGGATGAAGAAGAACTCGGGCCTGTTCTGCATAAAGACCGCGACGTGAAACCTCTCGGAACCCGCCTTGCCTCTGACCTCGCGAACGCGGCTCAGCGCGTTTCCGTACTCGATGGATTTGTTGTAGAGCTCGCCGTAGGTGTATTCGGAGAGGCTGTCGTCGTCCTCACGGAAGGTCATGAAGACGCGGCCACGTGTCGCCTCGTCCGTTCCAAGCATCGTTATGAGCTCGGAGAAGTTGAGTCCCCGGGTTTGAGATAGGTTCACTCTGGACCCGCCTGCAGCGTGTCGTCGGCCATGTTCGGGCTCAACAGCAGCTGTCGCAGCCGCACGTCACCTCTTTGCGACCCGTCAGCGCGGCCATTATCATCGCATTGGCGCAGCCCACACCGCTATCCACCCTGATCGCTTCTTGCGAGCAGTTGAGGGCGCACGCCCCGCACTCCATGCAGGCATCCGGGTCCGCGAGGCGCACCGCGCGACCGTCCTCGGCGAAAACACCGTGTGGGCATACGGTGATGCACATGCCGCAGTTGTTGCACGCATCCCGGTCAAATTCCAGCGTGTTTACCTTTGCCTTAGCCATAGCCTAGCCTTTCCGCATGCGGGCGATCTTTTGCGCCACGTTTACGATTATACCCGTCACGGTCATGCCCGCCATGACCGGGACATATCTGAATATCTCTTTTCGGACCCCGCTCGGCGAGGGATAAGGCGTAGCCCCGGTGAAGTTGAGCGCGATAAAGGCAGTGAGTGGTGGTATCGCCAGAACGTACGAGGCCGCGCGCATCAACCTGAGGGTGAGGCTCGAACCATCGTCTGAAAGAAGTGCCGTCCCGGCGGTGGCCAGGGCCACGATACCACCCAGGATGAAGCCCTTGGCGCTGTACTCGTCGGCGGGCAGCCACGGTAGCAGGACCGGGACGCCCACCAGCCCGGCTATCGCGGCCCCGGCGATGCCGGCGGAAGCGATAGTGCCATCCGCGATATATGCGGCAAGTGAGACGCCGGCGGCGATGGGCAGTGCCTGGTTTGCCTCAACAGGGATGAGGACGACCCTGTCGCGCAGGTCGAAACGTATCCTGCGCATCTCGGGGGTCGCTTTGCCGGCACGAAGGAACTCGGGGATATCCTCGGCCCTGACAGGGCCGTAGTCGACCTTGAAGCCGGAGCGCGCTTTGACCTCGTGAGCGGCGACCCCGGTGGTTCCGAGTTGTGGCACGAGCATGCGCCTCGTCGTGACGACGTCGGCGAGTCGGGAGCTCTCGATCCTGGAGACGAGTTCGTCAGTCCCGAACGTCCCCTTACCCGCGGCGCACCATACGTTGATCCCGAAAGTATCGAGCACGAGGATGAAAGCATCCATGCCCGAGAGCGCGCTCCGCAGGGCGTCGAACGAGAGCTTGTAGTTTGCGGTAACCAGGACCGGGGATTCTTCGCCGGCATCTCCGAGCCTGTACAGGCCGGGTTCGACGCGCCATCCGCCGCGCCGTATTCCGAGCCTGGCGAGGACGTGTGTCAGCTTGTCTTGGAACGTAAGGACGGATGTGGCCGTCTTGATCTCATTCCGGTTGGACGCGGGCGCAGGCCCGCACGCGTTGTCCGGAGTGGCGGATTTCTGACCGTGGCACGAACAACCGGCGTTGTCTTCTTCTTTCACGGATGTCACCTCGCTAGCCGATGATGTCTTTCATTACGGGCCCCAGGACTCCCTTGACCATCTCGCTCAGGGATTCCACCTTGATCAACGTGATGCAGCAGACCTCTCCGTCTTTTTCGTGGGTAACGAGCGCGAGCTTGTCTCCAGCGTTTATGCCCGCCCGTTTGCGGACGTCTTTCGGGAGGACCATCTGGCCCCGCTCGTCCACGCTCAGGACCGACTCGACCCTGCTCGAGCTACCGGTTTCGCAGCACGGTTCCTGCTTCCTTGCCATGCTTCAGCTCCAATCATGAATAATCTGAAAAATCAACTGAATCAGATATTACAGGGATTGTGGCGCTCTGTCAACGGGAATGTTCCGACAAGGCACGAGAGGAAAAGCATTTTATGTTATTGCGGTGATGTAGGTTTCGGTGCAAACAAATGGAAACAAGCACTGTCATTCGATGCGGTTGGACGGTCGAGGTATTGCGGCATGGGGAAGCACTCGGAGCACAAGACCGCGCATGCATGGACGGAGTCCGCCAGCAGTACCGGGCCGGATAGCCTTCCGGCAGGAAGCGCCGTGCCCGATAAGGGAGATTCGACGCGGATGCGCGTCTACGCCACGGGATTTGTTATTGCCCTGGCGATCGGCGTATTGCTGGGATTCAACGCCAAGCCGATCGCCAGGTTCGCAACGCGCGTCTACCTTTCCCTCGAGTTGAGCAAGGCGCATGTCACAGGCCGCGAAGGGAAGCGCGTACGGCAGGCTCTCTCTCCGCTGCCGACGAACCCCGATGGCAGCATCAATACGCTGGTCCTGGGGAGCGATGCCGGCAGCAACAAAGGCGAGGGGGGTTACTGCCGCAGCGACGTCATGCTACTGGTCTCGCTGCAAGAGAAAAAGAAAACAGCGGTGGTGATCTCGATCCCGAGGGACACCATGGTCGAGATCCCCGGACACGGGACCCAGAAAATCAACGCCGCCCATGCCTTCTATGGCCCGTCGGGCGCCATCGACGCGGTGAAAGGGCTCACCGGCCTCCAGGTCAATCATTACATCAGCATGCAGTTCACCGGCTTCCAGAAGATCGTCAACGCGCTCGGCGGCGTGCCCATTCACCTCAACGCGCCGATAAACGATTCACATTCGGGGTACCTCCCGGCGGGTGACCTGAACCTCGACGGGTGGCAGGCGCTGGTGCTGGTCCGGAGCAGGAACCTTCCGATGGGCGACCTCGACAGGATCGAGAGTCAGCACGCTTTCCTCAAGGCGCTCCTGGACAAGGCGGCTGCCGTGAAGAGCCTGAGCAAGGCCAACGAGATGGTCAACATCCTGGCCTCCAACTGCAAGATGGATTATAGCGCGGGGCAGCTCATGGACCTCGCGGAGTCGCTGCGCGGGTTCAAACCGGAAAACGTACAGTTTGTGACTGCGCCCGGCCAGTTCGCCACGATTGACTCCCTTGACTACTGGGTTGTCGACGCGACCCTGATGTCCCAGGTCGCGAATGAAGTGCGCACGAGCGCCTGGATATCGCCGGAGCTCACCGCGAAGCTGCAATCGGACACGAGCGCAAGGGCGGAGGTGCTGAACGCACCGAACTCCGACGTGATCACGGTACTCAGCGGCACGGAGGCGTCTGCGTCTGAAGTGCCGACGCTGGCCCGCGAGCTCACGTTGATGGGGCACAAAGGTGTTTACCAGGGCCACGCCAAAGAACCCCTCGCGCAGACGACAATCTATTACAGGAAAGAAGCAAAGAGCTACTTCGACGCCATGATGGCATCGATACCCGAGCTTTCCGGCGCCGCCGTGCTGGAGAACGAGCAGGTCCCCGCGAGTTACAACTCGCCCATTGTCGTGGTGCTTGGCAGAGGTTTTACCACCCCACCCATCGTATCCACGTACGGCAGGATAGCGACCCCCGTGTTCAGCGTCGACGGCTTAGGCATAAAACGCCTCTCCTTCAAACGCTAGGCCGTGGAACACGTTCCTGGCCTCGCTCGTCTACCCGGCAAAAGGATTATCCGCGTTCACCTGCGTATAACAGGAGTACCGATTGACAAAGAATCGAGACGTGGCCGGACGGCTCTGAGAGGAGAGCGGTTGGATTTTCGCGGCAGGGAACTCTGGATTGGCATCGGCATCGTAGCGGCCGTGCTTGCCGTGCTTGCCGGTATCCTCGGGTTCGCCATCGGGCGTGGGCACGGAGGCGCGGCCAGGCCCCTCGTGTGCCTTGACCCCGGCCATGGTGGAAGGGACACCGGGGCGAGGGAAAACGGCGTCGCCGAAAAAGACGTGAACCTGGACATTGCCCTTCGCGCGAAACAACTGCTCGAGGCCATGGGTTACAGGGTCATCATGACCCGTGAGAACGACACGTACGTTTCTCTTGCCCAGCGATGCGCGATCGCGAACCAGGCGGGAGCCACGGTGTTTGTGAGCATCCACAACAATGCACGACCTCCGGACGCGGCCGGGACCACGACCTATCACAACTTCAACTCTCCCAACGGCGAGCGTCTTGCCACGTACATCCAGTGGGGGGTGGTCGCCAGGATAAAGCGCCCTGACCGTGGCGTGAAGGAGAAGAACCTGTACGTCCTGAGGAACTCGGCGATGCCGGCGGCGCTTCTCGAGGGTGTCTTTCTGACCGATGCGACAGACGCCAGGCTGATCGCGCAGGCGCAGTTCCGGCAGAAGATGGCCGAGGGAGTGGCCGCGGGTGCACGAGATTATCTGAACAGCAGGTGATCCGGGATGGCAACGGCGTAGCGCCAATGCCTGCCCGAGCGGCGGCAGGACCTCACAAGCCCATGTCTTGAAGCGAGGCTAGCTTGTCTGCACGCTCTTCTTCGTTGATAAAGGGGCAATCCTCGAGGTACTGCTTGCCTTCAGCCAGTTTTGCGGCGAATGCCATACATGTGGGCACACCGCATTCCCTGCAATTGGTGCCAGGCAACTGCCTGAGTATGTCGAGCACCTTGGGCTTCTCCCAGCTATCGTAGCTGGGCTTCATGTTCTCCCTGTCCTCCCAGATGGCGTTTATCCTGTCGACGATTGAGCGGGTCACTTTCTCGGCGTGTCGCCTGTCGTCGAGTGTGCTTATGGCAATCTCGTTCGATCTTAGCGCGTACCTGTGACCCTCTTCCCTCCAGACGAGCACCGGGATTCCGGGAATGAACTCCGCCTTGTCGACCGTTGCATTGACGTATGGGAGCACATCACTGACGTCAGCCTTCAACCTGACTTTGGCGGCGTAGATCGGCGACTCGAGATCGCACGCCGGGGTCTCGAGCTCGATTTCGTAGTCATCTATCAACATCGTGCATCACCGCCTATATGAGAGTAGTCACAAATATGATAAACCCCATCTTCACTATCTGCGATGACACGTCGCAAATGCCGGTTCCCGGGGATTCCATAATCGAGCCCGGAGTACTACCAAGATACTCGTCCCGGAGTGTCGCAGGCCGGATAGATTCGTCATGCCACTTGAGAGGCGAACGAGTCTCACCGCTTTTCAAAGGGACGGTTTCACGCTGTTGAAGGGGACTCCGTTCCACACGTCGGTATCGGCGCCGTAGGGGTTGTCCTGTTGCTTCGATGTCGTATTGAGGATCATCGTCGCCTTTGAGCCGGTGTCGTAGGCTTGCCACTCGGGGACTCCACTGGCGCTGGGGTTGCCGTTCCTGGCGAACGCGAGCCATGCGGACTGCATCGTGTCGACCAGGCTTTGCGGCGGATTCCCGCCGATGAGCGCTGATATGCGCGCGGCTTTCAGGTTTCCGAAGACGAACGGGAGCTCGATGGCGTGACAGGCCCCGAGGCGCGGCAAGACGGGGCTGGGCCACGTGAAAAGATACATCCACGTTTTGGACTGCTTCGGCGACCGGGCTTCGGCGATCCTGATGGCGGGGACGCGGAACATCGAGTCTGTGATGACAGCCAGGCTCACCTCACCGTCGGTGGCGGCCGGACGCCTCGACTTGTAGCTTGCGGCGACCGCTTCGGGTGTGGCGAGTGAAGTCAGGGAGATGGCGCTTTGGACGACAGGCATATAGGTCGAGACCACGCTCAGGGGAAAGCGTGCGACCGAGGGCACGGTGAGCGTCCACAGGTTTATCTCGTTGAGGTTGGTGCCTATCAACAGGTCGACGCCCGCAGCGCTCCCGCCGGCGATCGCGTCGAGCGGAGCTTGCGGCAGGGCGGACCCGTCTACGACCGGACCGAAGAGCAGCTCCGCCTGCATTTTCTGTTTCTTCATCTCGGCTTCGGCGCTGACCATCTGAGAAGTCGTGAGGGAGCGCAGCCCGGCGATGTCCGAGACGCCGGCGATCTGCATGAACCGGGCCGTGATCGCCTCGGCGCTTTGCGTGCTGTGGGCGAGGTTTGCGGCGCCACTCTCGGCGATGGCGCGGTTGAAGAGCCCTCTTGCGGCCGGCATTCCCAGTAACGCGCTGATGCTGATGGAGCCGGCCGATTCGCCGAAGACGGTTATCCTGCCGGGGTCGCCCCCGAATGCCCTCGCGTTGTCGCGCACCCACTTGATCGCGGCGAGCTGGTCGAGGAGACCCAGGTTGCCGCTTTGCGCGTATTGCGGGCCGGCGATGTTTCCAAGGTAGAGAAAGCCGAACGGCCCGAGGCGGTAGTTTATCGTCACGATCACGGTGTCCCCGCGCTTCGAGAGGTTGGCGCCGTCATAGATCGAGTCGCTCCCCGAACCATTTGTGAAGCCGCCGCCGTGTATCCATACCATCACGGGGCGTTTCGTGTTGTCCAGCCCGGGAGTCCAGACGTTGAGCGTGAGGCAGTTCTCCGACTGTGCCTGTTGTGGCGTACCGGTGAGTGCGTCCGGCGGTTGAGCCTCCGCCTTTCCGAACGTGAGCGCATGGCGGGTGCCGCTCCATGGCTTTGCGGGCTGGGGTGGCATGAAGCGCAGGTTACCGACGGGTGGCGCTGCGAAAGGTATGCCTTTGAAGACGAGCACCCCGTTGGAGCTCGACTGCCCCTGGACCTTGCCAAGGTTCGTAGTTGCGACCAAGTTTGTCCCGCATCCGGCGCCCGCCAGCGCGAGGACGGCGCAGAGAGCCGATGCCAACAGGCCGGCCATAGCCTTTCTGTAGTGACGGGAAATCCTGTTTATGGACACACATGCCTCCGGACGAGAGCTGGCCTCGATTCCTTCCTCTGCATAATTCTATTTGCCCAGGTAAGTACCTTCGGCAGCGAAAGCATCGTACGCAAGGATTGACTCTCGCCAGGGCCGAGAATACATTAGTGTGAGTGAGTGCTCACTTACGGCGCGGACGGGGGGACCAGGCATGGATGATGGGGTATATATTCTCGGAGCTGGAATGATCCGCTTCAACAAGTACCCCGAGAAAGGCATCAAGCAGATGACGGCCGAAGCGGTTGCTGATCTACTGAGTGATGCGC
>PMDX01000081.1:4964-32112 GCA_003154635.1 Actinomycetota bacterium | reverse complement strand
CGGAAAAAAGTACCCCTCGCCCTGCTCTTAAGGACGATAAGAAGGCTTTGGTCGGAGTTTCTTGTGGCGTAGATGCGTCAGCGGGGCCAGGCACGGGTGTGTCACGCAAACAGGGCTTCAACCTGCTTTTGCGTTCTTGCTGCTTGAGCCGGGTCTCCCAGGCCTGGAGGTGACATGGAGAGGTCGGTCGAACGCGAAGAACGTCGGGCAACCGTGCCGGAAAGGCTGGAATGATGCTAGGATGTTGGAATTGGAGGAGTCATATGAGAATATCGGCTAAAATGTAACAAAGCAGCATCGTTCTTCACGGATCGGTGTGGAGGTGCCCATGCTCCTTAAGGACCTTTTTATCACTGTGTGCGCGCTGACCGGTCAGACCGAAAGGGCTGCGAGCAGGCTCGGGGTCCGATATTTCCTTCCCACCCTGTTCAAGCTGCGCTACTCCAACATGGGAGGGCTGGACTGGGAGCTGTTCGGCCGCCAGTTGATGGAGCTCAAGACGTTCGAGGAGAGTTCCTGGTGCAGCTACTGGAACGGCTTCGCGGAGGAGTACGAGCTCGAAGCGGAGCGTTTGCTCGACATCGACCCGGGCGATACCGACGAGCGAGCGCAAGACCTCCTGATCAAGGCATGCACTTATTACCAGGTCAGCGCGTTCCCCGGCGACGGCCCCCTGAAGATGAAGGCCTATTTCAAATCGCGAGAGATGTTCGACCGAGGAAATGAGCTTCTCGGCAGACCGGCAGAGAAGGTGACCCTCGATGTCGCGGGAGAAGAGGTGGTCGGCTATTCATATTTCCCCGAGGGTAAGGGCAAGGTCCCTCTGTGCATCATCACCAACGGCCTGGAAGGAACCGTTCAGGAGCTGTGCTTCCCCAACCTGAAGAACAGGGACCGGGGAATCGCCATGTTCGCGATGGAGATGCCGGGCGCCTACGCCTACAAAAAGCCGATGTCGCCTGCGTCGCAGGAGATATACAGCGGCGTGATCGACCATTTTACCGGGCATCCGAGGGTCGACGCGGACAGGATCTCAATCGTCGGTGTGAGCTTCGGAGGTTACTGGGCGGCCCGGATGGCGGCGGTGGATCCGCGGGTCTCGCGCGCGGTGGTCTGTGGAGCACCCATTGCCGAGGCGTTCAAAGCGAAGGGCTCGCTGGGCACCCCGGAGATCATCATCTCGGTGCTCAAGAAAGTAACGCATGCAACCGACCTGCAGTCGCTGCAGAAGAGGCTTGGTGAACTCTCTTTCGAGATAGGAGACCTCTATAGCGCCATCAAGTGCCCCATGCTCATCATCAACGGAGACAACGATACGCTCGTCGGCACCGACGATTCAATCATCCTCAACGCCCGGGTCGGGAGGTCGTTCCTCAAGCTCTACGCCGACGACGACCACTGCGCCATGGGGCATTATGACGAGTGGCTTGATCTCACCATCGACTGGCTCCTCGGCAATGCCTGATGGGAACCCACTTCCTGAGCCGGGTCTCCGAAGGCCCGGCTCAGGATTCAAGAAATACTGTCATTTCCCGACGGGGGGAACGAGCTCTATCTCGTACATCTTAGGCCAGCATTTCCCGGTCAAGCGTATCTCCATACTCAATAAATGGGAAATCTTAAGCCGTGTATGCGTGGCACCAGTCACCTTGTCAATATTTATCCTTGTCCCACTTTGGAGTATCACTTTCTATTATCATCGAATGCAAGATCGGTTAAAGATATTCTTTTCATTGGTACAACTCTTCAAAGCGCACTGATGTTTGCTATCTTTGAAGTCTTCTATTTGCTCGGGGTTGGAGTATCTCTGCTCACAAGCCTTCAAAGGAAACAACAAGCCACGAGGGATGCTTTGAAAAGTAAAATATTTGGGTCCAACTATGGATTGTGTTTTGAGCGGAACCGAGGAGTGAAGCATTGAGAGAAGGAAAAGCGAGCTATACGGCGGAAGGGGTCGCTTTCTACAGGGCACTCGAATCTTCGCGGCCTGCCGACGAGCGAGGCTGCGACGACCCCCTGGCCGGAAAGTTGCTTGGACCCCGGTTCCGCCTGCTGTACAGGTGGGGGCTCAGCAGGCGGAGCGCGCTCTGGTATCTCGAACGAGGGAGCCTGTCTCCTTCCTACTGGTTTCTCATCAGCCGCACCGCGTACATTGATGACTGCCTGTCCGCGAAGATAGCCGAGGGCATAGACCAGATGGTAATCCTCGGCGCCGGGTTGGATTCGAGAGCGTACAGATTCGATGGTCTCCATGATGGGGTGAAGGTCTTTGAGGTGGATCACCCGGACACCCAGACGGTGAAGATCCGGAGGTTGAAGAAGGCGCTGGGTAGCCTTCCTTCCAACGTGACCTACGTGCCGGTGAACTTCGAGCGCGAGAAGCTCGAGAGCAAGATGCTCGAGTGTGGCTACGACCCGCACGCAAAGACACATTTCATATGGGAAGGAGTTGTCACTTACCTTTCCGAGGACGCCGTGGACGAAACCCTGGCCTTCGTTGCCGGCAGTTCAGGGGAAGGGAGCTCTATCGTATTAACCTACACGATTAAGGCATCGGTGGGAACGATTTCTAAAGGGGCGAAGTGGTGGCAACTTGCGTACCTCAGAAAGAAAGGGGAGCCGCTGATATTCTTTCTCGAGAAAGACGCCCTGGAGGGCTTTCTCTCTACAAGGGGGTTCGAGTTGGTCGACAACCTCTCGGGCGAAGGCCTGACGGACGTCTACCTCAAATCGACGAGCAGGTGGAAACGCGCAAATCGCTACAGCGTGGTCGCACTGGCGGCTGTCCAGGCCGGCAGGTAGGCGTGGCCGGCTCGCGGCTCGACATCGCAAGGGGGCCACACCCCCATGAATGAGCCACAACCCGGCGGAGGAACAAGGCAGGGGTCGCGCCGGTTCCGAAACCCCGGGAAGTCGAGCCTCAACCGCGGGCTGGCAGCACTGGGAGTCGCTGCCGGGGGCTACCTGATCGGGTTTTTCATTCCCACTTTGTCCCGCCAGGGTCAGTCGGTCGCGGGCGGACAATTGTCTTTCTGGCCCATCGGCGGCATCTTCGCGTTCCTCCTCGCCATTATGGCTATCCAGATCGGCGGAAGAACGAGGAGGTTCATAGACAACCTGCCCGAAGCGCGGCGCGAGCGGGTGGGCAATTTCATGGACCTCGATCTCGAGAGAAAGCGGGCGACCGCCGGAGTCGCCCTCGGGATAGTCGCGATAGTCGCGAACCCGCTTATCGGGTTTCTTATGTTCCTGCTCTTGCGCGGGTGAAGCGGCTCGTTCGGTCTGCACATATTTCATCGCTGGACACCGCGTGATAGCGGGAAGCGGGGACTAATCGGAGAACCCACCAATCGTATCCGTCCCAGCTCCCCTGTTGTTCCAGTACATTGCGCGCTCGGACATTATCTTCTTTTTGAAGGTGGTGCATTTGACCATGATAGAGGCGCGGGTGGAGGGGAGTTTGTCGGCCATGTTGAATGAGCGGCGGGAGTTGGCGGGGATGGTCTCGATGAAACTGACGTCGCCTTTGCCGGTAGGGGTCATGTAAGACAGCTGTACTTTGACGTCGGTGTTGTTCGGGTTCTGGACGAGGATCCAGGTCTCACGACCGTTGGAGGTCTGGCCGTCCGGGAAATAGAACGTGCGATGCGGCATGCTCATGCCGATGGAACCGTGACATGCCTGGCCTGTACCGTTATCCCAGAACATGGCCCGCTCGACGACGATCGGGGTCTTGAAGCCCCGGTAACCAGCCTCTACGACAGTGGAAAAATCTGAGTCAGGCAGCACGTCGTTTATGCATATAGTCTTCCTCGATTGCCCCGCGAGGTCGAACGGGTCGATCTCGCGTCGCCCGTTGGGGGTCATGAAAGACATCTGGACCTGTGTCGGAGAGCTACCCGGGTTTTCGACCAGCACGTAAGTGGTGAAGCCCGAAGCGGATGTGCCCTCGGCAAGGTAGTAGCGACTGGCAGGCTCGGTCGTGCCGATCGAGTCGTGGCCTTCCCTGCGATTGTTCCGGTACATCGCACGCTCGGCGATGACCGGGCTCTGGGCATCGACCACCATCGACGCGTCCGCGGCACCGATATCGTCCGCCATAGAGAAAGATCTGCGCGAGTGGGCGGGAACCGTCTTGGTGACCGTCACAGTGCTTTTCCCTTCGACGAGGTAAGTGATGAAGCACCTGGCATCGGTGTCCTCTGGGTTCTGGATCAGCAGCCATGACTCAAAACCCCAGGCGCTGGAACCCTCGGCGAAATACCATCGATTCGCGGTCTCGGTCACGCCCACGGAACAGTGGCCCTCTTCGCTCGAAGCGCCCGCGCCCGTCCAGGTCATCGTCCTGTCAACGGCGATGGTCTGTGTCGGGTCGTCGCAGGTGACCCTCGTGGAGAAATCCTGTTCGCCCAGGGTGTCGCTCGGGTTTATCGTGGCCTGGCTCAGCCCGGGCAGAGTCAGAGCCGGGCCGCGCACCCGGCCCCTCGGTGTCTCGTAGGTCAGCCGCACCGTGGCCGCGGTCGCGTTGGGATTTTGAACGCTGATGTAAGTCGAGAAACCCCAGGACGTCGTGCCCTCGGCAAGGTACCAGGTGGAAAAAGCTACCGGCGCCCTGGCGATCTTGTTGGTGCCCTGCTCCACGAACCAGACGGAAGCGTCAGGGCCGGCAGTGATGCCCATCGGTTTCGAGCCGGCATGCAAGCTGTATTCGACGATGTGGCCGGAGGGCGTACAGAACCCGACCCTGTCCGCGCCGGGACGCGTATACCATATGTTGCCATCGGGGCCCAGCACGAGATCGTTCGGACCGTCGGTGCCCCCCGGCAACCTTATTTCATGAATATCGCGTGGGCTCGACATCCAGGCAAGCTTGTTGGCGTAACGTTCCGCGAACCACACCCGGCCGTCAGCACCGATGGTGATGCCGGCGGGCCCGCTGTCGGGAGTAGGCACTTCGAAGTCATCAATGGCAACAGCACCACCGAACAGCACGCCGAGTTTGTTTGTCGCGCTCTCGGTAAACCAGACGTTCTTGTTGTGGTCCTGGATGATGTCAAGCGGCTCTGAAGCGGATGTCGGGACCTCGTACTCCTTGAGCACTTTATTCATGTTGCACAGGCCGATCTTGTTGGCGGTCTTTTCGGTGAACCAGGCGGAGCTGTTCGGCCCGGCGGTTATACCGGATGGTCCGGCGTTCGCTCCCGGGAGCTGCACTTCGCCTCCCGCGTTGGATCCTCCGATCCAGTACCAGCCGATCTTGTTGGTGTCACTTTCGGTGAACCACCGGCACCCCGCATCGTCCACCACGATCTGAGAGGGTGTGCCGCTGATGGAGAAGTCGCCCTTGCGTAGCTCCGTGCAATTGCCGTCCGTGTCGATGCTGCCCAGCTTCCCGACGCCCTCGGTGAACCACATATCGTGATACTGTTCGTCCAGGGCTATGCCGCACGCCTTGCTCGACGCGGTCGGGATGTTGTATTCGGTGATACCAGTCGCGGACGAGGCACTCGCGGGCAAGGATGTAATTCCTGCAATAACCATAAACGCCAGTGCCACCGTGAGAAAAGAGCGCAAAACGCTTGCTCTGACTTTATTGGGATACAATAGACCTTCCCGAACTTGCGCCATCTCTTTTTCGACCTCAGGTTTCGTCACCAAGCCCCGATTGAGTATAGCTATGCGATCAAATCAATTCAAACGCTTGAAAGCCTGGAAAGAATCGGTAGAACGGGCGTTTGCTTGCTTCGAAACGGTTGTTGACAAACACCCGTCAGGTTGTCTCGATGCGCTTTGCGAGGTTCCAGAGAAAGGCGCGAGCGAGCTCGAGATTCTCCATGTTGACGTTATCGGCGGTATCGCTCTGCCAATGCCAGTTGGGTAGCCTGCCGTCGTCGTCGAACGCCATCACGCTCATTGCCTTGTAACCGCGGGCCAGCGCGGGCGTGGCGTCAGTCGATAGCAGGCGGTAGCTCGTCTTCCACGCGGGCATCCTCTTTTTCCAGGCCACGCTGTCGGCCATCCAGAGTAGCACGGGGCTCGAGTTGTGCCCGAGCAGCATGCCCTCCTCGTCGATGTAGCAGAGGTGCCCGGTGCCCAGGTTGTCGAGGTTGATTATGAGGGAGTCGGCGATACTCTCTCCGTGTCGCTTGAGGAACTCTATCATCCCGGCCGTTCCGACCTCTTCGGCACCAGTGGCGACGAACATGACTCCGGGTAGACGCGATTCTTGGTCGGTGACTTTGTCCGCGAGGGCAAGCATCGCGACCACGCCCGAGGCGTTGTCGTTGGCGCCGGGCGTGTAGTCCATTGCGATCTCGCGATGGATCATTATCGCCAGCGGCACCAGCAGGTATGCGCAAAAGACGAGGGTGGCTATCCAGACCCACATGCTGGTGTAGCCGGCAGCCAGCCTTACTATCATGTTGGCGAACGTCAGCAGCGCAACCATGAAGATCGAGCCGATCATCATCGAGAACGACAGCCGGAAGTTCCTGACCAGGTCGGGGCCGAACGAGAGCGCCGATCGGGCGCTATCGTAATGCGCGACCACTACAAGGCCGACCCTGCCGTCGTCGGCGGGAAGCTCGCCTATTACGTTGCGGCTTTTCTTGTGCGGGAGCACCCGCGACACCACGGGAAACGTCTCGAGGTCGAAAGCGAACGCCAGCGCATTGAGCACCACTACCGGCGCCGCGAAATAGACGAACCAGAGCCAGTAGGAGAGAAACCCGAAAACGATAGCGATGGAGAGGTATACGATATATAGGTAGGAGTAGGTATCGATGCAGGAGAACTCCTCGGTTGAGACCTCGAGGCCGCGCTCTTCGAAACGCCCGGCGATAAACTCCGCTGCCTTGTTCTCGGCCGGGGTGCAGGCGCCCCTTGGCCCGATCTCCACCGCCAGCTTGAGAAGGTCCTCCCGTATCCCCATGTCACCCCTGTCTGCGCTCTCTGGCTCGAAGCTCGATTCGCGGTACGCGAACCGCATCGGCCTGTAGGACATGTCTTTTTCGGATTAGGTAACAATAACCCAAAAGCGTCGAGCGCCCAATAGCACTCTTCAGATCGCTACTGCTTCTTAGACTTCAGGTTGGCGTCGAGCCATCCCGAGAGCTTCTCGAGCACGGCCGTGTCGACATTCGGATGGTCCCTGTAGGGTACAGCCTGCGCTTCGAGAAGGAGCGGGCCGAAGTAATGCCCGAGCTTGTCGTAGAGAGCCAGCTCCTGCCTGCTTTTTCCTCGCGCTTCGAGGGCTCGCATCAGCTCGTCCGACTGCTTTGCTGGAACGTTGCCGTCCATACCTCCCTGCATGACGAGCACCGGGATGGTCAGGCTGCCGATGGAGGCAAGCGCACTGTTGCCCTCCTGCGACCTCATCCAGCCCAGAAAGAGCTCGTGCCCCTGTATCTTGATGGTCGCGGCGTTGGTCGAAGCCACCGTGTTAACGAGGTTGGCGATGTTGAGGCCGGCGGTGTTGACCTCGGCCTTCGTCAACAGTCCAAGTCCGCCCCGCATCTCGACCTGCGTACCCGCGAGGTCCGGAAAGAGCGGAACGGAAGGAGTCGCCATGAGCGCGAGCGCCGTGACGTAAGGGTTTGATGCAGCAACCCTGCAGGCGAGAGCCCCTCCTTCGCCGAACCCGACCAGCGCAATCCGGTTCGCGTCTACATCGCCCCTGAGCACCAGGTAATCGACCTCGGAATTGAGGTCGAGGACGGCCGAGTTGTAAGTGTAGGTGGAATACTTGCCCTGGCTCCTCGGCACGCCGCGCTTGTCGCAGGTCAGCACCGCCATGCCGCGGTCGGTGAGTTGCTCCGCAATGCGTCCCAGGAATCCGGCGCCTGTCCTGTCCTCCGGACCGAACTCGCCGACCAGTATCACGGACCGGTACGGGCCCTTTGTCGCGGGTATGTAGAAAGAGCCTGCAAGCTCGAGACTGTCACCGTTTGAAAGCTTATCTGTAGTTGGGACCCTCACTTCCTGGACCTCTCGCGCCTTGCCGGTCGGCGCGAAGGGCCTCGAATCGAGCGTACCGGCACTTCCGGTAGTTATCACGAGCCCACCGCCCTGCATGCCGGTCAAAAGGCCCGCGCTATCAATCGTGAGACTCAGGTCCGGGACTCCCTCTCCTGTCACCCTGATCCTGTCGGCCCCCTGTTTCGCGACAAAAACCTCACGAAGGACGCTGCTCTTCGAGGGCATGATGACCAGCGCCGCCGCCGAATCCACGCGCGCCGCCAGGAACTTGTCGACGAGCACCTGGAGCAACGCCGCGGAGTCGGGCTCGAATGGCAGGAAGCCCCTCTCCGGCGAGAAACTCGGAACGTAGTTGAAAATCTGCAACTGGTCGTCCAGGAAGTAATACCTGTCACCGGCCGGGTTTATGTAAGTGCGGTACGAAGCGCCCGGCACCGTGGTGTTCGCGTAGTAACCTTTAAGGCGGGCAAGGTCGGGCGTTACGGTCAGCTTGCGATACGTCGTGGTATCGCTGATCTCGAACGGTCGATGCTCGTTCGCCGAGTAGGTCACGGCGCCGGCGTCCTTCAGGTAGTTGACCTGCTGACCGCCGATCGTTATCCCGCCCTGCTTGACGATGTAAGATGCCCTGGCCGGACGGCCCCGCGAGCCGCAACCGGCGAAGGCAGGAACCACCAGAATTAAGACAAGTGCGAGCGTTATCAGCCTGGATCGCTTTTCTCTCAAGAGATTACTCCCAAATCGCCCAATACGTGAAAAAATCGCGCATGACAGCGTCGTACCATTTCCGGTCCAGATACTGGAAGAGGCAGTGACTGCCGGTTGGTAGCATCCAGATGTTGACATTCGGATTATCACGGATAACCCCCGCGAGCTCATCCATCTCTGCCATCGGGCAGACCGGGTCATCCTCCGCATGGATTATCAGCAGAGGGGCCTCCACCTCCGCCAGGAACTCGCGGGGGCTCGATTTTGCGTAGTACTCTTCCGGGCTTACCCCGTAGTGTGGAGCGGCGACCTTGTCGACGTAAACCATGAAGTCCGACTCGGCGAACGCGCAGTCAAGATACTCACGCGGCCCGGGATCATCCACGTATGACTTCATGTCCTCGCGCCTTATCCAATGCATGAGAGAGAACGCGAGGTAGACGGGGAAGAACAACTCCTTAAGCGATGGCCGAGTGCTTATGCGCTCGATCATTCGCCTTGAGTCGGCATAGCCGTTCCAGGCTATCGCACCGCCTGTGAGGAACGGGTACTCCCTCGTGGCGAACGCGGCCCTCATGGTCGAGCCGGCGCCCATCGAGAAGCCCGTGATTCCCACGCTGGTGACCTCTGGCTGCTCTGACATGTGTCTGGCCGCAGCGAGGAGGTCCTCGGCCTCTTTCCAGCCCGCGGTAGTGGGCGAGTGGGAAAGCTTCTGGCTGCAGCCCCAGTTGCGCAGGTCTATCGCCAGGACGTTGAAACCCCACTCCGCGTAAGCGGTAAGCGCCGGGTCGATGATGTAGTGGTCGTGCTTCGACCCCATGAAACCGTGCGATATCACAATGGCCGGGCGCGCCTTGCCGTCACGGTGGATCCCGACCGCCACAGTTATCGGCGTGCCGTCAAAACTTTCGATGACGGTCTCTTCGAATTCCGGGGGGTAAGGATAAGCGGCACCCACTGTAGCCCTCGCCGCGTTCATGAAAAGAAGGAAGGAGTTTCCTATCAGTGCCTTCGCCCCTCCCAGTGCCCATGAAGGCCGAAACGGTATCTGTTTGAGGGACTCAAAGAGCGCCGGCATGCTGCCCCGCTCTTTGGGCAGGCGTTCGTCAGCGGGGCCTGACGGGACCCCTCTCTGCATGGACGCCCAGAATCTGAACCTGAGCCGAGCGTGGGAATAAGCAATAGCGCCGAACAGAAACCCGAGTGTAAGAACCGCGCCCGCGGCAACCCATCCCAGCACCTTCACAAACCTGCGCATGTGCCCCCCTTGTAGACCCCTCGAGACTATAGCAACCCGATCTCCCGGGCTTTCTGCATTACCTTCCTGGCGATCGGTGCCGCGGTTACACCACCTTCGCCGCCGTTCTCTACGATGACCGCGATTGCAAGCGCCGGTTGGTCGGATGGCGCAAAGCAGGTGAACCAGGCATGAGGCTCCGCTCCGGCAACCTCGGCGGTGCCGGTCTTTCCGGCGACGCTGATGCCATCGATCTGCGCGGCGGTGCCAGTGCCGTCTTCGACGACTTTAACCATCATGTCCGTGAGCGTCTGAGCCGTATCTTCCTTGATGATGGTGCTCAACTGCTTGGGCTTGAACTGCTCGACAATCTTGGCGTTATAATCCTGTACCTCACTGACGAGGTACGGCCTCATCATCTTGCCTTTGTTAGCGACCGTCGCGGCTACCATGGCCATCTGCAGCGGTGTTGCCAGGTCCTGGCCCTGGCCGAAGCTCGCGGTCGCCAACTGGACCGGGTCGCTCGCCATCGCCGTCGCGTTGAGTATCTTGCTCGCTTCGGTGGGAAGGTCGAACGGAATCGCGCTGTTGAATCCGAAACGTTCGGCGTAATCGACCAGTGCCGGGCCGCCGAGTTGCAGCCCGACCTGTGCGAACGTGATATTGCATGAGACGACCAGGGCCTGGGCGAACGTTATGCTGCCGTGCGTCTTCTTGTTGAAGTCGTAGATCGGGTACCCGTGCACCAGCAGCTTTCCAGCGCAATTGTAAACGGATGCCGGTGTTACCACGCCCAGGTCCAGGGCCGCCGCCGCCACGACGGTCTTGAACGATGAGCCCGGTGGGTAAAGACCACTGGTCGGCCTGTTGAACAGTGGTTGGTTCGGGTCCGCGTTGAGCGCGGCCCACGCGGCGGAGGTATCGCGCCCTTTGGTAGGCACCGTCGTGTTGGGGTCGAACGTCGGGCTGGTCACCATCGCAAGGATGCCGCCGGTCGATGGATCGAGGGCGACGACCGCGCCCTTCCTGTTGCCGAGAGCGTCAGCAGCCGCCTTCTGCAGCCTCGAGTCAACCGTGAGCACGATGGAATCTCCCCGCTTTTCGGAGCCCAGGAGCATATCGCCAAGGCTCCTGAAGCTCATGGCGGAGGCTTTTCCAAGAAGCTGGTCATTGTATGTAGACTCGAGCCCGGTCCGCCCGTATTTCCACGAGTCGTACCCTGTGATATCGGCGAAGAGCGGACCGTATGGATACGCCCGCTGCCAGCGATACACCTCGCCGGTGTCTTCGCTGTATGCGAGCCTCTGCGAGTCTTTCGTGAGGATGTCGCCACGCTGTATTGCGTACTCTTCCACGAGGTGACGCTTGTTGTACGCGTTCGACTGCAGCTTCCCCGCGTCGATGATCTGGATATAAAACAGGTTGGCGCCGACGGCGACAAGGCACAAGATGAAAACGATAAGCAGTATCTTTATCTGCCTGTTCATTTCTTGCCCGCCTTCCGGAGGCTTGCCACATTGGTCGTCGCTCCCCGGTGCGAGAGGACCATCAACAACCCAAGCAAAATGAAGTTCGCGAACAGGGAGCTGCCGCCGTAGCTCATGAACGGCAGCGTTATGCCCGTGAGCGGGATCAGGCGGGTGACGCCCCCCATGATGATGAACGCCTGCAGGCCGATGACGCTGATGAGGCCCAACGCCAGCAGCTTGCCGAAATCGTCGCGGTGGACCAGGGCGACCTTTATGCCGCGCGCCACGAAAAGGATATACATGATGATGACCGCGCCGGCGCCCAGCAGGCCCAGTTCCTCACCGACCACACTGAAGATGAAGTCGGTGGCAACGGAGGGGATGAACTTCGGGTACCCAAGCCCGAGCCCTGTCCCCGACGCCCCGCCCGAGGACAGCGCGAACAGCGATTGGGATATCTGGTACGACTGCTTCTGTATCGTCGCGGGGTTGAGCGGGCGTAGCCAGGTTGTGACGCGGACCTGCACGTGGGCGAACGCCAGGTAACACAGGAACGCTCCCAGCAGGAACAGGCATGTGCCCACGAGCACGTACGTCTTGCGGGCGGTGGCCGCATAAAGCATGCAGATGAAGATACCAAAGAAGAGCAGCGAAGAACCAAGGTCTTTCTGGAATATCATGATGAGCACGCTGACGCCCCACATGGCAAGAAGGGGGACGAAGTATTTCAGCTCAGGCACCGGGACACCAAGCACCCTGTGCGTCGAGATGCTCAGCAGTTCGTGCTTTTCTGCGAAAAAGGCGGCGAGGAATATGACCAGCAGCACCTTGGCGAGCTCGCTAGGCTGGAAGTGCATGGGTCCGATGTCGAGCCACAGCTTGGCTCCGTTGACCTCGGTGCCGGCGAACATCGGTACCGCGAGAAGCAAGATGGCCGCTATGCCTATCGTGTATTTATACCGTGCGAGCGATTCATAGTTTCGAAGGAACAGCACGACAAGGACGAACGCCCCCCCCGCCACCGCAAGCCAGATTATCTGGGCGCGTAATAGGCTGTAGCCATGTGCGAGCTGCCCCGTCGCGTGATTCACAGTGCCCGGATCGAGCCTCGCTATCAACACAAGGCCCAGGAACGTCAGACCCGCCGCGAGCGGAAGCAGCAGGCCATCCGCGCGAGGCAGCACAAATCGCAGGACGATATGCAGGATCACAAAGATCAGTGCCGCGAGTCCGGGATAGATGAGTGAAGAATAAGAGACCTTTCCATCGCGCCCGAGCTCGAAAGCCACGAACCCCACGAACATCACGAGGATCATGAAGACCAACAATATGAGTTCGCGGTTCCTGTCCCTGATCTGTCACACCTCCTTTGCGGGAGACCCGGCCATCACGACTTTGAGTTTGACCTCGCTCCCGACCCCCAATCTCGTGCCCGGCACGGGATCCTGGTCGATCACGGTATTGGCGGCGATGGTCGGCCTGCTGACCAACTCGACCTTCGCTTTCAGGCCCACGGACTCGAGAGCCGCTTTCGCCTGCTTCAGCTTCTTGCCCTCCACCCGGGGAACGATAACGGAGTACTTAGCCGCCTGCCGTTCGAGCATGGCGATCGTCTTTTCGGCGTCATGTCGCGATTCGGGGTCGAGCTTGCCCTCGACCCTCTGCCTCAGCGCTGCGGGCAGAAACCTGGTGTCGGTGTCAGTCTTGCGCACGACCATGCCCAGGTCCCAGAACGGGAAACCCTTGAAGAGGGTCACCTTGCCGTTACGCTCAGCCACGTAGTACGTCTTGTTGTATAGATACGCTACAACGCCTGTCGCTGCGCCCAGCAGGACCACAATCAGCGCAGCGGCTATCACCCAGCGGGTCTTTCGCCGCCGCTCATTCCTGCCGCGCCTGCCGAGGCCGTCTTGTGGCTTTTCGGCTGCGAGCTCGGCACCTTGCTTGGCTTCGTCCGGCCCCGCGTGGGATGGGACGACCGTCGCCGACTCCTTGATGCTTACGACGACCACGGATATGTTGTCGTTCCCTCCCGCCGCAAGCGCGAGGTCGACCAGCGCGCGAGCCGCCACGACGGGTTCGGGGTTCTCGACCAGAACGCGCGCTATGCCGGCGTCATCTACCATGCCTGTAAGCCCGTCGGACGCGAGCAGGAACTCGTCGCCAGGTTCGATCTTGACCGAGACCACGTCAACATCAATCTGAGGCTCGAGCCCGAGCGCCCTGAGGATGATGTTCCTCTGGGGGTGGTAGCGCGCCTGCTCCTCTGTTATCTCCCCCTCGTCGATGAGCGCCTGGACGAGCGAGTGGTCCCGCGTCAACCTGCGAAGGGAGCCCGCGCGCAGAAGGTATGTACGCGAGTCGCCGACGTTTCCGATGTAAGCGGTGTCTCCCTCGCGATAGAGCAGCGTGACCGTCGTGCCCATAGAGCGATATTTCGCGCTGGATCGCGCTTTCTGATGGACAGAGACGTTGGCTGACGACACCGCCTTTTCGACCAGTTTCTCTCCGCCGACAAGGCCGAGGTTGTCCTCTACATACTGACCGATCAAGCTGAGCGCAAGGTCGCTTGCAACCTCGCCCGCCTGGTGACCGCCCATTCCGTCTGCCACCGCGAACAGGTTCCCCGCTTCGAGGACTGAGTCCTCGTTTATCTCGCGGACCTTGCCAGTGTCTGTTAGAGATGAGGAAGCGATATCATACATGAGCACCACCGACTCACGGGCGGTATTCGAATACTGTTTTCCCTATCTTTATCCTGTCACCCTGTCGGAGTTCGAGTGGATAGGAGATCTTGCGACCATTGACGTATGTGCCGTTAGTGGAGCCTAGATCCTCCACGAAATAGGAGCCGTCGCTTTCGTAGACCCGAGCGTGCTGCTGGGACGCATAGGTGTCATCGATCGCTACCTGGCAGTCACCCGCCCTGCCTATCCGGACCTCGTCCACGAGATAGCACTTGGCGCCCAGATTGCGGTCGGCGGCGACGATGGCCAGGTGCGGCAGATCATTTTTCTTCTTGCGTGGCGCCCTGGACGCCGCTTCTTCGGGCGCGTTCACGTCTCTGTAGATGGCTCTTACCACCACGATGAGAAAGATGAACAGGAGGCCGAGGAAGACGTACCTCAGACTGATGAAGACTACATTGGGGATCACTCCGGTGACCTCCGGAAGATCAGCCGAGTGCTGCCGAGCCTGATTACGTCGTTGTCCGCGAGCGCCGTCTCGGAGACCCTTACTTCGTTGACCCAGGTGCCGTTTGTTGAGTCGAGGTCGGTGATGATGAATGAGTCATTTCTTCGCCAGACCCTGGCGTGCATCCGGCTCACGTTTGGATCGGGAAGCACGATGTCGTTGTCACCGATGCGTCCGATCTGGATGGCTTGCTCTTCGATGCCGAAGACCGTTGAGACCTCGCCTGAGTCGAGCAGTTCGAGCACGGCTGGTCCGGCCGGGTGCGCTCGCCGGAGGATTCCCTCGCTTATTTGTGGGGCTTCGCGCTCTGTGGGCATTTCGCCTTCCATCGCGGCCTTTATCCAGAACTCACCTTCGCGGAGCTTCTCTACCTCGACCAGCTTTATGCGGGGACGGTCGAAAACCGCATAGCCCTTGTCTTTGATGTACGAGATGAGTAGGTTTTCCAGCTCGGTCGCCATCACCGCCTGGTAAGATTCGAAGCGAGAATAATCTTTAAGGGATAGCCCGACCTCATAACGGTTGGGAACGTAGACCCGCGAAGCGACGCCGATGGTCTTGTTGCCCTCCAGCTCGCGGACCAGCTTCTTTCCGAGCTCTATCGGCTGAACGCCCGACCTGAACGCACGCAGAAAGACTCCCTCGAATAAGCCCTCCAGTTTTTTCTCGAAATCCTTGAAGATGTTCATCTCGGTTATTATACAATGACACACCCACCTAAACCCTTCCTCAACCCGTCGTTCCAACATCTGCGTCTCCCAGGCTCAGCTCGCCTTTCGGCACTTGAGGACTGCTTCTATGGCCTCCCAAGCGGCAAAGACTCAAAAGTGTGTTTGACCCCTGTTTGCGTGACATCCCGGTGCCAAACGGAGATTCGGAGAAGGCTGCTCGGGTGTCGTGGTCAAGGTCAAGTCGCACTGCTAGAGAGGATCTTCGCGCCGTTCTACAAGGGAGGCAGGCAGAACGGCAAGGGCCTTATGAACATCGATCTGAGGTGCCGCGGGGACGGCGTCGCCGGACCCTGAAGGCGGTTGGACCTCGTCCTTTCGGACGATGCTGTTCATACAGCGCTCCACTACACGGAACAGCTCCTCTCTATCGACCGGCTTGGCGATGTAATAGTCCGTGCCGGCCGCGGTAAATCGCTCCCGATCACGCTGCATCGCGTAGGCTGTCAACGCGACCACCGGTACCTTCGCACCAGCCTCGCTGATCCGTCTGATCGCGGCTGTCGTCTCCAGTCCATCCATTCCAGGCATTTGGACGTCCATCAACACGAGATCGAACGCCACCTCCAAGAACGCGTCAAGCGCGTCCGGCCCGCTGGTGGCGGTGGTCACGGTGAAACCCGCTTTCTCGAGAAGGAGTTGGGTAAGCCTGAGGTTCACAAGATTGTCCTCCACCACCAGGACGTAGCCGCCCCTTGGCGACTTGAATCCGCCGGCGTATACGGTTGGGCCCATTGTCCGACGCTCATATCAACCAGGCGACCGGGCGAAAACTTCCGGGTGCGAAAACCCGCAAAGGATGGGCGCCCGCGGGCGCAGAAAGGAACAACGGAACGCAGGAACGGGCATCAGAGAAACGTGGGCTGTATTGTACGTATTTGGAGCGATTCTCATAGGGTTTGTCGCAGCCGTGCTGGCGGGTATGTTCGGCATCGGTGGTGCGGGAATAACCACACCCGCCATCAGGGTGTTCCTGGATGCGCCACCGGCGATCGCGCTCGGCACCACTCTGCCCGTCACGATCCCCACCGCCGCGTCCGGTGCGCTTACCTACCTGAGGAGAGGCCTCGTCGACAGGCGGGTAGCGGGCTTCTGCTGTCTCAGCGGACTGGCGGGCGCAGTGGGCGGAGCCCTGTTGACCGAGGTCATCGACCTGCACTACCTGATGCTCCTCACGGGAGCCGTGGTCCTGTACACGGCCGGGGTTACGATCCGTCGTGGCCTGACCGGCCGCGGCGCAGAACCCGATCCCGAGGCCGCTCTTCCCAGTGAGCACCCGGGCGCACCGCTGTCAGTTGAAACGGAGCCCGTCGTGGAGGAGCCCCATCCAGCCCTGCTCCTACTCGGCATCGGCCTGGTCGCCGGGCTCTTCTCGGGCCTGCTCGGCGTTGGGGGAGGTATCGTGCTGATCCCGAGCTTCCTCTACATCCTGCACATGCCGCTCAAGAAGACGTTTGGTACATCCCTTTCCGTCATCACCGTGATTGCGATCCCCGGAACCATAGTCCACGCGTTTCTGCACCACATATCGTGGTCGCTCGTCCTTTACCTCGTGATCGGTTCGATCCCGGGCGCGTACCTCGGAGCCCGATTCAGCATTAGGACTGGCGAGCGATCGCTGTACCTCCTGTTCGGTCTGCTGCTGGCGGTGTTCGGTGTGGTCTTTATCGTTAATGAGATAATAAGCATGGTGCACTAGGGCGAACGAGCGCGCTCAAACGTATAGGAGTAAGTAATATCGGCGGCCGGCATCTATAGGGCTTCCGCACCCGCGAAGGTCTCGGCTGGCTCCCGGGTCGCCGGAACCGCCAGCCGGTTGTGGGCGACAAAGATGATGATGAACACAAGCGAAAGAAAAAAGAGGGCAGCCTGGTCGGTCCTGGTCCTGTTGGCGGCGTATTGCGTCTGCCCGCTGGGCGTCGCGAGTGCACGGGCTGAAACCCTGCCGGCCGCGGCCGCGGCGCCCCAGCAGTCTTCCCCCGCGGTTTCAATGGCCATTTCGACCGACTCCTACTGGTACAAACCGGGCGATACCGTCAAGCTCGCGGTGACGCTCGATAACGGCACAAGACGCACGATGAACGCCATTTCAGTTCGCGCGCGAATCCACGTGCCCAACACGTCGCGAGCCGACCTCGACCTGAGCTTCGAGGGCAAGCCACGCAAATCGTACCGGCAGACCGAGACCTTCAGCCCCCTCACCCTCGAGCCGGGCAACAACAAGTTCACGTTCAAGATCGTGCTGAAATCGGACAACTATTCCGCGGGTGTCTATCCGGTGACGATCGATGTCCTGCGGTCCGGCAACATCGTGACGAGCGTAATCACCGAGCTGGTTGTAATGGAGCCGACCTCGGACCAGGGATCGATCACGCCGCTGAAGCTGTCGTGGGTATTCGACACGCTCGAGCCGTCACACCGTGACGTCGAAGGCGATTTCAAGAGCGACGAGCTCGCCAGGGAGTGCGACCCTTCCGGGAAGAACCCCGGGTGGTACCCTACGCTACTCTCCGAGATGGACAAATGGCCGAGTCTCGCGTTCAACCTCTCGGTATCGCCGATGCTTCTCGAGGACATCAAGGCGATGTCGGGGGGCTATGTAGTCCGTCGTGGTGACCATACGCAAGGGGTCGGGGCCAACTCCGTACAGGCCGGGAACGCTTCAGAGGTGCTCATGGGGTTCAAGGGGCTGCTCCAGTCACCTCGCTACCAGGTCTTGCCCGAGCCATACGCCTCGCCGAACCTCGAGACGCTTGTCTCCCTCAAGTGGAGCAACGACGCCCGGGACCAGATCTCCCGGGGACACAAGCTCCTGGAGGAGACGCTCGACGCGGCACTCTCAAACGAGTTCAACTGCCCGCCTGCGCTCCTCTCCAACACGCAGGTCCTGAACGAACTCGGGACCGATGTCGGGCAGTTCCTGGTCCTTTCACCAGACCTGCTCGAGCGCAGCAGCCAGGGAAAAAGGCTGCTCCGCGGATCCACACTGACGTCTCCCGTCCTGCTAAAGGGAGGACCCGGCAACCGCAAAGAGCTGGCTCTGTTCGCGGACGCCAGGATGCAGAAGCTCCTCGCGCGCCTCAGCGCGAGCGGCGATCCGCACGGCGTCGCACAGATTATCCTCGCCGAGCTGACCAACCTGTATCTCGAGAAGCCCGGTGCCGATCGCGCCGTGGTCGTGGTGGCGCCCGGTTCGTGGCATCCGTCAAAAGACGTCCTTGACGAGGTGTTCCGGGCAATGAGTAGTGCTCCCTGGTTGAAGAGTGTAACGCTGGCGGAGAACATCATGACGGTGCCGACGGTCAATTCGACCGCCCTCGAGATACCCGGGCCTCAGACCTCCGGGGAGCTGAGCGAATACTTCAAGAAGGTCGGAACCGCGCGCGACAAGTACGCGAGCTATCACGACATAGTGCTGACCGGCAACCCCTTCCTCGTGCCACTGCTTCGAGACGTCTATACGAGCGAGAGCGACGTCTGGCGTGAGTGGGCCCGGAACGGCGAGGGGTTGCGGTACGCCTCCTTCGTATCTCAGACAGTGACGGGCGAGCTCGACAAAGTCACCATGCCGGTGAACGGTTCTATCACCCTGACATCGAGCAAGGCCAAGATCCCATTATCCGTTGTCAACGGGACCGGGTATCGAATCAAAGCCGAGCTCAAATGCTCGAGCAACGGCCTTGTCATCACCACGCGCTCGCAGAAGGTTTTGCTCGAGCCCAAAGAGAACCTTTTCGAAGTGCCGGTCAAAGTGAGAACCAAAGGCCGCGTGCGCTTTTCGGCGCGCCTGGTGGCCGGCAATTTTATTCTGGGGGAGCTCGACTTCAGCGTTCGGACTAGCAGGTTCAACACGTTTGCCATACTGCTGGTCGGTGGGCTGCTGGCCCTCATTGGAATAACATGGTCGGCCAGGTATATGTCCAGGCGAAAGGCAGGCAAGCATAGGCAGTTCCAGGTTAAGACTCCCGATAATGAGGAACCGGCGCCGGAAGCATGAGCCCGAACGGGGCCTGAAGCC
This sequence comes from Actinomycetota bacterium, assembly GCA_003154635.1. Taxonomy (GTDB): domain Bacteria; phylum Actinomycetota; class Geothermincolia; order Fen-727; family Anoxymicrobiaceae; genus FEN-727. Next base: position 12,780 of record PMDX01000081.1, on the reverse strand, counting down.
GGCATCTTTCGCCCGCGGGGCCTCGGTGATGACGCTGGGCACAGGCGTAAGCAGGATCTCCGGGTTCGTGCGTACAGCCGCACTGGCCGCCGTGCTGGGCCTGACCGCGAAGTCTATGGCTGATGCCTTCAACCTGGCCAATATCACCCCGAACATCATCTACGACCTGATACTCGGCGGGGTGCTGTCCTCTCTCTTCATACCGGTGTTCGTGGAGTACCTCGAGAAGAAGACCGAGGACGAAGCCTGGTACGTGGCGAACGCCGTGTTCAATGTCACGATCGTGATCCTGACCGTCATGACCGTCGCTCTCTGCCTGGCAGCTCCCTACGTCATCAAGGCGCAGACGTTCCTCGCGCAAAGCCGATACAGGATGAACGCCGACGCGACATTCCTCGTGCGTTTCTTTATATTCGAGGTAATCTTCTACGGCTTCTGCGCCATCTGGACGGGAATCCTCAACTCGTACAAACACTTTACCGCGCCGGCGTTCGCTCCGATCGCCAACAACATAATCGTGATCGGCGCCGTCGCCATCTATTACTATTACCCGAACAGGTATGTGCTGGCCATCGGTGCCACCCTCGGCGTCGTGGCGATGGCGCTCATATTGCTCCCCTGGGTACGGCGCACGGGGTTCCGTTACAAGCCGATCTGGGATCTCCGACATCCGGGGGTTCGAAAGATAGGCCGTCTCGCCGGCCCGGTGATAATCTACGTGCTCATCAACCAGGTCGGTTTGTGGGTGGTCAATATCCTTGCCATACAGGTGTCCGGAGGGCTCTCGGCGTTCCAGTACGGCTACATACTCTTTCAACTGCCGTACGGCATAATCGCCGTATCGATCATAACGGCTCTTTTCCCGACACTATCGGAGCAATCCGTGCGCTCGGAGAAGGATCGAATCATCGGATCGACCTCGCTGGGAATCAGAACAACCGGCTTCGTTCTCATTCCGGCGTCCGTTGGAATGGCAATACTGAGCACCCCTATCGTGCAACTTCTGTTCCAGCACCTCAACTTCAAGGGGCGCGACACCAACATGCTGGCCTCGGTCCTGTTCTACTTCGTCCTGGGCTTGTTCTTCTTCGCCGTTTTTATGCTCGTGTTGAAAGTCTTCTACTCGATGCAGGATACAAAAACGCCGATGATAGTGGCAGCAGTTATTATCGGTATCAACATTGCGGTGGATTTTCTCTATTTCTACTCTTTCAAGACAAACGTCATGAAAGTGTCCGGACTGGCCCTGGGGAACAGCACCGCTTATTTCCTGGGAGCGATCGTAGTCTGGATCGTGTTGTGGCGAAGGCTTGGGTCGATCGATGGACCCAGGGTCGCGCGTTCTCTGGTGAAGATATGCGTCGCGTCGGTCCTGATGGGCGCCGCATGTTGGGCCACCGCTCTTCTCATCGAAAAAACGGTTGGAGTCGGCGGCTTCGGCGGACAACTCCTGCAGGTCACGGCGTCGATCCTCGTGTCAGTCGTCGTCTATCTGGCGGTGGCGCACGTCCTCAAGAGCGAAGAGATGGAGGCACTGAAGAGGCTGTTGGCACGTTTCCTGAAACGTGGCCAGGACGAGCTGGACCCGGTTCAAAAAGAGCCGGTTGACGAAGACAGTATCATGGACTGAGCCTGCATCGTTTATAGTAGTAGTTGAGCCGCTTAGCGCGTGTTCAAACACCTGATCCGGGGAGGAATTGAAGTTGTTGTTCGTAAGACGTCTCATGAGGGATGAAAGCGGTCAGATTCTAAGACACGTCATCACGCTCGGGATCATCTTCGCGGTGATAATACTCATCCTGGTGGAGGTCGGGCCGATACTTTGGCTGCGCTTCTTCAGCACGGTCGAGGAGGCCGACGACCTGGCAAACGCGGCCGCATCCCAATACAAGATCTACCAAAGCGAGGCTGATGCCACAGCTGAGGTAGTCAGCAAAATGAAGATCATGGNNAGTCGACTCTGCAGTTCCTGCCTGCTGGACCTGTCGATAAAACCTCAGTCAGGATGACCGTCGTGCGTTACGCGAACACTCTCATCATCAGGCATATCCCGGCTCTGAAGAAACTATCAAAAGTGTCCACGACCAAAGAGGTCCAGATCTCTGCGGCAACCCAAAATCAGTAACCCGGCAACCGGCGCGTCACCTACATTTGCGCCGCTTCCTGCATGCCGCTGACCTCTTCTTCTTCCATGGGATAAAAGAAACTGACCGAGTTCCTGTTGACGCCAAGGAACGGTGCGTTATAGAGCTTCTTTCCGTCAGCCAGGCTGTAGATCTCGGCATCGGTGACCGGTATGAACGCCGTGTCCTTGATATTGACCAGGTCGAGCAATCTCGCGCCCGGGTACTTGTACATGTCCCCCACTATGCGAAAGCGGTCAACGAGAATCGTTACTTTTACCTTCTCCTTCGGAACATGCATGCCTGGGCCTCCTGTTTCTCCACCAGTACGCCGGTCTCCTGAGTCCCTATTGTATATCGTCGAGGCTCCACGGTCATCAACCAGTACAATCAAACGCGGCTACGTCGTGCGCCCCAACACCCAGTGAAGCCTGTTTGAGATTATGATTTCAACGACGATGGCGAGCAGCGCAATCAGGGAGATTATGCCCGGGCCGGGAACCGGGCCGGAGCCGCGCACCCAGGTCCAGACCAGCGAGACCAGTGTGAAGTTCAATACGGCGAACGCGAAGATTATCGAAAGCGTAACGAGCGGCGCCCAGACCCAGAACGCCCCGGGCCATTCCGGCCAGAGCGCGAGGGAGACGGCCGCGGGCACTACGAGCAACATGGCAACCTGCCACCACGATGCCAGCATCGGGCCGGGCTCCGGATCGGCGTCTTGCGCATCGGGGTGCAGGTGAACGGAGAGCTGGGTCACTGCCAGTGGGAAGACCATGGCCGCAAGACCGGTGCCCGCGAGTGCCCCGGTGACGAGCCTGATCGCATTCGTCGATTCCCTGATGCCGGCATACGAGGTCAGGGCATCGATTACGGTCGGGAGCACGAAAAGCGAGACAACGAGAAGCCTGGGCCACTCGGGGTACCTCCTGGGAAAAACGCCGTATGCCACGAGGAGCGCGACGGTACAGACTGCAAAGCCAAGGAATGTCCCCGTATCGCGGGCGCAGACAGGAAGCGCGCGACCTCCGTACATCAGGGTCCGCTCGGGCAACTGGTGACAGATGGCGTATCCGACCTGATCCATGAGCCAGGTGATAGCGCTCGCGATTGAACTCATACAATTACTATATAGCACAATAAAAAAACCGGTTTCCTCTTGAGCAGTGTCTCTCAGGGTTGGATCAAGAAGTATGAAATGCCGGGGTTACGGGTCTTTTCTTTGGACCCCATTCTCTAGAGTCGGTTGGTGTGAACGTAGCCGGGGACGGCGTGGAAGGCGCCTTCCAGGATCGCCGATGCGGGATCGCCGATCCTGGCGAGGATCTCGTTGAAACCGACGACCGCCACCCTGCGCGCGAACATCGGCGTGCGGTTGTATATTTTTCGACTCAGGAGCCTCGACTTCCAGCCGGTCAGAGATCTATTGAACTCGTTCCACGCGTCCCTCTTGTCGTCCACGGCCATGGCCGCGATCTTGCCCGAGACAAGGGCCCCATGAACGCCGAAGAGCGCGAACGGCTCCATCATTCCGGAAATCGTGCCGGCCAGGATCTTGCCGCCCACGAACAGCCTCGGGTTCGTGAGCTTGACCGTAGGCGTCGGTCCATAGCCTTCGAGCCACTCCGTGTACCTGAACCCCTGGGTCTTCTCTATCTCGCGCTCGAACGTGGCGAAGGCCTTCTTGGATATCGGGTTCCGTGTGAAGAAGAACATCATGTCGATACCGTTGAGCGACGCCCAGTAGGCATAGTCGTTGGTGTAGTTGTTGAAGTAGATGAGCGCCTCGGAATCGCGGTCCGCGGTGTGCCCCTTTCCCCCGAAGCAGTACCCCATCTCGTAGGGCACCCCGAGCGCGTCGAAACTCTCGGCGTAGAGCCCGGTAGCGATAATGGTGTCACGTGGCAGTTTCGCTATGTCGCCCTGTCCAAGCACGGGTTGCTCGAACTCGACGACGACGCCCTCCGATTGCGCGATGTCGAGCAGGTAGCCCTCGAGCCCGGTCTTGCGTGGCCCTCTCTCGACGCAGCAGAGATTCGTCCCGGCGACGGGGACATCGTACTCCCTGCCCCAGAAATATCCGGTGAGCGACTTGCACTTCTTTATCTGCGGCTCGCCGAGCGATATGCCGATGTAGGCGCCCAGCGTCTCGGGATTCATGGGGGTGACGTCGACCGCGGGCCATCTTTCAGGCTGGCCTCCTACCGTCTTGTACTTCTCGAGAATCCGAACCTTACGACCCGTCCTCGCGATGTTTATCGCCGCGACAAGCCCCGACAGGCCCGCACCTACGATAAGCTGCTCAGCCATTCATGCTCCCCCTCTTCGTACTCTGGCGGGTGCACGAGCCGCTCTCCGGCCTCCCTGCACTCGGCCAGCGCACCCGGCACTTCCTTTATTGCTCCCTTCTCGTCGACGTTGAAAAAGCACACCCGCTCGCGGCGTGATATCTCGAGCATTCCGAAGAAGTAACGGACAGTGGGTAGAGCATGTTCGAAGACTTCCGGCTTGTTGAAACCGGCGGCCGAGAGCCAGAGCCCCCGGCGGTTCGCCCTCTCCTCCACGGGTACGGTGTGCTCTTTGAGCACGAACTTCTTTGCCCAGCAGCACTGGAGACGGTCGATCAGTATCTTCGCCTGCGCCGCGAGGTTCATGCTGAAGATGGGCGCGGCAAGGATTATCCCCTCGTAGGAGAGGAGCTTGGGATAGAGACCCTGCATATCGTCCTGCTGCACACACTTGCCGGTCTTGAAGCACGCGTTGCAGGCCTTACATGGGTGGATATCAAGGTGGGCCACGTAGACTCTCTCAACCGTGGCACCCAGAGCGGCAGCACCCTCCAGAGCGCTTTCCAGCATGAGGTCTGTGTTACCGCCTTTCCTCGGACTGCAGGCAAGCCCGAGGACCCTGAAGTCGCCTTCCTCCATTGCAAACCTCTCCCGTGGGATTGTAATGGTTACACCAAGCCTCTCTCATTATATAGGGCATGCGCTCGCCGGGAACCCCCCGCTAAAAAAACAGGCCTGACGCGGCTGAGTGCATCCAGGCCTGTCTGATAGAATCGTGCCATCATCGGATTGGAGGCACCTGTCGGTCAGCTTACAAAGGCACCGGCACACAAACTGGAGGGTCTGATGAAGGAGCAACTCATCATCGGGGCGGGCCTCTCGGGCCTGGTAGCAGCAATCAACCTCGCGCGCGACGGCTATCAAGTCACCGTGCGGGAACGCCGCAAGGAAATCGGTGGCGAGACGGAGCTCGAGGGTCTGGAGGGCAAGATCATCAACATCGGGGATGGCACACCGATCGACGTAGCCCGCATGGAGAAATACATCGGCATCGACCTTTCCCCTGTCGTCACCCCGCTCAGGTCGGTTCGAAACCATTTCTACGGCAAGACGTTCGACCTCGATTTCCCGCCCGGGATACCGACGTTCCTCGTCGAGCGCGGGCCCAGGCCGACCTCGCTCGATGTATACCTCTATGAAGTTGCNNTGCCACCGGACACCATTATCGCGACCGGCCTCTTCGGCGATTCCTGGGGAGCGCTCGGTGTGCCACATGTGCCCGTATACGGCTATATCGCGATGGGAGAGACCGATGACCCCAAAGCAAAGGTCGTCATCTACTTTGACGAGTACACGCGCGACTACGCGTTCTATTCGCAGGTCAACGGGGCGCGAGGCGCCGTGCTGTTCTCTCGAGGCAAACCGCTCGACACCGCGGTACAGGACAGGTTCCGCACCCAGCTGGCGGAAAACGATGAGATAATCTTCGACGAGTGGTATGCCGTCAATGTGGGCGCGCTACCGGTCGCGACATGGCGAAATCCAAGGCTTTTTGCCAAGAACTACATCCTGACCGGCACCCTCTCGGGCAGCATAGACCCGTTCCTGCTATTCGGCGTCCACGGCGCGCTGGTATCAGGAAAGATCGCCGCTATCGCCGTCCGCGACCACCAGAAAGCGCTCGAAGAGTTCTCCAGGATCAACGTAACTTTCCGCAAGGGCTACCTCGTGTCGTGGATGTACCGGCACATGCCAATGCCACTGCTCAAGCGCGCGGCCTGGATGGGCATGAAGAGCTTTCCCATGATGGCACCAGTCGTAGGCGACAGGTTCTTCGGCCTCATCCCCGGGTACGGAAAACTCTGATCGCCAGGTCACGCGCTTCGCTTCGCCTTTTTCGAGGCATCTTTCCTGGGTACCGACGGGGGCAACGTCATATGCTCGGCCGCGGCGGGCGGGCAACGTCCTTATGCAATTCCGGTTTTGTTATGGTAGATTATTTTGGGTTTATTTGTGTTTCTGCTATATGCAGTTTGATGCAAAGCGCCATCGACCGCATCCCCTGTGGGACTTGCGATAATCCAGTCGTGTAAGCGGCAGAAGCATGGCCGAACTTGTTGGCGAGCGGGCAAATCCGGGGTATCGTCGCGCCTTGCGACGGGAGGGAGACCATGGAGAACAACCAGATTTGAGTCCGCCGCCGGTTGCTATCAAGGGGGGCGGCAGGAGAGGAGACGAGTTGGATGGACATCTCTTCCCTCCGCAATCCCATCGACCTGGCGGGAAGCGCCTCGGACCAGGATTTCGAGAGGGCGCTCGAACTCATGCTCGCCGAGGACAACATCGAGGCCGCGCTCGTGCTGGCGCTGCCGTATACGCCGACGATGACCTCGTTCGCGGGCACGTGCCTCGGCCAGATCGTCAAGAAATTCGATAAACCCGTGGTCACATACATACCGAACCTCGCAAAGTACGGAATGGTTCTCGAGGGTTTCGAGATGAACGGGATACCAGTGGTGCATACTATCGAGGAGGGAGCTCAGATGCTTAAAGCGCTCCGGCTCCCTGGTTTCCACTGCGGAGCCGACGAACAGGCGTGCGAGGCCAGCCTCGTGTAGACATGCCAAGTCTTGAGATGGAGGAAAAACGGAGGTTCATTCCGATGGAAACCTCGAGTGAGAAATGGATCTGCTATTTCGAGCGCCCCGGGCCGATCAACACGCGGAAGACCCTCGAGTGCTGCAAGCGCAGGGCGGATGAGTTGGGCCTCTCGACGGTCGTAGTCGCGAGCTTGAGGGGTCAGAGTGCCTCGCTCGCCGTCGAGCTGTTCGAAGGGACGGGGCTCGAAGTCGTCGCTGTCACCATACCTCCCGGGGCGTTCTGGGCCGTGGACTCGCTCACGAACGACCTCTGGAAGGACATTCCTGAATTCCGGATGCAGAAGGAAGAATGGGAGAAAGCGGGCCTGGAGCGAGTCCGCATGGACATGGATGCCGAGACCGAGAGCCGGTTGGCCGGTGCGGGCGCGACCGTCGTGAGGAGCACCATTCCGTTCTACGGTATCGGCACGTCGCTGACCGCGAGGTTCAAAGGGCTCAACTACGAGCAATACTTCACCGAGGCGCTGAGACTGATCTCTGGTGGGATGATCGTTTGTGTCGAAGTGGCGATCATGGCAGCCGACGCAAATGCGATTCCGGTGGACCGGGAAGTGATCGTTGCCGCGGGAACATCGATGGGTCTCGATACCGCCGTCGTGATGCGACCTTCCACGAGCCTGACGTTCGCCGCCCCCGGGGCCGGGCTCGAGATACGGGAGATGATCGCCATCCCACGCGAAAAGCCCAAGTACTCGCCCGAGGGAGTCGGCGAAGAATACCGGTAGCTTTCCATGTCTTCCCCTGA
>PMDX01000081.1:4788-4944 GCA_003154635.1 Actinomycetota bacterium | reverse complement strand
GTGAAACGGAATGGAGGGAAAATGGTAGAACTGAAAGGGAAGGTAGCACTCGTTACCGGTGCGGCGATGGGGATGGGCAAGCTCGAAGCCCTGAATTTCGCCGGAGAGGGCTGTCGTGTTGCGATCGCCGACGTCAACAAGGAGAAGCTTGCGGAG
>PMDX01000081.1:0-4762 GCA_003154635.1 Actinomycetota bacterium | reverse complement strand
TCTTCGGGCAGGCGTGGATGATGCAGGCCGTAGTGCCCGAGATGGTGCGCCGCGGGACCGGATACGTGGTCAACATATGCTCTTCCGCGGGGAAGGTCGGGGTGGCGAGGATGGCGGGCTACTGCTCCACCAAGTTCGCCGGCATCGGCCTCACCGACACGGTGAGGGCGGAGCTGCGCGGCAGCGGTGTAACCTTCATCATAGTGAACCCCGGGTTCGTGCAGACCGGCATGTTCGAGGGCGCGAAGATCCCGTTCTTCACGCGCTGGATCCAGCCCCAGGAGGTCGCCGACGCGGTACTCAGAGCGGTCAAGAAGAACAACTGGGAGGTCTTCATCCCGAATTTCGCCGTCCGCATGGCGGCACTCGCGAGGGGGTTCGGCCTGCCGAAGCTCAGCGATTTCGCGCTTACGATCATGGGTGGCAACAAGTCCATGACCGAGTGGCGCGGCCACTAGTCCTGACCACAAATCACAAACCGATCTTGAGCCCGGTTTCCAAGACCGGGCTCCTTCTTCTTATTGAGCCGGGTCTCTCAGGCCCGGCTCCTTGCGGCCTTGCCCTGAATCATTTACCTCATGTCACCGTTGGCCTATAGTGAATCCAGCTTCGCCTTGAGCGCTGTGCGCTGTGGTTCGTCGGTCGTTCCCCTGACAGGTGGGGATTTCATAAGGAGGATGAAGCGACATGGGCAACAATAATAAGCTCTTTGGAGGCCTTGCTCTTACGGGCATCGCGACGGTCGGTCTGTTCATCACCAACATAATCCAGGCGGGAAGCAGAAAGCCGGACGGCCGTACGATGGGCGAGATCCTGGGAGTGGATTCCGAGAAGGCAACGTTCGATGACATAGAGAAGCTCAACCGGGCCGACACGATGCAGCTGTACTACGCCGCCGACGCGCCCGATTTCGGGTCGATGAAGGGCGAGTACGAGGGCAGGCTCCTGAGCGGAGGCGTGCTTGGCGGCTCTACCGCGTTCTTTACAAATCACATGTTCCCCGCCGGAGTTCCGACCCTGAACACGCTGTGGGAGGGCAAGGCGTTCAAGCCCGAATTCGAGCTCGGAGGCCGTGGCATCAACATCTTCAGCAAGAAGTCGGCGGGAGGCCGCCAGGTCTTCTTCGCCCGGGAGATGAAAACGTACATCGGTCCAACCACTATCGGCAAGGACGGCAAGGATGCCATGCACCTTTACTATGGCGCATACAANNACGACGAGATCCGCAAGGTCAACGACAACCTGTATATATGCGCCGGTTACATGGCCTCTTCCGGTGGCCCCCTCAACCCCGGCCCCTTCGTGCTCGTCGGTCCCGCCAAACCCCACGACTTCGGTAGCTGACATCTATTCCCCTCCCCCTCGGGGAGGATCAGGGTGGGGGTGATGTTAACGCTTCCCCTCGAGGGGGGGGAGAAGATCTGGGGCTCAAGGACCCTAGAGTGCAGGTCCGCTGTGTNNCGTCGGTTCGAATCCGACCACCCCGACCATTCCACCAATATTTCATCCCAGCTGTTAAACATATGAGAACCGACGACTCAGGGGGGCCGGGCCTGAAAGACACGGCTCAAGAAGTGAAAATGCAAATGTGTGTTTGATCCCTGTTTGCGTGAGATCAAAGTCTTCTTATTTATCATAAATTGCAGGGCGAGGGGTACTTTTTTCCGTCGAACTCCGCAGTGGACCCGCATCTGAGAAATATCGCTCTTTCCACGAGGACCTCGAGGAAATAACATACCCCGAGCCCCCCGACCATCCCTTTTCTTTTTTCTTAGAAGCGGCCCAGTTTGTCCATGATGTTGCTGAAGTAGAGGGCCAGGCGGGCTCGATGGAGCAAGCTCATGAGCTTCATGAAAGTGTTGGCGCTGACGAGGCTCAGCAGCCTCCTGTTCTTCCCGAACGGTACGCCGCGTTCCTGGCCTATCTCGGCGTACCTGCTGAGTAGCGTTGAAGGAGGCCGCTCCGGGTGCTCCTTCATGACAAGCGTCGAGGCGCCGGTCGGGCACCTGCTGACGCACAACCCGCAGCCGATACACCTGGCGAGATCCACTTTCATCACCCGGTCACCCTCGACTCTTGCGTCTATCTGGCACCGCTCAATGCAGGTCCCACACTTTGTGCACTTCGATTCATCCACTGCCGCGTAGTAGGAGGACATGACGTAGTCCGCGGGGCGGTCCTGTATCTTGAGTCCCTTCACCCAGTAACATGAGCAACCGCAGCAGAAGCACATCGCAATCTGCTCGCGCGCGTTCACGGGCGAGACGATGAGGGCCTCTTCCTCGGCCGCCTTGACGAACTCGAGCGCTTCTTCCCTGGTAAGCCGGCGGCCGAAGCCATTGTCTATCCTGTACCTGGCAATGAAGTCGAATGAGAGCTCGGTGTCGATCATGTGGTCGCAGCCCCTGCCGAGGTTCTTCGCCAGTTGCCGGCAGGGGCACGGTGAAACGCTGATGTCCTTGTGGCTCGTGATCATCTGCTTGATGTCGTTGTACGTGGCGACCTCGGCCTTCGCGATCTCGACGGCCTCGTTCACGGGAACGACTCTCATCTGTTTCTGCCCGACAAGCCAGGTGTCGAAATGGACATCCTCCGAGTACCTGTCGATTGCCTCCGCCATCTCGGGGTTCAACCTGTAGGCCCAGACGTTCTCGCCGAAGCCGGTGATGTACTGCAGGACCATGTAGTAGTTCCTGCCTTTTCCGGGCACCGGCATTATGAGCCCGTCCTTGACCATGGACTCGAGGATCCGCGTGGTTTCCTCGACTGCCTTGCTGCAGCGCTTCGCGATGACCTCGGCGGACTCGGGAGCCATCTTCATGTGGATCTCGACCTCGGCCTGCTCGGGCGTAAACATCAACTTGAGCAAATCGATGTCCGACCCTGTGTCGGTCGCCGGAAAGCCCGCCGCCTGCCTGTCAAGAAAATCGCGGAGCTTTCCGTAGGTTGCCTCCGTCGCCATCTCAGACATATCGACGCCTCCCTTGGCACGGGTGAGGGCCGGGTGTCCCCGGCCATCCCTCCCACTCTTTGACTACACTAGAACAGGAAGTGGATCTTCTTCATGCAACCGTCCTCGTACTCCCACCGCCTGACCGATACGTTGTTGGGATCCAGCGCTTCCTTCATTTTTGTAACGGCATCCATGTAGTTAACCAAGTTGGGCATGGCCGTCGCCATCGCCGAGTCGACCGACGGCAAGAGCCCCTTCATGAGGACTCCACCGCCGAGAGCCGTGATCATCCCCTGCCCTATCGCCCCGAACGTAGCCCGCGCCCACGACGAAAGGATGCGGAGGAGGTCGTCCTTATCCGCCTGGTTCGCATATACATCGTACTCAAGGTACGCAGAGCGGCCCATGTGGTAAGGCTGCAGGTACGTGGAGGCATCATCGGGTGGGAGGGCGTCGCTGTTGGTACCGGACTGGTTCGTACAGGCTTCCCTCATCGTCTTCTCGATCGGCACGATGTTGGTTAGCTTGTCGATGAGCGCTCCGATTATGAAAGAGCCGCGCACGCGCTGGACCCTTACGGTCACGTTGAAGAACTTCACCCACTTGTCCAGGTCGACGAACTCGCTCGCGTCGGTCATATCGAGTATCGCCTCCTTGGGGAGGAACTCGAAGTCCGGGTAGTTCTCCGCGAGCATCTTCTCGGTCAGCCCGGCCTTGAGATCGACCTCCTCCTGCGTCTCGCCGCCGAAGATCGTCAGCAGGTTGTGCCGCGGCATAAGCTCGGTGATCGTGCTCATCTCGTTGTTATCATCGCCTATGAATATCCCGTAGAAGGAGTTCATCAGGTGGGCGAGCTCGAGCGACAGGTTGTCCTGGGCGACTTTCTGGACCGCCTCGGCCATCACCTCGAGCCGGTCCTCCTCATACGCCGGGAACATCTGCTGGTGGTACGGCTGCTCGGGGTAAATCCTCAATGTCATCTTCGTGACGATACCCATGTTGCCGCAGGCGTACCGCATCATGGTTGAGATGTCGGGGCCGGGCCCCTGGACATGTCCGGTGACAGCTCCGTACGACATCGCACCCGTCTTAAGCACCTCTCCGGTCGGCAGCACGACCTCCGTGCTCAGCATGTTGTCCATGCCGAAACCGTACTTGGACGCCATCGTGTTGATGTTGCAGAACATGTGATTGCTTATGACGCCGGCGGTACACGGTGAAGAAGGGTTCAATACCCTGCATCCGACGCGCTGGGCGGCGGCCTGCAGCTCGAGGAAGTTGATGCCCGGCTCGATGGTCGCAAACATGTTCTCGCCGTCGAGTTCGATTATCCTGTCCATCCGGCGCAGGTCGCAGATGATGCCACCGTACGCAGGGAGTGTAAGGCCATAAGTGGTCAGTCCTGTGCCGTATGGAGTCACGTCGATGAGGAACTCGTTGGCCACGCGATACACTTCCTGTACTTCTTCCGTGCTGGCCGGCATGCAGATGATATGGGGGTACGACGCGGGGGTGAAACTCTGGTCCCTCGCATACCCGCAGAGTATGGACGGCGAGTCCGTTGCCCACTCGTCGCCGAGGGCCTTCTTGAGCTCCTCGAGGGCGGTCGCGAGGTTTTCCTCGCGGTTATGAATGGGGTCTTTCTCCATGATGGTAGGCCTGTGGACGGTGCGTCGGTACCTGGCCCCTTCCCGGATCCTGCTTGTCACTGCCATGTAAAAACCTCCTAGGGTTTCTCGAGCGCATCCCCGGTTGCGTTCTCGTGCCTCTCAGCCCAGGGACCCCTCGAGTATCTCGGCGAGGTCGTAG
>PMDX01000255.1 GCA_003154635.1 Actinomycetota bacterium | reverse complement strand
GCCGGGCGTCCGTTTCCGCGGCCGGCGGCTCCGGCAGGCAAGCGCGGACGAAGAAAGCGAGCGCGAAGAGCTCGCCCGAGCTTCCCTCCAACTGGTATTCGGAGGCATCAGCCTCCATCTCCCGTGCCGCGAAGAAAGCGAGCGCGAAGAGCATTATCGATTCGGTAATCAGCAAGTACCCGGGAATATCGACCTCCGTATCCCTCACAGACCTGAGCAGCGGAGCGACCGTCAACTCGGGAGTACGGGCGGCTTTCACCGCGGCCAGCACGACAAAGGTCATCACGGCGGCATGCTTTTTGAACCTCGTGGAGCAGGGTAAGGCTTCGCTCGACACCTCCGTCAACGGCAGTAGAGCCAGGTCGCAGATACGGCAGATGATCAACCAGAGCGATAACAACGCGTGGCACGCGCTGAAGTCTTGGGTGGGCTACGATAACGTGGAGGCGTACGCCCACCGCATAGGGCTTTCTTCCTTCGATATTTACAGCAATACGATCACGACGTCCGACGATGCCCTGCTTCTGCAGAAGCTGTATCAACGCCAACTGTTGAACGAAAGCAACACCGCGTTACTGCTCTCCTTCATGCAGAACACGAACAACGAAGACCTCATCCCCGCGGCGCTTCCGGCAGACGCGACTATCTATCACAAGTACGGGCTTCTCTATTACAACCTGCACGACACCTCGATTATCAAATACGACGGTGAGGTATTCGTTCTTGTCATATTCACAAACAGCAACGATTCGTCGAGCTACCAGCATAACGTGACACTCATCCACGAGATCACGCAGACAGCGCTGGCGTTGTATTGAAGCTGGGGGGGGCAGTTGACGTCCTGACAAATAATATCTATAATTCGAATTACTTCGATATTTCGAGGAGTTGAAAGTGGAGTACGACCCGGTTGAAATATTTAAAGCGCTGTCGAACCCGAGCAGGCTCGCTATCCTGAAGTTCATATACAAATCCGGGATGACCGGGACCTTCGACGGTGAAGGGCCCTGTTGCGCACAGTGCAGTTGTATGGGTGATGTGGTCGGCAAGTTCGACCTCGCTCCTTCGACTATCTCGCACCATACGCGGGAGCTCGTCCGGACCGGTCTCGTCAGGGTGGAGCGGGACGGACAGTTCATCCGTCTTCTCCCCAACCCCGAGGCACTGGAGGCCGCGTCGGCATTCATGAACACGGTGGCGGAAAGCTCCGGCGACAGGTAGTTTTTTTCTCAAGAAGTTTCGAAATACCTAGAAACTTAGAAATGACTGGAAAGGACCGAGAGCAGGGGAAAGAAAACGAAAGTCGCGAGGTCCATTGACGTCAGGATGGAAGAACCGTCCCGGCGCTGAATGATAGGAAGGAGGGGTCACTTTGAAGAGATACATGGTTCCGCGTTGCGCGCATTGCAGCGAGGGTTGTATAACCCGGTCCCGGGCAAGACTTTAAACTACCCGCAGGTTTGCGGAAAAGGGCCCGGCACACGACTGGGCCCTTTTCTCATACGGGGGTCAGGTCTTTTATTGTTTGTTCTTCTCTGACTTTTCTGATAGGGACGAATCACTTTTCGCTTACCTTCAAATAAACAATAAAAGACCTGACCCCTCCGACGTGCGACGTGCCTGACCCCTCCGACGTGTCTTACAGGCGCGGACCCCATCATCGCCGAGCGCGCCATGTACTGGCACGGTGGGCCTGACTCCAGTGAAGCTTGCCATGACTCGATAGGAATGGCGGCACCGCGAAGGGCTTTCTTCCTGCCGGACGGCCAGACAGGCGGCGGTTACGAGACCTGGACCTTGATACAGAACCCGAACTCGACGCCCGTCACAGTCGAGATAACCTGCATGACGCCAACGGGTGTGGGCAACGTCACAAAGAACGAGACCATTGCCGCCAACTCGAGGAGCACATTCGAGCTTGGCCGACACTCAGGCCTCACCGGAAGGGCCTCAACCATGGTCACGTCGAAGACCTCCGGAAAGAACATAATGGTTGAGCGCGCTATGTATTGGAATAATCGAGGTGCCGGTACGGATACGATCGGCGGCTTCTCTGATTAGAAAATGCAGAGGTTTCTGATTGCTAAGGGTGGCGGTGGAGATGCTGGCGGCCTTTGGATGTGAGGGTTATCGTCGGACGGCTGAGGCTGCCTCCCCTTGCGATGAAACCGTCGGTGAGCATTTCGGCGATGATATCTCGCACGCGCTCCTGGGTGGCGTTTACACTGCCGTATGCAGTCAGTCGCGCTATCCGTGATTCGTCGATCCAGGCCGCTTCGGAACCTGTCAGGACAGCCGCCGTCTTTCCTACTCCCAGTGGGAACGGCACGGAATTGACGCACCGGAGGACCTGGAGCTTTATGTCCTCGGCCGATGCGGCGATATCCGTGCTGCCCGCGGATGAGCGCCGTCCCCGCGAGCCAGCGCCTGGTTGCCGCGATTGGCCGGATGGACCCTCCGCGGCGGTACTCTGACGGCCGCCCACCCCCAGGCCTTTTAACTGGGTCGGGGTCAGGGCCATGGCTTTTTGCTTGCCGGATTCGGTGAGGCGGAGGACGGGAAAACCGGACTTGCCGTCCTGCTCGAGATAGCCCTCGACGATCAACATCTCGATGACCTCGATGACGTGGTCTCGCCTGGCTTTGATGAGGCCGTAGGCGGGATTGCGGTCGAGCCTCCATTCGACGACCTGTTTGTTCCTGGAGCCGGTCACAACCTCGGCGATGCGGATCTTACCGATGGGAAACTGCTGGTAGCGAACGCATGCCAGCACGGTAAGCGCCGTGGCCCTGTCTCGCTCGAGTACGCCGCCGGAAGCGCCGGTGGCCCTGGCTTTGCCGCAGGAGTCGCACACCCCACACTCGAAGTGTTGCTCTTCGCCGAAATAGCGCAGGATGTATCCGCGCCTGCAACCTCGCTGGTTGATGAAGCCCTCGATGGCCGCGAGCTTTTCTTCTTCGATGCGACGAAGCGCGTCTTGCCTGCTCCAGTCGATCTGGATCGTTTCGAACGGCGGGGCCGGGTCTGCGAGCTTTTCGATTCCGCGCCCACGGAATGGAGGCTCGTATCCGACGAGCCCCGATTCGCGCAGCGAGGTCAGGGCTCTCTTGACCTGCTCGGGCGAAACGCCGGCGTCTGATGCCAGGCGCCAGAGGTCCATCTCGAACCGGCCCGGAGTCTCGAGGTCAAAAGAAGATGCCAGCGCTTCGAGCACCGATTGTTGCAGGGGCCCGTGGACCAACGGGCCGATCTCGGCGAACGGTTTGTATAGAGTGACCGCGACCCGCGGCTCGCCGGAGTATGCCCGCAGTACGCCCGCGCCTTCGAGGAGGCGTATCGCCGCGCCTACCTGGCCATCCCCCACCTGCTCGGTGCAGAGCCCGGCGATCTCTTTGTAAGTCATGAGGAGGGGATTGTCATCGGTCTGCCAGATGCTCTCGTAGATGCTCTTTACCTGGCGTATGCCCGGGTAGTTGAGACCTATAAAGAACTGTCGCAGGCCCTGGTCCGCTGACGAATAGAGCAGCACGCAGCTTGACTCGAGGCCGTCGCGCCCGGCGCGGCCTATCTCCTGATAGTACTGCTCGACCGAACCGGGGTAGTTGTAGTGCATGACGAAGCGGACGTCGCTCTTGTCGATGCCCATGCCGAACGCCGACGTCGCGGCGACGACACGGGCCTTGCCGCTAAGGAACGCCTCTTGCGCCTCGGTGCGCGCGTCAGGGTCCATGCCGGCGTGGTAAGCGACCATGCTCGGCTCTACGGACCTCAATTCGCTGACGACCTCTTCTGTGTTCTTGCGGGTGCCTGCGTATATGATACCGGAGCCCTCGTGGTCCCTCAGGAACCCGGAGAGGAAGTCGATCTTTTTCTGATTGTTGAACGCCATGACCACGCTGAGCAGGAGGTTTGGGCGGTCGAACCCGTGCACGTGCAGGTCGGTGTCAACGGGAGTGAGGCCGAGCGAGCCAAGGATGTCGGCCTGTACGCGCGGTGTGGCCGTGGCGGTAAGCGCGGTTATCGGCGGGCGGCCGACCTGCTCGTGGAACTGCCTGAGCCTCCTGTAGTCGGGGCGGAAATCGTGCCCCNNGCAGTGCGCCTCGTCGATGGCCAGCCGTGAAACCCGCATGTCGTCCAGCGTCTTCATGAACGCGGCGTCGCGGCACCTCTCGGGAGCGACATAGAGGAGCCGGCACTCGCCCCTGACGCACCTGAGCAACCTCGAGCGCTGCTCGTCCCGACCGAGGCTGGAGTTGACGGCGGTAGCGGGGATGCCTATGCGCTCGAGCTCGTCCACCTGGTCTTTCATGAGAGAGATGAGCGGTGACACGACAACGGTCAATCCATCGCCTAACAGTGATGGGAGCTGGTAANNTGAGCGCGATGAGCGGAGAGACCACCACCACGGTCCGGTCGAGCGCGACGGCGGGCAGCTGGTAGCAGAGCGATTTGCCGCTGCCGGTCGGCATGACGACCAGCAGGTTCCTGCCCGAAAAGACCGATCGCAGCGCGCTCTCTTGACCCGGCAGGAACTCGACGTAGCCGTAATGTTCCTCGAGCAGGCGTCTGGCCTCGTCGAGCGCCGGGTCATCGCTCATGTGTACTCTATCCGTCGCCATCGTCTAGCCGTTCTCCGTGGATATCTCGCTGGCTGCGAACATGTTACTTTCTCTCGATGTATTGTTCTCTTGGCTATTCTTCTGGAATTGTATACCGTGATTGGGACATGTGCCTCGTAAGTTTCGACCACGGTGGAGGTGGAAATGGAAACATTCACAGTGCGGAGCTCCGCCCGGACCGATTTCAGACAGATCAACCAGGAGGTGTCGACCGCCGTAAAGGCGACGGGCATCAAGGACGGTATCTGCGTGGTTTTCGTCCCGCATACCACCGCGAGAGTTACCATCAATGAGAACGCCGACCCCGCCGCCAGGGAGGACATCGAGTCCACGCTCGACCGCATGGTCCCCTGGGACGGCCCGTATCGCCACGCCGAAGGCAACTCCGCGGCGCACGTAAAGGCGTCGATGGTAGGGCACGCGGCTGTGATACCGATTGACCGGGGCCGGCTTGCCCTCGGTACGTGGCAGGGCATATACCTCTGCGAGTTCGACGGGCCTCGCACGCGGAACGTCCACGTGCAGGTGGTCTCTTCCTAGCCGCCGGGCGGGACGTGTCAGCCGGCGTCCGGCGAGCCCTCCGCCCCACCTCTGGGTGTGGGGCCTTCAGGCAATCCCGAGAGCCTTGTACAGCTTCCTCGTCCTGAAGCCCACAATAGCCAGGAGGACTCCCTGGATGAGCGCGTAGATACCGACCAGCACGATTATGCTGAACACGCTCAATCCGGGCATCGCGATCAGGAGGATGCCCAGGATGATCGAAAGCGCCCCGGTAAGCACCAGCAACCACTTGACGTTCGAGTCGCCCTTTGGTGCCTCGAACCCCGATACGACGATCATGAATCCGTAGACGATTGCCCATGCCGCTATCAGGTAGAGAACCGTCACGGTGGCGGCGCCGGGACGGGTCATCGTCATTATGCCTATGACCACGCAGACGACACCGACCATCAGCGACAAAAAGAAACTCTCCTCGCGCTTGATATCCGCGTAAGTTGCCGCGAACGCCGCGATGCCCGCCGCCAGCACAAATAGCCCGAAGACGAACACCAGCACCTTTGTCGTTGAGCCGGGCCACGCCAGAACGATTATCCCGAAGATGAACGCCGCTATCCCCCGTAGCAGAAACGACCACCACCTGGGTACGCTGACCTCTTTGACATTCGCCTCTGCCATGGACTCCTCCTCGATGATCGGCCGCGTTCGTGGCTCGGACATTCTTGTGAACAAATTCGACGCGCGCGGCTCAATCCATTTTGCCTGGTGCGCCAGGGGGGAATCGCGGGTCCGCCGCCTGGCAGCTCCGGTGTCATGCGGCATCGATCCCGGCGGTGAGGCTAACGAGAATAGCTGATAACAGTCTCGAACGTATGGATCGATCGCGCTTTCGATGATGCGGTGGGTGCCGCTCTAACCCTGGCTTTCCAGGTCCTCCACCACCAGATCGAGCGTCTTGTCGATGAGAGATTCCGTAGCATGGGCTTTCTGTGTGACTATCTTCTCGAGTGTCGGGACCACGAACGGGTCGAACTGCACGCCCGTATAACCGATGATCTCTTCCAGCGCTTCGGGAGGAGTGCACCCCATGCGGAACGGCCGGTCGGACCCGATCGAGACAAATGCGTCAGCCACCGCGAGTATCCGCGCGAGCAGCGGGATTGCGATNNCCCAGACAGGCCGTCCGGATAACCCCATCCGTTGTACCATTCGTGGTGGTGCCGCACCGCCAATACTATCGGCCTCGGGAAGCCGAGCTCCTCCAGCTTGCGCGCCCCGATTACCGGGTGGCGCTCCACGGCGCGTCTGAGGTCCGCGTTCTGCATGTAGTCTATGCCGGTCTCGCTATTGTCCTTGATGAGGGCATGGATCGACTCGTCGATCATCCCTATGTCCATGAGATATGCGCAGACCCTGAGCTGGTCCGACTGCTCCGGGTTCAGGTCAAGCTCCTCGCCCATGGCCGAAGCCTCGAAAGACACCCTCTGCCAGTGCCCTTTCATATACGGGTACATGGATTCAAGGCGCCTCTGCACGGCGCCCATAACAACGGTGTCGTTTCGCCTGCGGCCCCCTACGCCAGGGCTGATGAATGTGGTTTCACCTTGCGACAGCGGGTTTTCGACATCCAATTACAGCAACCCTCCTTATTCCGATCTGCCTCTAAATAATCGGCATGTCGGAAGGATTGCTGAAGTCACTCGTTTGGGGCCTGGCCGGCGCCTCCTTGAGAGCCAGCGCAATGTTGGCGGCAAGCAGCACGACTCCCACTATCAGCATAACAAGCAGGATGTCCGGCAACGTCTTGTGGTAGGCGATTATGCCGGCGATCTCGGCGACGGCGCCGACCAGCAGCAGGGCGATAAACGCCCGCCGGTCGAGCGCCAGGTGATAGTAGACGAGCAGGTTCACAAAGGCAAAAACAGCCATGACGATCCCGAACAGAACAACGAACCGCAAGCCGAAGATTCCCGTGATGTGAGCTATCTGCTTGCCGTGCTTCCCCGCGAAGAAGCTGGCGGTGAAACCCGGAAAGAGCCAGTAGAAACCGACGACCGCACCCTCGAGCAACAGGCACGCGGCCATGCTCAACCAGAGCACGCGCCTGGTCGGTCTGCCCATGGCCCTCAGCTGGCTGACGCGAGGGAACATGACGAGCGATATCCCCGCCGGGAAAAACAACACGGCCTTTCCCGCGAGCCCCGCGTAGGAGTAGAGGTCCGCCTGTGCCCCGGTCTTCACCGCCTTGACGAGCACGATGTCGATCTGGGTCATGAAGATGACCAGGAAAACGCCGACCGCGACAGGAATCAGCATCCACAGCGCCTTGGATGGATGAAAATCCTCAATTTTCTCCGCTTTTCCGCGCAGGAAGTCTCGATAGTAGTAGACGATCGCAGTCGCCACGATGAAACCCGCCACGGTCGCCGCGCCGAGAGCGCCGTAGACCCCCAGCCCCAATTCGACCATCACTATGCCCGCTATTATTCGCAGCACTGCGCCGGCTATGCTCGCCGTTCCCAGGCCGATGAACCGCTGCTGTCCCTGTAGAAGCCCGTAAGGCAGGGTCAGGTATAGCGTCACCGCCAGGGATGTGCCCATGATTATCACGAAGACCGGCGAATCGAGCTTGAGGAGGTGCCCGAGCGGCCACGCGATGGCGACACTCACCACGATAACCGCGACCCCGAGAATCACCAGCCAGCGCGAAAAAGCCTCGACAAGCGCCTTGGTCTTATGCGGCTCGTCAGTGATCTCGTACTCCGCGACGTACTTCGTGATGACCGTCTGGAACGATACAGCGCCCATGGATACGATGAGGAAGATCGCGTTGAGCGAGTTGAAACTGGCAAACGCCCCCGCCTCCCCCAGCAATCTCGTCATGATGATGCTGAAGACGTAATTGAGCACGCTCGCAAGCGTCGTCGCGACTATCATCACGCCAAACGCTCCGACCAGTGTCTGGCGGAGCGCCCCGAGCCTCTCCCCTATTCCGTTTGAGCTCACGCCCGAATCCTGCAACATCACTCCTTTGGGCGAATTCGAACCAATAGTAACACGAAGCCCCTGATGCCTTGAACGCCCCCGCAACCGATGCTAGACTCCCACAGTAAACCTTAGCCCTCGCGCGGCCCCCAACACCGCACCGATCCT
>PMDX01000103.1 GCA_003154635.1 Actinomycetota bacterium | reverse complement strand
ATTTCTCACACCTGACAACGGTTTCAGGCAACCGCATCTCTTTCGGGACCTGGGGTCAGCCGGGGCCGAAAGTCTGCAAGGTGTGCCCGTGCTTCGGTGTCTCGGGAATTTGCTCCTGGGCGGTCTTCTTTTACGGTACNNATGCGTCTTCGACCTGAGGAAGGTCCCGGCCGGCACCTACGACATCGTGGCGAGGACGGCCGCCGGGTTGGAGACGGTCGTATACAAGGGCTTCAAGGTGATCGGCATCGGGAGCTGCTGGACCCAGGAACTTGAAGGCCTCCCTACAACGACCGCGGAGGACCCGCTCGGTTTCAAGCTGGCGGTCAAGAACGATGACCCCGCCTGCTTCGTTGCCAACGTGCAGGGGCCGCTGCGCTCGAAGTACGTCTCGGCGTCGCTCGTCGCCAGTGGCACGCGGGTGGACGGCACCGTGGACTCGATAACGAGGTCGGGCTGCCGCGTCTGGTTCGCTCGCGGGAGCGTGCCACTCGGTACTTACGACCTGACCATCAACAGGGCTGACGGCAGCAGCCTTCTTCTTGAGAACTCCTTTGCGACCCGGCCGTATGTATCGCCCATGAGTCTTACCGGGGTCCAGCCGGCGTCCGGAATACAGGGTCAGAAGGTGCAGCTGAAGGTGACCGGCGTTCGACTGGACCTTGCGAATGGAATCGCGCTCGTACAAAGTGCCCGGGTAATACAGCCAGCCAAACCGGTGAAGGCGTCAACTGAACAACTTGTCGTCACGTTCGACCTTGCAGGTGTCCCACCGGGTCCCTGCGATATCTACGTAAGTTGTGTTGACGGTACGCAGTTGGTGCTGCGCGGCTGTTTCACGGTAATACAAAAGCAGGCCGCCCCCGCCACTCAACAGCCCTCGTCCCAGCCGGTATACCAGCCGCCGGCGCAGTTGCCTGCTACCGAACCTGTGCCAACGACTGCGCCCGAGCCGGTTATTACCGATGTCACGCCGCGGTCCTGCAATTCGGGAACGAAAGTAAAATTCACGGTTGCGGGCAGCAGCTTGAGGTCTGACATGAAGTTGAAGCTGGTTGGAGAGGGCTGGTGGGGGTGGCCCCTGGAAACAAGGTTTGTCACAGAGGCGAAGCTCGAGTGCACGTTCGACCTGACCGGCGTCCCGGCGGGACACTACCGGGTCGTCATCGTCGAGCCAGACGGAAGCAAGCGCCCGTTCGCGACACCGATCCAGGTGCTGCCGGCGGTGCAGGAGGTGCCGAAAAGGGGAATCTAGCGCTCGTATTAGCGCAGGAAATACATAGAGAGAAAAAAGGTGGGGGTAGCTGTAACTACCCCCGGGAAGCACATGTCAGCCGGTCGGGCCTTCATGCGCACTCATTTTGTTTAAAGAGGGCTTCGACCCGGGAGGCGGGTTTCCTCCAGGGCAACTCGGGGAGGTGAGATAGGGGGCGAAGAAGGTGTGAAACGGATGCGAATTACACGCATCCAAACAACGTATCAGGAGGTTTTTGAAGATGAAGAAGAAGATACTTGTGGTAGCCATAATGCTCGCGATGACGGCTGCACTGATATTGGCGTTCACCGGAGCGCAGTTCGAGCAGCACGCCACGAGCCAAGATAACGTTATTACCTTCGGTAATATCACCGCGACCACTTGGGCCCCGAATCCCTTGATCAGTGAGACGAATTTGGTGCCGGGACAGACAACCGGGGTCCAGCACCTTGTGGTGCAGCCGAACGGTACTATTCCCCAGGACATCTACTTTGGCCTGTTGAATCAACCGGTTACTGCGCCTGACGCGGGCTTTGGGAACCTTGTCTACCTCAAGATGTGGGTCAACGGAAGCCCGCTCTGGGGTGGGGGTTGGGTAACTGTTCATAGTCTCTATACGAGTTGGCAGGAGCTCGCGGCCAACGCTCCCGCTAACACTCCGCTCGATGTCGCAATACAGCTTTCCGTGGACTCGAGCCTGCCTTCGACCTTCATGGGCGTCAACTACAACTTCTATACGTTGTTTGACGCTGTTCAGGTCGGTGGAACACCGCCTGTGAAGGCTCCTTGGGAGATCACGTCTTGGTAGACCGTCAAAGGTAGAAGAGAGAAGCAGCGGCCGCCTTGAGCGGCCGCTGCTCTTTCACATCAGAGTAGTTCAAGTACGGGCGCCTATCCGGTCGTTTCCTTCTTCTTGGATGGGTCTCCCGAGGAAAGTACCATCCATACCAGGATGGCACCGATTCCTACAATCAGCACGACCAGACCGATCTTCGTATGGAAGAAAGCGATCGGAATTCCAAGCAAAGGTATGTGAAAGACCACCTTTCCCATCACGTTGCCCGGGAACACGGGAGAACCGTCGGGGGCGTTGTTTGCATCACCCTTCGTCGTATATGTTGTCTTACCGTCCTTTTTTTCTACCCTGTAGATTCGGTGACTGACGTACTTGTTGCGTGAATCGATGAAGGTGATGATATCGCCTTTCTTGTAGTTGCCCGACTTGTGGGAGAAAACCAGGTCTCCCGTGTGGATGGCTGGCGACATCGACCCCGACGATACGACATAAGCGCGCACTCCGATGTTGAAGGCGGAAAGTATAAGCAGAGCGGCGAGGAGCACAAGTATCGCAAGCAGAACCCACGACGCGACATCCACTCCTCTTTTCCAGCCAGATGACATCCCCAAGCCCCTTATCGTCAGAATCAGGACTCACCTATTCTAGCATCAAATGGATTTTGTCTATGCTCACGCTGGCATACCCGGAACGCGGCTGAAACTTGTCCCTGGTCAGGCGTATAATCAACAGACAGATGGCAATACGGGTTGCGCGAGAGTCTACTTCGTGCGACCCTTACTGTTCTTTAGTGGGTTGAACAGCCGGGAGCGGAAATATCCACGTGCAGGTGAGTGAGATGACGGTTGAGCTTTCTGACAATGCGACGATGGTCCTCGAGCGCAGGTACCTGGCGCGAGACGCCGAGGGGCGCCTGGTCGAGACGGCCGATGAGATGTTCGAGAGGGTGGCGGCGGCGGTCGCGGCCTGCGACCTGCCGTACCGCGGTGAGGAGGGCGTCGAGGCGTCGCGGGCGACGTTCCTCGAGATGATGACCTCGCTCGAGTTTCTGCCTAACTCGCCTACGCTGATGAACGCGGGGCGTGAGCTGGGGCAGCTCGCGGCTTGCTTCGTGCTGCCGGTCGACGACA
>PMDX01000334.1 GCA_003154635.1 Actinomycetota bacterium | reverse complement strand
CCGCTCTGCTCGAGGACGAGCACTTTCTTTCCGCGGCTCGAAAGTAGATCGGCGCATGTAAGTCCACCGATACCTGACCCGATGACGACCACATCGTACATGCTGACCTCCCGGTGCGATCACCTGCCGCGCGGTCCGGGTCCATATGACGAGACCCGGACCACGCCGAAAACGGTTATTGAGTGACGCGCCAGCCAGGGGTGAGTTGAGTCGCAAGCAGCATTCCCAGCCCCTCTANNCTTCGGCATCACCGTCAGGCCCACCCGGGTGGCGGGCTTCTTTATGCTGTCAGGGACGTGGTTGAAGACGCGTTTCGCCGCGTAGGATGGGTAGAAAGTCATAATCGCTTTCCTGAAAGCTTTCAGGGCCTCTTCCTTGTTGTCTATCGCCATCGCGGCGATGCGGCCGGAAACGAGTGCACCCAGCATGCCGTAGAAGAGGAACGGGTCTATGACGCCGGCGAGCGTACCGGCGAGTATCTTGTCGCCCTGGTAGAGACGGGGGTTCCTGATGCTGCCCACTGGGCAGGCCAGGCCATCGAGGTCGTGCCACTCCTGGAACTCGACACCCTCTATGTCGAAAAGCATCTGCGTATACTTTTTCTTGGCGTCGTCTTTCAGCGGCTTATCCCTCTGGAAAAGGAGGGCGAAGCAGACGCCGTTGATCGTACAGTTGAAGGCATAGTCAGTGCTCCAGTCGTCGAGCCACATCGAGACGGTCGTCTTGTTGTGCGGGACCGTTCCTTTTGCGAACCAGAAGTAGAGCGGGGCGTACGGAACGTCCAGCGCCTTGTAAGACTCGATCTGAAGCCCGGTCGCGACGATNNTCGTATCGAGCGAGGTGGAACGCGCGCCGCGCTCGACCATGTAGAGCTTGATCTTTGCCTTCCCGGGCACTACGAACTGCTTGCCGTAGGAGTAGGCGTAAGATTCCTCGATGACCTTGGCCGAGGGAGAGAGGTCGACACCGGTCCAGTGATTCATGGCTTCGAGGTCGAACCAGCTACCCGCTGGGTCCGGCCGGAAGATACCCCAGCCTCCGATGCGGCTCTCGCGCTCGAGTATGGTCACCTCGTGGTTGTTTCGCGCCAGGTTGATGGCGGCTATCATACCGGACAGGCCGGCACCTACGATTGTTACTTCTGCCAACTACATCTCCTTCCGTTCAAACCAGGCGGGACTGCCGGCAAGAGGGACTTGCCCTGGCCCTGCCTCTATAACATCTCTGTACGTTTATCGCATCGTTTGTCCGTCCAGCGCGCTTGCCGCCAATTGCCAGCCCGGAGTGAACCTCGCTACCCGGGTCATTGAGAACTCCCGTTGCGCTACTGTATTACGCTCCAGCCGGGTGTGGCATTAGCGATGCGTTTCATCGCGATATCTTCGATATGAGGCATGGCCGTCATGCCCAGGGTGACTACCGGTCTTCTCAGGGCGTGAGGAACCCTGTTGAAAGTACGCTTGGCGAGGTATGAAGGATAGAAGGTCCTGGTGGCCTTCCTGAAGGCGTCATACGCGTCTCGCTTGTCCTCGACGGCTATGGCGGCGATGCGCCCCGACACGAGCGCCCCGAGCATCCCGAAAAACAGGAACGGATCGATCACGCCCGCGATAGTGCCAGCGAATATCTTGTCGCCCCTGAAGATCCGGGGATTCCTGATGCTGCCCACGGGGCAGGCTCCGCCGTCGAGGTCGCTCCAGCTCTTGAACTCAACGCCTTCTTTTTCGAAGAGCAGCTCCATATACTTCTTCTTGCCGTCTTTCTTGAGTGGGATATCCCGCTGGAAGAGCAGCGCGAAAATGACGCCATTGACGGTGCAGTTGAAGGCGTAGTCCTTTGTGAAATCGTCGAACCAAAGTGATACCGTGGTCTTGTCGTGCGGCACCGTTCCCTTGGCGAACCAGCCGTAGAGTGTCTCGTACGGGACGTTCAGCGCTTCGTACGGCTCGATCTGGAGGCCTGTGGCTATGATCGTATTTGGTGGAAGCTGTGCGAACTCGCTCTGGGTCAGGATATTGTGACTGTACTCGATCCGGACGCCCAGCGAGAGCGCTTCGTCGGTGAGCATTGTGTCCAGTGACGTCGAGCGCGTTCCACGCTCGACCATGTACAGGTTTATCGATGAAGTCAGTGGGAGTTTGTACTGCTTACCGTAGGCGTACGTGTAAGCTTCGTCCAGCAGTTTCGCCGAACCGCTTATATCGACCCCGGTCCAACGCTCGATCGCAGGGATATCAAACCAGCTTCCCGCGGGGTCCGGCCTGGATACGGGCCATCCTCCGATGCGGTTCTCGCGCTCCAGTATGGTCACCTTATGGTCTTTGCGCGCCAGGTTGATCGCCGCTATCAGGCCGGAGAGCCCTGCTCCCACTATTGTTACTTCCGCCATCCAACATCCCCCCTGATCATCCGTCTTGGTCCGAGCGAGGACTAACGCTCAGTGGGTCTTCGAATCCGGTAGGACGTAACTGCTTGAATTTCTGAAGTGGGTTTGCATAGATGATTCGGCGAGTTCAGCGGCCATTCAGTGGACCCTTCCACTCAAGCCATCCCGTTGGGTATCGACCGGGGGCCGGAACCGGTCCGACCCCCGGTATAAATACAATATTCGTTCTTACTGGCTGACTTTCCAGCCCGGCGTGAAATTGGCCAGACGGGTCAACCCGAGTTCCTCCATCGCCGGTATCGTCGCGAATCTCATGCCCATGCGGACCGCCGGCTTCCTGAGTGCGTGAGGAACCTTGTTGAAGGCTCGCTTGGCAAGGTACGAGGGGTAGAACGTGTGGGTCGCAGCCTTGAAAGCGTCGTACGCCTCGCCCTTATCATCGATCGCCATCGCGGCGATCTTGCCGGAGACCAGCGCCCCGAGCATCCCGAAGAACAGGAACGGGTCGATCACGCCGGCTAGAGTGCCCGCGAAGATCTTATCGCCCTGGAACAGGCGGGGGTTCCTGATGCTTCCGACGGGGCAGGCTCCTCCCTCGAGGTCGTCCCAGCCCTTGATCTCCACGCCCTCCTTCTCGAAGAGCAACTGCTCGTACTTCTTCTTGCCGTCCTTGTGCAGAGGTATTCGCCTCTGGAAGAGCAGCGCGAAGATCACGCCGTTTATCGTGCAGTTGAAGGCGTAGTCTTGCGTGAAGTCGTCGAGCCACAGGGAGACGGTGGTCTTGTCGTGCGGGACCGTACCCTTCGCGAACCAGCCGTAGAGAGACTCGTACGGGACGTTGAGCGCCTCGTAAGGCTCGACCTGCAAGCCCGTGGCGACAATGGTGTTCGGCGGAAGTTTCGCGAAATCGCCCTGGGTCAGCACCTTGTGGTTGTACTCGATCTCAACCCCGTGCGAGAGCGCTTCGTTCGTGAGCAGGGTGTCCAGCGAGGTCGACCGTGACCCGCGCTCCACCATGTACAGCTTCACGGATGATTTCATCGGCAGGGTAACCTGCTTACCGTATGCGTAGGCGTAGGACGTATCGATCGGTTTCACCGCCGGTTCGATATCGACGCCGGTCCAGCGCTTGAGCGCCGGTACGTCAAACCAGCTTCCCGCCGGGTCCGGCCTGAAGATGGGCAGCCCGCCGGGGCGCGCCTCCCCCTCGAGTATCGTGACCTTGTGGTCTTTCTTGGCGAGATTGATAGCCGCTATGAGACCGGATATCCCACCGCCTACGATTGTAACTTCTGCCATCTGCGTGTCCCCCTCGTATCGTCTCTGACGTAAGTGCCCTTATTTCGGCAACACCATGTAGCCGGGAAGCGCCTTGAAGATATCGTTCATCGGTTTCTTGAACAGCTTCGCGTGTTTCTGGCTGAACTTGGCGGGTCCGCCCATCATGCCGCGTATCGCGATCGGCGTCGCGTTGAAAACCCTCCGTATCAGGAGATTGCGGTTGAACCACTTTGAGTATTCCTTGAAGAGCTTGTACGCCTCGGCCTTATCCTGGTGCGCTATGGCGGCGAGCTTGCCGGAGACGAGCGAGCCGTGGACTCCGAACAGCGCGAACGGGTCGATCATGCCCGATACCGTGCCCGCCAGTATCTTGTCGCCGGAAAAGAGCCTGGGCGTGTTGTAGGCGGCGCACGGGACCAGCCCCTCGTAGTAATCCCAGCGCTGGCACTCCATGCCCTCCTGGCCGAGGAACTGCCTCTCCTTGTACTCCTCGAACTCGCTATCCTTGACCGGCTCACGCGCGAAGTAGAGACAGAAGACCACCCCGTTGCACGCGGCGTAGTACGCGTAGTCCAGCGCGTAGTCATGGAACCACGCACCGAGGCACGGATAATCTTTGCTGGAGCGCCCTTTGCCCAGGTAACCGAAAACCTTCTGGTAAGGGATATTCAACGCCTCGAAAGCCTCGAAGTACAGTCCGGTCGAGATGATCGAATCGACGGGCAGCTCGGCAAAATCATTCTGGCCGACCAGCGGGTGGTTGAACTCGAACTTGACGCCGGCATCCAGGCAGAGCTCGTAGAGGTGATGGTCGAGAGCCGTCTTGCGGTGGCCTCTCTCGATGCAGTAGAGGTTGAGGGTCTTTACCTGCATCGGTACCTTGTAGTCGTAGCAGTACATATTCCATTCTTCGCATGGATACAGGAACGGCTCTCCCAACTCGACGCCTATGAAATTGCCTAGCAACTCGGGGTTGAACGGCGTGGCATCGACGGCGGGGTGGGCGAGGGGTATGCCCCCGGCCTTTTCGAACTTCTCGAGGACCGTAACGTCTTTCCCGTCACGCGCGAGGTTGAGGGCCGCGGTCAGGCCCGCGAGCCCCGCGCCGACCACGACAACTTCTCTGGAACCATAACCACCCAACTCGATCCCTCCTCGGTAAACAAGTGAGTCCCGGCGCCGCGCCGCGTCTCGGTCCGCCCATCTTGAGGACTCGCCCTCCGGGCGCGGCGCTACGCAATGGGGACGACCTAGAACATTAGATGCAGTTTCTTCGAGCACTCGTCTTCGTACTCCCACTTTCGGAAGCATACGTTGTTTGGATCAACCGCCTTCTTTATCGTTGTGAATGTTTCCATCAAGGGGACCAGGTTCGGGAATGCCACAGCGACGCCCGTATCCACAATGGGAAGGAGGCCCTTGATGATCGCCGTCGGCCCCGCGGCGAATAGCATGCCTTCGCCCATTGCCCTGAGTGCCGAGTTGAAGTAAGCGGACATGATGCGGATGAGGTCGTCCTTGTCCGCCTGGTTGGTGTAGAGGTCGTACTCCATGTAAGCCGAGCGGCCCATGTGGTACGGCTGGAGGTAAGTCGAGGCGTCGTCGGGTGCGAGCGAGTCATCGGTGGTGCCGATCTGGTTTGTGCAGGCGTCCCTCATGCCCTTCTCGATGCCAACCATGTTGTTTAGCTTGTCGATGAGGGCGCCGATGATGAACGAGCCACGCACGCGCTGGACTCGCACCGTCACGTTGAAGAACTTCACCCACTTCTCCATGTCGACGAACTCGTTGTCCTCGGTCATCTGCTCGATGGCCTCTTTGGGGAGGTAGTCGAAGAACGGGTACCTCTCCATGAGCATTCTCTGCGTGACGTCGGTCTTGAGGTCGGCCTCCTCCTGCGTATCACCACCGAAGATTGTGATCAGGTTGTGGCGCGGCATGAGCTCGGTGACCTTGCTCGCTTCCTTGTTGTTGTCGCCGATGAATATCCCGTAGAAGGAGTTCATCAGGTGGGCGAGCTCGAGCGACAGGTTGTCCTGGGCGACGTCGTAGAGAGCCTCTGCAAACACCTCGAGCTTGTCTTCCTCGTACGCGGGGAAAATCTGCTGGTGGAACGGCGCCTCGGGGTAGAGGCGGATCGTCATCTTGGTGACGGTCCCCATTGTACCGAACGCGTATCGCCACAGCGTGGAGACATCGGGACCCGGACCCTGGACCGCGCCCTTGACGGAGCCCGTCGCCATCCCGCCGGTTCTCACGATCTCTCCGTTCGGAAGTACGACCTCGACTTCCATGATGTTGTCCATGCCGAAACCGTACTTGGAAGACATCGTGTTGATGTTGCAGAAGAGGTGGTTGCTCATGACGCCCGCGGTCGCCGCCGTGGATGGGTTGAGCAGCCTGCAATCGACGCGCTGCGCGGCGGCCTGGAGCTCGAGGTAGTTGATGCCCGGCTCGATGGTCGCGAACATGCACTCGCCGTCGAGTTCGATTATCTTGTCCATGCGGCGCAGGTCCATGGTGATGCCGCCGTACGCGGGCAGCGCAAGGCCGGCGGTAGTAAGGCCGGTGCCGTACGGTATCACGTCGATGAGGAACTCGTTGGCTATCTTGTAAACTGACTGGACGTCCTCTACGCTGGCGGGCATCACTATCAGATGTGAGTAAGAAGCGGGGGTCATGCTCTGATCCCTCGCGTAGCCGCAGAGTATGGACGGAGAATCAGTGGCCCACTCGTCGCCGAGGGCCTTCTTGAGCTCCTCGAGGGCGGTCGCGAGGTTTTCCTCGCGGTTATGAATGGGGTCTTTCTCCATGACCTTAGGTCTCTGGACGACCCTTCTTTCATTTCGTGCTTCTCGAATCCTGCTTTTTACTGCCATGCCGGGCCTCCTAAAGCGCTTTCTCGAGTATCTCGGCGAGGTCGTAG
>PMDX01000036.1 GCA_003154635.1 Actinomycetota bacterium | reverse complement strand
TCCTCACGCCGTTCCAACTTGGCGATAGCCGGCTGTTTCACCCGGAGACGTCTAGCCAACTCCTCCTGAGTGAGGTCCAACGCCTCCCGAAGCTCGTCCAAGGACATCGAGCTCAGCATTGCGTCAGCTTTGGCTTCGGCACGACGGCGCGCCTCGGGCGGCATCTTCGCCTGCAAGGTTTTGAAATTCTTAGCCATCGATCAACCCCTCTTCCTCCAGGCTCGCGAGATGCTCGTCATAAAGCCGGTCCGCCCGCGGGACGAATATCTCGTACCACCGAGTCATCCGTGTACTCGACTGGCCATTCTGTATCAGGACTATAACTCACATTGTACAACAGTAGGTGAAATCATACCGCGGCCTGAGGAGGGGCGGAGCGAAGCGAATCTTATAGGGATGCTTGCCTGTGCGCCTGGAAGCGCCGATCCAGGCTCATCCAGAAACTGGCGGGAGGTCCGAGAACGCGTTCCAACCCCGCCGCAAGTACGGGACTGATGGGTGTGCCTTCGGCGATGATTCCCTTCAACTCGCCGGAGGCGCAACCCATTCGAAACGCCGCACCATCCACGTCCAAGGCAAGAGCCGATAGGCACTCGCTTATCGTCTCCCCTGGAGAAACCCCGTAGTCGGGGCGATACGGATGCTTCTTCCCCACAATCGAACCCCCCCCTGGCGTTTCGCCCCATCTTGTTCATGCCCCACCGCCGTCTATGCCCGGCGAACGTGGAAGGGGGGAAGCAACCTAGTCGGATGGGCGGTCCTTCTGTCCGGCGGGAGAACCGGCGGTTGGCCTAGCAACTCTGAAGACCGGAACGACCAGGCGCGGCAGGCCCATTCGGGCAGCCATATCCTGCACGAGTTCTCGCCAATATGGCCAGGCATTGTAGAGGACATTCACCTGCGCAAACGCGGAGAGTTGTTGCTTTGTCAACGCGACCTCGCGATTAATGCTGTACCGCAGCTCGAAGGTGGCGTTCAAGAGGACAAACTTTCGCGAGGCGTCATCAGCCGCAGCTCCGGAGAGGGTGAAGCGAACTTCTGCCACGAGGAACCGGCCTCTCTGGCCACATCGCGACTTACGAGCCAAGTCCAATTGAAGCTTGGGCGACTCCTCGGTCGCCCAGGACGGAGAGACGCGGCTATCGAGCCGGATCAGCCGAACGTCAACAATATCGACGTGGGGCGTAATCTCTCCCACCGNNAAGGTCGTCGCTTCGCACACCTGCGGGAGGTTGTGTCTGCACAAGCTTGAGGTGTGGCCACCGCAACCAGCTCTTGCGGCTCTCGGCCTCTACGACAATCGTAGGCATTTCAATTCGTACAAGATCCAGCCCTCGGATCGAATAGCCGCAGGCCCAGGCGAACGCCGCCAGAGTACGCAACGTCATGTTGCGCCCGCCCGCCAAGGCCTGAGTGACATATGCCTTCGACTTCCCGAGCGCCTTGGCAAGGTCGGCCTTCGTGATCCCTTCCTTCTGCATGAGATGGAGGATCTCCTCCGTGGCCAGGAGAACGGCTCGCTCTTCCTCGAACATTTGACGCTCGCGTGGAGTGATGTGCTTCTCTTCAAACCAGGTCTTAGCCATGAGACTTCATCCTTCTGTCAAATACGCCTTTGATTTCATTCGCTCGCGCGATTTCACTCGGCCGCAATCGATCCTGTTGCTTGATTAGCCCGTGGGTGAGAAGAATTCGGCCGCCCGAGACGAAGAAACATGGGATTCGAATCTGGAAGCTCTTGAATTCGAAGAGGTCTTCCGTCCCCTCGATCTTCTTAAATTTCTCACCGCTCAACGGTTGAGGGAACCTCTCGATAAAGAGGGTGAACAGCGCCTTCATCTTCGCCGTCTTACCTGCATCGAGTCCGTCGAGGAATTCTTTGGCCGGGCAGGAACCATCATCGCGCACCACCGCCTCGATTCTGATTCGCCCGTGGGGAAGCGCATGGATTGGTTTCGTTAGTGGAGCTTTGGATGCGCTCACTGTCGGCTCAATGGTCTAGTATGGTTAACATTAGAGTTAACTACAGTCAAGGGTTTTTCTCGACCTGTCCGGTCGAACGGGCTGGTGCCCCTGGAGGGCTATCTCCCACCTCTCCCGCGCACGCTCGCGGCCCCCTCGTCGCCCCGCTGTCTAGTTGGCTGCCCCGCTCGAATTCCGGCGAGGGGGGCGGTGGCGGGTTCGTAGGGGCGGCGTTCGGCGCGGGCCAGGTCGGCCTCGGTCGGGACCAGTTCGCCCCGAAACGCTTTGGCCAGGATCGCTTGCGTCAGCTTCTCCGCTCGCACTGCTCCCGCTGCGACTCTCTTTTGAATCACATCTGCTAGGTCGAATAGCGCCTCGGAGCGACGGACGATCTCGTGCTGTTCTTCCACTGGAGGACAACGCACGGGAAGTGATTTCAGAATCATTCCATTGATCCCCGGCCGCGTCTGACCCCGAACTTGATCTCCCATTTGCGCGTTCAACAGCGGGTCACCCATAAGGCAGAACATCAGGAACTTGGGAAGGACCTGCTCTTGGTTGACGGTAATCCGGTACACGTGCTTCGTGATGATTGCCGACTCCAGGTCCTCTGGTACAACGCACACACGGCCCACCGTCGCCATCACCGTAATCAGCACGTCTTCGGGTCGGGCCTGATACTTTTTCAGCTCCACAAACTTACTTAGGCGAATTCGGTGTTGCCGGCCAAGGGAGAAATAACCATCCAAGACATTGTCAATACCGATGGCCAGGACACCAGTGTCTTGATATTCAGCGTGGAGCAGATTACTACCGAATGGACCGCTCTGGATGGACCTCGGCATATTAGACGCAAGCTCGGCAATCGTTACGTTCCGCCAGCCGTGTGGGGTATCATCCTCACCATTTGTCTCGCCTCGAAGTGCGCGCCAATCC
>PMDX01000147.1 GCA_003154635.1 Actinomycetota bacterium | reverse complement strand
CCTTACACCGCCATCTACTGTATCGCCGGGTACGACTACCTTCCCGAAAAGCGCGTCGCGTACCTCGAGAAGGACGTAGCCGAGATCGCCCAGCACTACGGTGTGAAAATTGCCAGGGAAATACAGGGTGCAACCGGCAAGGAGATGTCGGCGCTGATCGACAAACCGTGCGAGGACCCGTACTGGAAGCTTCGCGCCAGGGGAGGGGTGCACGAGATCTTCTTCCTTACGACGCTCGACAGGGCACCGTCTTTCATCAAGATGATGGAGGCTACCCTGGCCGAAAACGGGTTACCAGCCAAAGATCTCGGCATTTACATCCAGCCTATCCAGCATGGACGGGTATGCCACGTCGAGTTCCACCTCTATTACGACCCATCGGACGGCAAGCAGTCCAAAAAGGCTGCCGGCGTCGCGACGAAAGCCAGCCAGGCTCTCGCGGATGCCGGGGCTTTCTTCTCCAGGCCTTACGGGCCGTGGGCGGACATCGCGTACGCGCGGTGCCCGGACACTGTCAAAGCCCTAATGAAAATCAAGAACATGTTTGATCCGAACGGGGTCATGAACCGCGGCAAGCTTTGCTTCAAGGAGGTGTAGGGTGGGACTGAAAGAGTACGAAAGAGACATGGCCGGATGTTCGCGTTGCACATCCTGCAGGTGGAGTACGTTCAGCCAGATAAAAAGCTGGAGGTACGCGAGAAACTGCCCCGCCGTTACCCATTACAACTTCCACGCCTACTCCGGGGGCGGGAGGATGACCATGGGGCTCTCCATGCTCCGGGGGCGGAGCGAGCTGACCGATACGGTGACCGACATCATCTACCACTGCCAGCTCTGTGGAGCGTGCGATACCGCATGCAAGGTGTACCGGGACGACATCGACATCAGCGAGGTCCTGCTCGAGCTGCGCACGAACTGCGTCGAGCAGGGGAGCCTGATACCGGAGCACATGTTCATGATCGACGCGATGAAGAGAGAGGGCAACGTGCTGGGCGAGCCCAAGGCCGAAAGGGGCAAATGGGCTGAAAGCCTGGGGCTCAAGGACATCAACACGGAGAAGGCGGACGTAGTCCTGCACGCGGGTTGCCGTTACTGCTACGACTCGGAGCTCTGGCCTTCGCTGCAGGGAGCGGTCCGGCTCCTGCAGTCCAGCGGAGTCGATCTGGGTTTCGGGGACGGGGACGAAT
Source organism: Actinomycetota bacterium (assembly GCA_003154635.1). Classification (GTDB taxonomy): domain Bacteria; phylum Actinomycetota; class Geothermincolia; order Fen-727; family Anoxymicrobiaceae; genus FEN-727. The sequence goes on along the minus strand of PMDX01000147.1, from coordinate 1,851 downwards.
CCTGCTGTGGTGGAAGGGCTTACGAGTTGGGTTACAGGGGGGAGGCTGAGAACTATGCTGATGACATGCTCTCCCGGGTCAAGAACTCGGGGGCGTCCACGCTCGTCACCGCCTGCTCCGATTGCTTCGCCCATTTCCGATATCTGTATCCGCGCATCGGCAAAGAGCTTCCAGTTGAAGTGATGCACATGTCCGAGCTGCTGCTTGGTCTCGTTAAACAGGGACGGTTGAAGCTTACGCGGCAGGTTCCCGTGGAGGTCACCTACCACGATCCCTGCCANNGAAACGAGCCGGGAGAAACGGTCTCTACGATATCCCCAGGGAGTTGCTGATGTCGATCCCCGGCCTCCAGCTCACCGAGATGGAGAGGATCCGCGAGTGGTCCTGGTGCTGCGGCGCAGGCGGGGGCGTCTACGAGGCTTTCCCCGATTTCTGTAATTGGGCCGCGATGGAGAGGATCGACGAAGCGCGCTCGACCGGGGCCGAGGCGCTGGTGACCGCCTGCCCCTGGTGCGTCCGCAGCTTCAACGACGCGCTCGAGGCCGAAGGGGATGGTTTCAAGGTGCTTGACGTAATCGATCTGGTGCGCGAATCCAGTGGAGACTGAGGGGAAGGGGATGATCTCATTGATGCAAGACGACGTGTATAGCGAGCTCGAACAGATAGTCGGGCCGGAGAACGCTTCCCGGGAGCCCGCGGTGCTGGATACGTACGCATGGCAGCCGCTGTGGAACGCCGATCCGGAATGGTGGGTGAAGCGTCCCGAGGCCGTGGTACTTCCCGCTTCAACTGAGGAAGTCCAGCAGGTGGTCCTGCTGTGCAACAGGCACGGCCTGAAGTTCAAGGCGTTGAGCACGGGCTGGGGCGCGATTGCCGGGCCGAGCTGCGAGGGCATGATCCAGATAGACCTGCGCCGCATGGACCGCATCATCGACATTGACGAAAAGAACATGTACGTGGTGGTCGAGCCTTGCGCTAACGGAGCCCAGATACAGGCGGAGGCCATGAAGAAAGGCCTCAATACGCACATGATCGCGGCGGGTTGCGGGGTTTCACCTCTTGCCAGCGCCACTTCAGTGATGGGCCACGGATGGGACGGCATCTACATGAGCTACAGTCCCCGCAACGTGATGGGGGTCGAATGGGTCCTGCCCTCCGGTGAGATACTCCGCCTGGGCTCGCTTGGCTCAGGTGACGGCTGGTTCTCCGGAGACGGACCCGGGCCTTCCCTGCGCGGGATGATGCGCGGGTTCTACGGTGCCTACGGCGGGTCCGGTGTTTTCACGAAGTGCGCGCTCAAGCTCTTCAACTGGCCGGGGCCTCCCGAGGTGGACGTGAAGGGCATGCTCTTTGATACCGAGGCGGAAGTCCCGTCCAACCTCAAGGCGTTTCTCTGCATGTTCCCCGACTGGGAAAGCTTCGGAAACGCCATCTACGAGATAGGCGAAGCTGAGATCGGATATATCATCAATAAGGTCGCGATCGGGCTGCTGCTGTCGGTTGTGTTTCCGCGCCTAACCAATAAACTGGGAAAGGCCGGGGCGCTGAGGAGCGCACTGGACGCGCTCAAGCACGACCTCCAGTTCTTCCTCGTCGGTAACTCGGAGCGAGAGATCGAATACCAGACGGAGGTGCTCGAGGAGATCATCAGCAAGAACCACGGGGTGTTGCTCGATCTCGAGAGCCTTCCCATCGCCGGTATGTTCTGGTGGGGCTTCGTCAGGAACTTCGTTCCACCCATACTGTTCCGGCCCGGTGGCACTTTCTATACCCTGTTCGGGGCCGACGAGTCTTTTGATTCGCAGGTCACCGCCGCGCAGCTCGGCAACGAGATGAAGGAGCGGTGGATCT
>PMDX01000100.1:207-7425 GCA_003154635.1 Actinomycetota bacterium | reverse complement strand
CGCCGTCACCACGCGCGGCATGAAGCCCGAGCATATGGACACCCTGGGTGAGCTCATAAGCCGCGCTCTCAAGAACAAGGACAACGCGGCGGTCCTGGAATCGGTGCGCTCCGGCGCGCGCGAGCTAATAGCCGGTTTTCCCCTGTATCCCGAGTTTTGAGCTCCAGCGCATCTGCCCGCGCACATGCGAGAATTCGAGGTCTTCAAGGCCTCCGTGCCGCGTCACGGTGGGGTGTTTCTTGACAACATGCTCGGGCATGTCGTTGTGGTAAACTAGTCGCGAAGTCCCCTATATGGCTACGGCCTGGCGACTGCAATCAGAGCGGTGTCCCACAACCGGTCAGGGGAGCCGGCTCTCAGGGGCGGAGGTCAATGCCCGGTGGAAACGGATATTATAAAAGCAGCGCGCATGATCCGGGCCGCTAACAAGGTAATAGTCCTGACAGGCGCCGGTATCTCTGTCGAATCGGGCATCCCGGACTTTCGCTCCCCAGGTGGGTTGTGGACGCGATACGACCCCTCCGTCTACGCGACATTCGAGTCTTTCGTCAACGACCCGACGAAGTTCTGGTCCATGGCCGAAGACCTCAATCCACTGCTCGAGGACGCAGAACCGAACGCGGCGCACTACGCTCTGAGCGAGCTGGAGCACATGGGGAAATGCGGCGCGGTCATCACGCAGAACATAGACCACCTGCACCAGCGCGCCGGCAGCACGACCGTGCTCGAGCTCCACGGAACGTATCGCACCGGTACGTGCCTCATCTGCGGGACGCGGCACGAGTACCACGAGATAAAAGACGACGCCAGGGCGGGCCAGGTCCCCTGCTGCAAGAACTGCGGCGGGACAATCAAACCCGACGTTGTGCTGTTCGGCGAGCCACTGAACGCCCCGGTCCTGTCGCGCGCGGTCGAAATGGCCAACAACTGCGATCTCATGATTGTCATCGGCTGCGGGCTCGAGGTCTTCCCCGCGGCATCGCTGCCGACATACGCCCGAAGAAACCAGGCAATGCTGATATTTGTTAATATTGCTTCTACGGCCTTCGACGACCTGGCGGATATCATCCTTCAAGGCCGGGCGGGCGAGACCATGCCGTCGGTGGTAGAGGCTTATCGATCGTTGATTGAATCGGAAGACGACTAACTGGGGAGACGAAACATGCCAATGGGCAACAACAACGTCGAGGATATAAGCAGGAAGCTCAGGGAGATAAGGGTAGGCGAACTCAAAGGAAGGCTCAAGGCGGGCTTCACCAAGCCGCGCATAGCCATACTTGTGATCGTCCTCCTTGCTATCATCTTCTTTGCGATCATTACCCCTTTCGCGAAGTTCTATACAGACGCTCTGTGGTACAACCACATCGGCTTCCAGAACCTCTTCTGGAAGACGCTGATCGCAAAGATACTCATGGTCGTAGTATTCGGCGTGTTTTTCTTCATACTGCTCTACGGCAACCTTTATCTTGCCCGCAGGCTGCCGCCCCGACAGGATATCGACGCCAAGGGCTCACCGCTCGAGGAGTTCGTGACCAGGGCGCAGGGCGTATGGAAGAGGATCGTCAAATGGGGGCTCTTGATCTTCTCCATTGTGGCTGCTCTCGTCGCCGGAATCGGATGGTCCGGGCGCTGGGACCTGGTGCTCAAGTTCATCAACCATAGCGCCTTCAACAAGGTGGACCCTGTATTCCACAAGGATATCGGGTTCTATGTCTTCTCTTACCCGTTCCAGAGAGCTCTGGTGGACTGGCTCATTGGCGCCCTCGTGTTCGTCCTGATAATCACCGCTGTCGTCTATATCCTCGACGGCGGCATCCGGCTTCGCTGGGGCAAGGACATGTTCGCGCCCTATGTCCTGGCGCACCTGTCTATCCTGCTTGCCGCTATCTTTCTCATCAAGGCATGGTCTTACCGCCTCAACATGTACGAGCTGCTGTTCTCTAAACGCGGCGTCGTCTACGGCATCGGATACACGGATGCCCACGCCAAGTTGCCTGGTCTCTGGGCGATGCTGGCCCTGGCGATAGTCGTTGCGCTTGTCCTGCTGGTGAACATCTGGAGGCGCGGCTGGATCCTCCCCGCGGTATCAATCGGCGCCCTGCTGGTTGTGGCGCTCGTCATGGGAACCGTCGTCCCGGCGATCGTCCAGAACTACGTGGTGAAGCCATCTGAACGCGCAAAAGAAAAGAGCTATATCGCAAAAGAGATAAACGCCACTCGAGACGCCTATGACATCAACAAGGTGAAATCCACGGAGTATCCGGCCGTCCAGGATCTCGATATGGCGGCAATCCAGCGAAACAGCGCGACTATCCGAAACATACGGCTCTGGGATCCGAACCCGCTGCTCAACACCAACGAGCAGCTACAGTCTATACGGCAGTACTACAAGTTCAATGACGTCGGTGTCGACAGGTACGTTGTGAACGGGGACTTCAGGCAGATGATGATATCCGCTCGCGAGATGGTACAGTCCAACCTGCCGGCCGCCGCGCGCACGTGGGTCAACGACACTCTCGTGTATACGCACGGATACGGCGTCGTCATGAACCCGGGGAACGACGTCACCGCCGAGGGAAACCCGAATTACCTCGTAAGCAACATCCCTCCGGCCGGACAGACAAGCCTGCAGGTGACCCAACCCGAGATATATTTCGGGCAACTCTCAAACGACTATGTGGTCACGGACACGACGGAGCCGGAGTTCAACTATCCGGCCAAGGATAAGGAAGTTCACTCGATCTACAAGGGAGACGGGGGAGTCAAGGTCAACTCGTTCTGGCGCAAACTGCTCTACGCGGTCAGGTTCCGTGATGTCAACCTGCTACTGAGCGGTCAGATCCGCGACGCCTCGCAGATAATGTACTACCGCCAGATACAGGACCGACTGAGCAAGTGCGCGCCTTTCCTCAAGCAGGACTCCGACCCGTACATGGTACTCTCGGATTCCGGCAAGCTCTACTGGATCGTGGACTGTTACACGACAACGGACCAGTACCCGTACTCTCAGCCGTCGGCAGGCGTCGGTAACTACGTGCGCAACTCCGTCAAGGCCGTGATCGACGCTTATAGCGGGAAGGTCAAGCTGTACGTGTTCGACCCGAGCGACCCGGTCATCCAGACATACCAGAAGATATTCCCCCAGATATTCGCTTCCCGGAGCGAGATGCCCGCCCAGCTCATAAGGCACGTCAGGTACCCCGAGGATCTCTTCGTTGCGCAGTCCAACATGCTCCAGTCTTTCCACATGACGAATGCAGACCAGTTCTACAACAAGGAAGACGAGTGGGATTTTCCGAACGAGACGATCAATGGCGAGACGCAGGCCATGCGCCCGTTCTACGTAATACTCAGGATCCCGGGGGAGGCGCATGAGGAGATGGTCCTGCTGCTCCCGTTCACTCCGCATAACAAGCAGAACATGATCGCGTGGCTAGGCGCTCGCATGGACGGCGCCCATTACGGTGAGATGATCAACTTCGTGTTTCCCTCCGGCAAGCTCGTGTACGGCCCTGAACAGATCGAAGGCCGCATCGAGCAGGACCCGACAATAAGCCAGCAGTTATCGTTGTGGCGGCAGGCGGGCTCCGAGGTCATAAGGGGCAACCTGCTGATAATTCCCATACAGGGCTCGCTCCTTTACGTCGAGCCGCTGTACCTGCAGGCTACTCAGCTAAAGATACCCCAGGTAAAACGGGTCGTGGTCGTGTACGGCCAACAGGTGGTGATGGAGCCGACGCTCGATGGGGCGATCGCGCGCATTTTCGCCGGCGCGCCCTCGGCGCTCGCGACGGAGGTTCAACAGGCTGCCCAGACCGGCACGCCTGCCAAGCAAAGCCTTGCACAGCAGGCGCTTGACCTGTACAACAGGGCTATCAACGCTCAGAAGACGGGGGATTGGGCCACATATGGCAACCTGATCAACCAGCTCAGCAGCGTCCTCCAGCAACTCGCCGCATCCAGCAAGTAACCAAGCTTCTTCACCTCCCCCTCGAGGGAGAGGAAGAGAACTTCCAGCTTGAGCCGGGTCTCTCAGGCCCGGGTCTGGGCGGCTTGATAGACCGCCCTCAAACGGGTGGGTCTCCGGGGGAGAGGGGAACTGCTCAGACGAGGCCGAAGGTGCGTGCGAATTCGAGGTAACCTTTTAGCAGTAGCTTAGGAAGGCTAGCGTTTATCACGTAGGTCATCCTGCAGTTTCCGTGGCTACCGTCGATGCATTCGCGGCCGCGGGTTATAAAGTCCTGGAGCTCCTGGGCGCTTGCCATATATTCCAGGGTAGCCCTGTTCATGGTTACCGAGATGTCGGGCCTTGTGGTACGTCCGGCGGAGACCCGCAGTGCGCCATTGTGCTTCTCGAGGAAGTAGCTCTCGTCGTCGACGGTTCCCTGGATAGCAGCGCCTTCCCTGAGAGGTTTGGCGAGACTGGAGCCTGGTGGCCGGCTGAAGACTTGCTCCAGGAGCTCGACTATGTCGTTGTCGATTTTCTTATCCGCCATGTGTCTGTTCGCTTTCCCTAGATCTTTACGACCTGTCTCGTTACCTGTTTTCCGTTCACGTCGACCAGCACGTAGTTGTAGTACGATTCGCCCGTTGTGCCGAGAAGCGGCGCCCCCGCTCCCCCGCTGATGATGACAGGCAAACCATTGTTGGTCTCCTCGAGGTAAGAATGGACGTGGCCGCAGAAGAGCTCTTCCACCTTCCCGGCTTTGAGGATAGGCGCGAGTTGCTGGTTCGCGTCGATTCCGGGAATCTGGGCGGAGGTAGCGCTGGCGGAATAAGGATAACCGGGAGGCACGTGGCAGAAAGCGAAGATATGGGCGTAGCCTTTTTTCTTTGCCGCCGCCAGGTCCGCCTGGACCCACGCCTGTTCCTGCGGGTAGAAGCCCAGCTCCTGAGTGCTGTTATCTATCAGGACGAAATGACTGCCCTTGTGGTCGAATGTGCGGTGTGGCGCGCCCAGGTACGTCGTGTAATTCTGTCCCACGGGTGTCGTCGCGACATCGTGGTTCCCAGGAACGCAGTAATAGATGACTCCAGTCGGGTTGATGTCGTTGAGGAAGTTCTGAAACTCCGTCGCGGTGCCGCTCCCTGTCTCGTCACCCGCGACGATCAGGAAGTCAACGGACTTCGCCGCCGCGAGTATCCGATTGAAGACCTCGTAGTCGTTTTGTGGGTCGCCGCACACGATGAACTGGAAATGTTCAGAAGTGGCGGCCGATGACGAAGAAGGTGCACTGGCCCGGGTTCTCGCGGGTGTCGAGCTCTTCGCCCCCCCGGCGTTACCGCAGCCCGCAAAGGCAATAGACGCTACTATCAATGCCAGGGCGACAACCCAGACGCCTCGCGCGAACGCTCCTGACGGCCCGTGCAGAAACTTCAAATGGCTGTTTTCCTTTGTCCGAGCGCACTTTCGGCCACTGTACATCTTGCTGTAGTAATAGTACCGCAAAGAGCTGGCGCGGCCTTTTTATCGTGTGAGCACGTGTTTCCACGCGCACTTCGATTCTCGATGTTCACGAGAGACAAGACCAGGGGCTCCCTACTTGGTGAACCTGCCGATGCCCGACAGGTCGCTTCGGCTCGACAGCTTGCTCACTTTGACTACGTCTCCGGTCTGGGGGGCCTGTATGAACATGTCATTGCCGAGATACATGCCGACGTGGTGAGGCGGCATGCCGAAGAACACGAGGTCGCCGGCTCGTGCCTGCTGGAGTGTCACCTTGATCGCGCGGTTGAACTGCATAGCCGCGTTGTGGGGCAGGCTTATTCCATAGAGCTTGTAGACATACATCGTAAGCCCTGAACAGTCAAAGCATATCGCATGCTCTCCGGTCGGGCATTGGCCGGGACCAGCCCCGGCCCAGTGGTACGGAACCCCCAGGTACTTGAGTGCGGTCTTGGCAAGGCCTCCCTCAGGAGCGTCCACAAGCGTGTTCTGGGCTTGCTGGTCGAGCGCCTGGTCGGCCGCGCGCTGGGCTTGCTGCTGTTCCGCGAGAAGCCTCTGGATGTCGGAATTGAGTCCGTTGAGCAGGTTCTGCCTGTCGGAGAGTTTTGCCTCGATCTGGTACTTCTTCGCTGCCTCCTGCTCGACAAGGCCCTCTTGCTGGCGCTGTTGCTCGGAGAGCTGTCTGTCGAGTTCAGCCACGGAGTCGCGCGTGGTCTTTATCTTCGAGATCAGGTTGGCGTCGCTTTCGGCGACCCTGTAGACATAATCGGCTCTCTCGAGGAAGTCCGCGAAATTCTTCGTGTTCAGAAGAACCTCGAGCATCGACGTGCGGCCGTTCTTATAGAGAGCGAGAGCCCTCTGGTTGAGCACGCCCCTGCGCTCACGCAGGTTCTGCTTTATCTCGTCCAGCTTCTTGCGCGTCGCATCGACTTTCGCTGACACCTCGTCGAGGTCGACCTTGACGCGGTTGTACGCTTCGGTCGCCACAGCGAGCTCTTTATCGAGGGCATCTATCTCCTGGGCGACCTGTGCGGCCTGCTGGCTCTTTGAGGCGATGTCCTCACCGGGAACGGCCCGAACCGCCGCGGCGGGCACTATCGCAAGCGTCGCCGCTACGACGAGCGTGAGGAGCACCGATACTATTCTGCTTGTCCCGGGTCCGTGGTTATTTCTCATCGCGCCTTTGCCGTCGGCTATCAACCTGCGGTGTCAGAAAATATAACGTTTTCAGACGCTGCTTGGAAGCGCACTATCTGTCTTTTTTGCTCACATCTTCGCTTGCAACATATAATTATCTCGCTTCCCCCTGTAAACGGTCAATAGTTATTGTTAACTATTGTTACTTATCTATTCGTATTATTGGCGTTGTTGTTAGTGATATATATAGTTACTAAAGTAAAATGATGTTAAACGATCCCCACCACACTGGAGTCTTCCCCCTACTGAGCCGGAAAGCTCGGGGTACGTTTTTTTCTCGAGGGCCTCGTGGAAAGAGCGATATGTTTCAGATTTAAGTCCACTGCGGAGTTCGACGGNNCTGCACTTAAAGGCAATAAGAAGACTTTGGTCTTGGTTTCTTGTGGCTTGAAAGCGTGAGCGTGGCCAGGTACGGGGGTGTCACGCAAACAGGGGTCAAAAACACTTTGGCGTTTTCACTTCTTGAGCCGGACCTCTCCAGGCACGGCTCAAGCGTTTCTTCATGTTCTCTTACGGTGCAGGGCTCAGGAAATACGGGCAAGAGAAATACTGTCAGTCGCCGGTTCGAATCCGTA
>PMDX01000100.1:0-168 GCA_003154635.1 Actinomycetota bacterium | reverse complement strand
AGCTTCCAGACTGCTCCACCCCGCACCGAAATCTTAATGATGCTTCTTTGTTATTCTGTTGTATCCTTTGTCTTTATGCAAGTGCAACGGGGTGCGGCCTATCATAAATGTACCTACCGAACGGGTGGAAGTTGAGTGATGGTTCAACAGACCTGTTCAATGCAACCC
>PMDX01000022.1 GCA_003154635.1 Actinomycetota bacterium | reverse complement strand
TAGATGAGGGTGTTTTTAAGGGCCGTCCACACCAGCGGATCGTGAAACGCCTCGATGTAGTTCTTCAGCCCGACAAAAGTGCTGGGCCGGGTGGGCACGATCGAGAAGTGGAGGAAGCTGATCTGGAATCCCTTGAGCAAGGGATAAACCATGAAGACCAGGAAGAGCAGGATCGCCGGCAACAGGAAGAGATAGGGGATGACCAGCTTCTGGGTGCGGGGGGACATGCGCAACATCGCGGCTCCGGGGTGTTTATAGGAGGCTCCGGCGGCTCACGCCGGAGCCTCCCTGGGAATGGGAAGGAAAAATGTTTACTGGTTCGGATTGGCGAGCAGCGGGTCGATCTTGCTGGCGGCATCGTCCAAGCCTTGCTGGACGGTCATCTTGCCAGACAGGATGGCGACGCCGTCATCCGAGAAGATGGTTTCCATCTTGCTATAGACCGGGGTGGGCGTGCGAGCCTTGGAGGTCTTGAGCTGTTCGAAGAAGATGCCGAAATAGCTGGGCATTTTGGCTAGGTTGGCTGCATCGGAGGAGGAGGTCAGCACCGGCATCTGGCCCACGGAGGCCATGCCAAACTGGGCGTCCGCCGAAAGCATATAGCGGATGAACTCGGTGGCAGCGTCCTTGTTCTTGCTCTCCTGGAACTCGGCAATATCCTCGCCGCCGACCACGGAGATCGAGCCGCCCTTGCCAGCAGGCATCAATGCAGAGCCGATCTGGACGTTGGGGAACTGGGTCGGGAAGCTGGCGAAGAACCAAGGACCGTCCAAGTCCATGGCGATCGAGCCGTTGGCCAGGCCAGCGTTGGTGTCCACGCCGCCGCCCTTGATGCCAGGATGAATGTAACCGGCGTCCAGGGCATTCTTCAGGAAGGTGTAGGCCGCCACGGTGTCGGGGCCATTGATGTAGCCGGTCGCCTTGGAGAGATCAGGGGCAGCGAAGTCACCGCCGAAGCTCCAAACCCACGGGCCAGTCGCCCAACCATACATGCCGCCGTCGGCAAAGCAGTAGTGGTTTGGGCCGAGGGCCTTGATCTTGGCGCAGTCGGCATTGAACTCGTCGATGGTGGCGGGCGGGTTGGCGATGCCGGCCTGCTGCAGAACGGCCTTATTATAGATCAGAACCCGGGTGTTTGTATCGAGGGGTAGACCATAGTAATGGCCGCCGTAGAAGGTGGTCGAGAGCGGGCCCGGGAAGACGGCTTTCTGGTAGGTGCTGAAGTCTGACATGGTCTGATCCAGAGGAACCAAGGCGCCGAGGTTGGCGAATTCGGGTTGCCAGATGATGTCCAGGCGGGCGACATCCGGGGCGGTCCCGCCGGCGATGGCGGTCAGGAGCTTCTGGTGGAATTGGTCATAAGGGATGTTGACAGCCTGAACGGTGATGTTCGGGTGTGCAGCCTCGAATGCCGGGATGAGGGTCTTTTCAACGTAGGGTTCCTCAGACGTGGCGCTGTAGGCATTCCAGAAAGTGATGGTCACGGGTCCGGCGGGAGCAGGGGTGGCCGTCACAACCTGGTTGACCATCTGGGTGACCACCTGGGTGACCACGGCAGTTTGCACCACGGGGGTGGCACTCGAGCCGCAGGCGGTCAGGACAACGACCAGTATGAGCATCAAACTGGTCAAGAACGTGAACTTCGATCGACTGAACATGCTTTTCTCCTTGTTCTTTCAAATTAGGGTGTCTGGAAACACAAAGAAGCGTGAACGAACACTGGAATTGATTTTACCGGCGCACCTCCTCTGATAAAACTCACTTTCTTTGGTGACTAAATTATCTTAGGCAAAAAAAATAAGCCGCCTTAGGCTTCCTACGCTTCCCGGTGGACGGGCGATTCGAACAGCTCGCGGAGCACCAGACTCGCCGCACCGTAAGCCCACTTATCATCACCCCAGCGGTCGATAATGATCTCCACGTCGCTTGCCAGGGCAGGCATGGCATGACACTGGATGGCTTCCTTCATCGGGCCAAAGATCCACTCACCGGCGCGGGTTCCCTCCCCATTCAGGATAATGCGGGAAGGGTTGAATATATTGACCAGGTTGGCAATGCTGCGGCCGAGAAGTTCACCAGCCTGGGCGTACACCTGACGGGCGCCCGGGTCGCCTTCGTTGGCCAGCCGGACCAGATCTTCAATGGTCTTCGCTTCGAACCCGAGAAGTACATTCTTCCTTGCCTCTACAGCCGAGCGCAGTAGGCCCGGGTCGCCGACGTAAGCCTCGAGACAACCATGCTTGCCACACTCGCACAATGGACCCTCTGGGTCGACCACGGTGTGACCGAGCTCGCCAGCGCCACCGCTCGCACCGCGGTAGAAACGGCCGTTGACGACAATACCCATGCCCACCCCACGGCCAATGGTGATAGTCAGGAAATTGTCAACCTTTTGGCCGGAACCATACCAGCGTTCCGCCAAGGTCAGGGTGTTCACGTCATTGTCCAGGTATACCGGCGCATTGATGCGCTTCTGGAGCATGTCCTTGAGCGGCACATCCTGCCACTTGTAGATCGGGCTCTGCCGTAGGACGCCGCGTGAGGCGTCGATGATGCCGGCCAGGCCAATCCCGACCCCGAGCAGCTGTTTCTTGCGGATGCCACCCTGATCCAGGAGAGAGGAGACTGTCTTCACCAGGTCCTCGACCACTTTCTCGGGGGAGTGGCCCGAGAGGGTATCCGTTCCCTTGGTAATGATATTGGCCTCGAGATCAGTAAGAGCCGAGATGGCCTGGGTCTCTGTCAACTTAATACCGATGACGTAGCCGCCGTGGGGATTGATGGCCAGCAGGATAGGCCGCCGTCCACCGCTTGAATCGCCTGTCGCCTTTTCAAAAATCAGGTTGTCCCTGACCAGGTCCACGGTGATGCTGGTCACGGTCGCAGGGCTTAATCCAGTGCGGCGTGCGACCTCGGCCCGAGCGATCAAGTCGTTGGTCTTGATCATGTTGAGCACCGTGGAGCGGTTAAGAGCTCGAATGAGGGCTTTGTTGCCGATAGGGTTGGTGGGCATAAAGTTGCTTTATTAGCTGAATAAACTAAGATTATTATAGGACAATTCTATTGTTTGTCAATAGGCGATTCTAAAAAAGGGCGATTTATAAATATTGCTCACATCTGATTCCGGAGAGATGGGAGCCCCGGGTCTGGACGGTATAATTGCGCTAAACTAGGCGATGCGGAGCGGGGTGGTCAAAGGGATATATANNATACCCAGATGGAACTCAAAATGGAAGACTTGGAATCGGCTGGATTTGAACTATAAAATGACACATAGTGGACCAAACCGGAGTGAATGTTACATGTCAAAAAGGGGGAGGAAGTGTCAGAAATACCAAAAATAAGTATCTAAAAAGGTTGAGTGATGTGTTTAAAAACCCTTTTTTATTTCCAAAAAGCGTTTTTCTTTCATTTGACCGAAATCTTGTCCATCTTTGCACTATTCACTGCAATCGATTTTTCGTCGGGATATTGACTGCCAACAGTCAATATTTCCGATCTTACTGATCACCCTCTCCCAACTCTTCGGCGATCCCCTCGAACTGCTCCAGCGCGGCTTTTAAATCCTCCACGATCTCCGCAGCCAGAACGTCCGGCTCGGGCAGATTAGCCGAATCCTCAAGGCTCTCGTCCCTCAGCCAGAAAATATCCAAATTGACTTTGTCTCGCGCTGTCAGTTCGTCGTAGGTATAGGACCGCCAGCGCCCTTCCGGCGTTTCCGCTGACCAGGTCGCCT
>PMDX01000140.1 GCA_003154635.1 Actinomycetota bacterium | reverse complement strand
AACATCTCGCGGACCATCTGGTTAACTTTCTTGCCGTCCGCTTTCCCTTTTATCTTCGGCATCAGCTTGGCCATGACCTTACCGAGATCACCAGTCGATGTCGCTCCTACCTCCTTTATCGTCTCTTCAAGGATCGAGCGCACCTCGTCATCGGACATCTGCTCGGGAAGGTAAGCCTGGATGATGGCGAGTTCCTCGGACTCCTTTGCTACGAGATCCTCGCGGCCACCTTTGCCGAACTCCTCGATGGACTCATTTCGCTTTTTGGCCTCACGCGTAACGACAGCAAGGAGCTCCTCTTCCGACAGGTTCCCGCGCTTCGCTATTTCGGCGTTCTTGACCTCGGCGAGTATCATCCTGAGGGTAGAGACCTTTAACTTTTCGCCGCTCTTGAGGGCCGTCTTGCAGTCGCTGTCGATTTTATCTTTGAGTTCCATGTCTTGATCTTCCTTATTGCTCTACCCGGGGGGCCACTTCATGAACCGACCACCCATCATGTGAAAATGCAGATGCTCGACTTCCTGGCCAGCTTCCTCACCGATATTGCACACGATCCTGTAGCCCCTCATGTCTATACCCTCGCTGATGCCTATGTCACGCATCAGCGAGAAGATATCTGCGAGGACCTCGCAGTGCTCGGGCTTCAAGTCCTTTATCTGGGGAATGTGCTCTTTGGGGATTATGAGAACATGGACCGGAGCCTGCGGATTAATGTCGCGGAACGCGATTGCCGTAGGTCGCTCCTCGATAATGTCCGCTCCTACTTCTCCACTGGCTATTCGGCAGAACAGGCAATCATCCAATCCGCCTCACCTTCCCCCTCTACTCGTTCGTCATGACCATCACGCCCCTCAGACCTTCGGGGCCCGCGTCGGTGACGCGCACGTCGACCCTACGCCCTACTAGAGCCGGGAAGCCGTCGAAGATGACCCCCGCAAAGCTCTCGGCCCTTCCGAACACTCGGCCGGGCTCGCTCTCCATGGATGCTTCTACCAATACCTGGATTATACGACCAACAAAGCACTCGTGGAACCTCAGGGCTGTACCGCGTGCGAGCTCTCGAAGTGCCTCCGCTCTCGCTGCTTTCAATTCAGGCTTGACAGGATCACCAAGCGAGACCGCGGCGGTCCTGGGCCTGGGAGAATATTTGAATACGTGCACCCTCGAGAACCCGATATCGTCGAGCATCTGTGCAGTGCGTTTGAAAGCTGACTCATCCTCCGTCGGGAACCCGACCATCACATCGGTCGTTATGCTGAGCCCCGGTACCAGCTCACGCAGTTGGCGGACCCGCTCCATGAACAGCTCCGGGGTGTATTCGCGGCCCATATCCGCAAGCACGCGCTCGTCGCCACTCTGCAAGGGGACGTGCAGGTGGCGCCTCAACGCACCGCCTTCCGCCAGTGCCGATGCCAGTCCGGGTCCTATATCCGAGAGCTCTATTGAGCTGAGTCTCAGCCACGTTCCACCGCACTCGGTCACTACCGATCGGACCAGGGCGTCGAGGCCTTGCCCGCGAACGGGGTCGCGGTAGCTTCCGAGGTCTATCCCGCATAGTATGATCTCTCCAGCGCCAAGCGCGCCAAGCTTACGGACCTCTTCGACGATCGATTCTATCTGTCTGCTGGACGGAGGAGGTCTGAGGTACGGTACTATGCAATACGTACAGTACCTGTTACAGCCCTCCTGGACCTTCACAGGTACGCGAACTAGTTCCTCGGGCGTCCATTCGCACAGTGCGCCTCCCGAACACGTGGGAGATGCATCGGCTTCTCGCGCCTGACGGGCAATGCTGTCTTTATCACCGTTTGCCACGATGGATTCGACGCCAGGCACATTGAAAACGTCCGGGTCCAGGTCAGCGCCACAGCCGGTCACAATGACATGCGCGCCACTACGCGCGCAACGCCTCGCTAGTTTCCTTGACTTTCGCATCCCCTCCGCTGTGACCGCGCACGTATTGACCACCCATACATCGGGAACATCGTCCGGCTCCGCTCTCCTGAAGCCGCGTAGCGCGAGATCTCTTTCGATTGCTATGGAATCGGCCCTGTTCACCCTGCAGCCAAGCGTTGAGACCCTGTATGTCTTGAGGCTCACCGACCGCCCCCAGGCTCGAGAAGCCCGTATTTGAAACGGATCAGCATTGCGGTATGCGCGCTGGCGCTCTCAGTCCGCAACACGAGCTCGCCCAGGCTCACGGCCATGGCCCCAACCGAAACCAGCATGGCGGCTTCGTCTCCGGCGAAACCCCCTTCCGGTCCGAATATCATGCCTATCGAGGCGGGCGGGTTTACGGGAAGAACGCTCGCGAGGCTTTCCACGGTCTCGTCTTCCCATAGGAGTATGTTCAGATCCTGTGCAGCGAGCACCTTCTTGGCGAGCGGCCACTCAACGGGCTCGCGAACCGAAAGTGGAATCGGCCTCCTTGCGACTTTAGAGGCTTCGTAGGCTATCTTGCGCAGGCGTGGCACTCGCTGTCGGACTTTCTCGGTGGACCCCACCGGTGACCTCGGCGCTACGAACGGGATCAGTTCGAACACGCCGGCTTCGGCGACCCTCTCAACCGTCTCGTCCATGCGAGAGGTCCTGGCAACAGCCTGGAAGACAATGAGCCTTGGGATCTCCAGAGGGCGAGCGTGCCAGTCGAGGATAGCTCCCTGCACGAGTTCGGGTCCTACGAACGTCAGGCTGACCGAGAAGACCCTGCCCGCGCCGTCTGAAACCAGTATTTCGTCTCCGGGTTTTGCGCGAAGGGAGCGCGAGAGGTGTCTGGCTTCCCCACCGGTCAGAACAACAAGACCTTCCTGCACGCTGATGTCACCGGCCTCGGCGTAAAACAGAGGCATGCTCATTAGCGAAACTCCGGCTTTCCACCGGCCGTGACGGCCTGCGCCGCGTTGCGTATCACTTGCGGATACTGTCCTTTCGCGTCTCGAGATACGATTCGAGCAGTTTCTTCTGCTGCTGGGTAAGTTTCTTCGGAACGCTGACCTCAACGCTTATCTGGATGCTGCCCCTCCGCCCGCCGTACCTGGGTGGCAGACCCTTGCCCTTTACCCTGAT
>PMDX01000064.1:5968-6273 GCA_003154635.1 Actinomycetota bacterium | reverse complement strand
GCCGAGTACACGCCGTTTAGGTTTTCTCCCGGGAAACCCATGAATGAAGGAAGCCCCGCACCTATCCCGACGAAGAGAGACTGATACTCTTTCAACAGGTCGCTCACCGTGGCGGTTCTGCCCACCACAAAATCGAGAACGATCTCAACATTGAGTCTTTCGAGCATACCCACTTCGCGGTCGACGACCCACTGAGGGAGCCTGAACTCGGGTATTCCGTAAGTCAGGACCCCGCCGGCCACATGCAACGCCTCGAACACCGTTACTCTGTGCCCGATCTTCGCGAGCTCCGCGGCGAGCTCGTC
>PMDX01000064.1:0-5961 GCA_003154635.1 Actinomycetota bacterium | reverse complement strand
CCGATCGCCAGCGGGTCGCCTTTCTTTCCCAACACGCATTTCTCCTCGCACTGGGATTCCTGCGGGCAGACCCTTCCGCATACACCTGGCAGCAGGTTTTCGCGCTTCACGGTCGCCACGGCTTCATCGGTCGCGCCCTGGCTGAGCTGCCCGACGAATGCGGGTATATCGATGTTGACCGGGCAGCCGCTTACACAGGTCTGTTTCTTGCACTGGAGGCAACGCGTCGCTTCGGCTTTTGCCTCATCGAGGTCGTATCCGAGTGCAACCTCGCTGAAATTCCTGATGCGGTCCGCCGGCACCTGCCTCCTGATGGGCACCCTGTCGGGGTCGAACTTCTTCTTGGCCAAGTGACTCTCCTTGAATCGTTATCTAATCGATGAGCACGGAAGCGACGGCGGAAATGCCTTCGCCGCGCCCGGTGAATCCCATCCCCTCGGTAGTCGTTCCCTTGACGCTAACCGCGTCTCTGTCGATTCCAAGTGCTCGCGCTATATTCTCGCGCATCTCGCGTTTGTAAGGTGAAATGCGAGGCTTTTCGCAAACGACGACAGCGTCTACATTGACAACCCGGAAGCCACGCGCGGTCAACTCGTCACGCACCCGCTCGAGCAGGGTAAGACTGTGGGCGTCGCGGTACGCGGGATCCGAGTCGGGGAACATCTCTCCGATGTCACCGCCGCCGCACGCTCCGAGAAGCGCGTCCATTATCGCATGCACGAGCACGTCAGCATCGGAGTGCCCGGCAAGCCCGAGATCGGATGTTAAACAAACACCCCCGAGGAACAGCTTACTGCCAGCCTGGAAGCGGTGCGCGTCGATACCAATACCCGTCCTCAAGGATCTCTCCTTTCACGAAGCAACGCATCTGCGATGGCAAAATCCTCCGGGAAGGTGATCTTGATGTTGTCGCGGCTTCCAACGACAACGGAAACGCGTCCTCCCGCGCGCTCGACCAGGGACGCGTCGTCCGTGCCCTGATATCCTGCCTCCCGGGCCAGCGAATGTGCCTTCGCAAGGACATCGAGCCTGAACGCCTGGGGCGTCTGGACTGCGACAAGCCGCTCCCTGTCCGGTGTGCCCGCGACCATGCCTCCATCGATGCATTTTACTGTGTCCGTGACCGCGGTAGCTGTCACGACGCCGTCTGAGCCGTCAGGGATCAGGCATGCCTCTTCGACCATCTGAACACTTACGAGCGGCCTGGCCGCGTCGTGAACGACCACCACACCAGTCTCACCCCGGAGCTGCTCCAGTCCGAGCCTCACGGAATCCTGCCTTGTCTCACCGCCCCGCACGGAAGCACGGATCTTGTCGATGCCCATCTTCTGGAGGCGCTCCGCACTCCAGGCGTCCAGGCGGTCTGCCGGTACCACCAGCACGATGGACTCTATTGAAGGTGCCGATTGGAACGCTTCGAGTGAGTACGAAATGACCGGCTTCCCGGCGAGGGGGAGTTCGAACTTGGGAGCTGGGTCGCCCAGCCTCGTGCCCCGGCCCCCTGCAGCGATGATCGCGAAGGCCACCTTATCGCTCCTGGGCGTCTTCCTTGAGTTCGGTGAAGATCATCTTGCCCGCGGGAGTCTGAAGAACGCTCGTCGCGACGACAGTTGATTCGCTACCGATGGCCTTCTTGCCGTGCTCGACGACGATCATGGTGCCGTCATCGAGGTATCCGACACCCTGGCCAGACTCCTTGCCCTCGCGGATAATCTTTACCTGCATCTCCTCACCCGGCAGCACCACCGGGCGGAGCGCTCCGGCGAGCTCATTGATATTGAGGATCTGAACGCCCTGGAGCTCAGCTACCCTGTTGAGGTTGAAATCGTTCGTGACCATGGGCATCCCGGTAACCTTGGACAGCGTTGTGAGCTTGGAATCGACACCCGTGACCTCAGGGAAATCCTGGTCCGTTATCTCGATCCTGACGTTGTCGAGCCTCTGCAGGGAATTCAAGACGTCCAGACCCCGCCGCCCCCTGCTTCGTTTGAGATTATCCGCTGAATCGGCGACGGACTGCAGCTCCTCGAGGACAAATCGTGGCACCACCATCGTGCCGTCGAGAAAACCCGCCTTGGCAATATCCACCACGCGGCCGTCGATGATGACGCTGGTATCCAGAATCCTGGCGTTGGACCCGGGAACCGCATGGCCGGAGACACCCCCGAGCTTGAACATTGCGGCAAGCTCCGACCTCTTGATATAAGACATTCGCCCGCCGATAAAACCCCCGAACAGGAAAAGGATCAAAGAGATAACGTAACCGGGCCAGGCGAAATGGAGTAGTGCTACTGAAGGTAGCAACGCTATCAGCAGACCTGCCAGCGCTCCCATGATTATTAAGAATATATCGGCACCGGACGCCTTGAAGACTAGTGTGTCAAGACCCCCGAGCGCGCTGGCAGAGTACCTGCCCAGCACACCCCCGAGAACGTACCCGATGAGTAACCCCAGGATAATACTTACGATGATTGCAAGAGCCTGCTGGGGATTCCTCAGAATATAGTTCTCGTTCAGCAGCGCCGCGATCCGGTATCCGCCGTAAGAGCATACGAACATGCTCAGCAGGCGGACCACAACAACGACCACCGGCCAGCCCTCCAGCTTTTATTTGAGATTGCCGCATTTCTTTGAGACAAGCCATCGGGGTCGTCACCTCTGTGAAAAGACCTCGTCAAGCATGCTTGAAGCTTTATCGTTGTCTATGTTAAGCACGTAGATGATCTCGCTCAGGAGAATCTGCCGCGCCTGGTTTAGCATTCGCTTTTCGCCCGTGGAGAGCCCCTTCTCGCGCTCGCGGATGGAGAGGTTCCGCACGACCTCGGCCACCTCGTAGACGTCTCCACTGCGAATCTTGTCGCGGTTTTTCTTGTAGCGATGGTTCCAGTTGGTCGGCATCTGGCTCTGCTCCTGGTTGAGCACCTCGAACACCGACTTGACATCACCTTTCTTGATGATACTGCGAAGACCCACCTCGTTGGTGCTCTCCTCGGGAACAGTTATCTTGAGGTCACCTCCGCAGAGGCTGAGGATAAAATACTTCTTTCGTGCCCCCTCGACGTTCTTAGTCTCGACCTTCTCAACAATTCCTGCTCCGTGATGCGGATAAACGACCTTGTCTCCAACGTTGAACACTTTCAACATCTCCCTTTCTGGGTTCGAGACCGTCTTCTGGCCGCGCGTTTATAGATGCGACCAAACCCCAATGGGAAGCTTCGTATTTTGCTTTAGGTGCGCAAACGAATCTCGACGTGAGTTCCCAAATGCGCAGAACGAAGAGGCAAATCTATGTTACCACAAAGGTGGAGATGCATCAAGATTGCTTTAATATTAGGCTTTCTTGACACTCCTTAAAAGTTAAAAATATAATTGGTCGAGTGCTGGCCACAGACCGGATGAAGCCATGAAATGAGGTTTGAGATGCCGAGAGAGTTGGAACAGACGTGTAACGAATTCCAGAAAACGGTGTCTCTCCATCTCATTCGACACCGCAGTATCCTCGATGTGATGACCAAGTACCAGGATGCCTGCGCGCGCGTAAACAGGGCGCTCGCCAAGTCCGTAACCTCCTGCGGCTGCCTTAGGATCGAGGCCGAGAAGCAGGATCTGCCGGCCGATGCTTCGCTCAGCGAGATGAGCGAGTACGTCAGCACCCACCTCGAAGGGCACCTTTGCCCCAACTGCGCCGAGGTCATCGAGGAAGAGATGGGCAAGTCGCTATTCTTCCTGACAGCCATCTGCACGTTGACCGGCATCAACCTTCACGAGATCATCAAGAGCGAGAACGACCGCATTTCCACGCTTGGCTTCTACAGCCTCACGTGAGCGGTCGGTCTTCGATTCTTTTCACACATTATTTTCTTGCTGGCGAGCACCTTCGTGTTTCAGGATTTCCTCATCGGTTTTCGTATTCAATCCCGCAGACGAATAAACAGTAGGGGGGACAGCCTGAAGCAGCGAAGATAGATTCTTCAAGAAGTACCACAAGGCCATGGTGATGGCCAACAAGGACAACATCGACAAGATGAAGCCGAAAGTGGCTTCTAAGTGGATCAGGGAATGGATAGAGAACCTGCCCGGGCCTGTCGCGTATGAATCGGAATTCTTTTTTAGTGGTAGCTATCCGTGATTATTGCTTCTGAGATGCGATCCAGGCCGTCTTTGATGGCGAGAGCTCGGCGCTCTCCGACGCCGTCGACCTCGTCCAGCAGCGCGGGGGAAGCCCGCATGATGTTCTTGAGGTTGTCGAACCTCGCGACGACCTTATCGACCACGGCGCTCGGAACGCGTGGGATCATCGAGAGTATGCGGTACCCGCGAGGCCGCACCAGTTTGTTCATCATCTCTGTGGAGGCGCGGTAACCGAGCACGCGCACTATCGACAACTCCTCGGGAAGCTCGTCTCCCGCGAGGTTGCCGAGGCTGTTCAAGGCCTCTTCATAATGCTTGTGGTCGCGCGGCAGGTAGTAATCCCGTACCAGCAGCCTGCGGACTTTCATCACGCCGGCCATCATCTCGTTCAGCTGGAGCTCGATCAGTCTGCCATCCTTGCCGAGCTCGCTGCTCTGGAAGCGGATCTCGTCAGCTATACGTACGACCTGCTCGTTTCGCTGTACGACTTTCACGACGTCACGGAGGGTCACCTGGTCTTCGACCTCGAGGGTGTTCAGATGGCTGTACTCCTGATCGAGCCTGGCACGGTAGCGGGATAGCGTCTGCAGAGCCTGATCGGCCTTGGCAAGCACGAGCGGTATGCTCTCCAGGGTAAAATGGTCGTCGTCGACGTATATCGAGACGGTCCCCATCTTCTCGGAGATGGCCACTACGAACACGTTCTTGTTGCCCCTGGCTACCCGCTCGGCCGTCCTATGGCGCGTTCCGGCCTCGTGAGTGATTATCGAGGGGTCGGGCACGAGGTGGGAGTTCGACCAGAAAATTGTCCTGAGGTCTTTGCTTATTATTACCGCCCCGTCCATCTTGGCAAGCTCGAAAAGCCTGGGAGCGGTGAACTCGCAACCGATATTGAACCCGCCCGACATGATCGGTTTGAGCTCAGATAGATTTCCTATGACAATAAGCGCCCCGGATCGTGCGAGTATTATCCTGTCGATCGCCTCGCGCAACTCGGTTCCTGGAGCAACCTGTCCAAGTACCTCTATGAGCTTTTTATGCTTTTCTTTCTGGACTTCAGCGCGCATACCCCTCCAGTGAAGGTGTTTCAGCGGAACCAATTAATCATAACACGCCGACGGAATGTTGGCAGATTACCGCGCGGATGGCAAATACGGGAGGAGGAAACGCCACCCCCACCCCGACCCTCCCCCCTCGAGGAGGAGGGAAAACAAGAGCCGGGCCCAGAGACCCGGCTCTAGAGTTGCAAGTCAGTTTGGCGGATCAGTTGTTGGCCCCGACCGGTTCGATCTCCGTGTCCTCTCGGACGTCGAACTCGAGGCGGCCTTCTTTTACATCGACCATTATGACGTGACCGCCTGTGAACTCGCCTCGGAGGATCGCCTCGGAGACCGGGTTCTCGATGAGCCTGGTTATCGCGCGGCGAAGCGGCCTGGCGCCAAGCGACGGGTCGAAGCCCTCCTTGACAAGGAGGTCCCTGGCGTTGTCGCTGACCTCCAGCTTGATGTCCTGTTCCGCGAGCTGGTCCCTTACCCTGTTGAGCATGAGCTCGGCGATCGATTTGACCTCTTCGGTCGAGAGCTCGTGGAACACTATCACGTCATCTATACGGTTGAGCAGCTCGGGACGGAACGTCTTCTTGAGCTCGCCCATGACCTTCTCTTTCATATCCGTGTAAGCGAGGCTCGTGCCCTCTGCACTCATCTGGAAGCCCAGTGGCGCGGCATTGTGTATCTCGCGCGTGCCCAGGTTGGACGTCATGATGATGATAGTGTTACGGAAGTCCACCTGGTGGCCCTGGGAGTCGGTCAGCCGGCCGTCCTCCAGGAT
>PMDX01000039.1:4926-6291 GCA_003154635.1 Actinomycetota bacterium | reverse complement strand
CCGAGCGCCCCATGTACTTCAGCTACCACAACAAGTGGACCGGGGGCCATGATGTGGTGGGAGCAACATCCCCGTCTACGACTTACTACTTCGCCGAGGGCACGGGCCGGCCGAACTTCGAGCCGTATTTCTGCATACAGAACCCGAACGGCACGCCGGCGGACGTCACCCTCACCTACATGGGGAGCATGGGGTGGACCGCGACGCAACATGTGACAGTCGCTCCCAACTCAAGGGCCACGGTGAATCCCACCGACGTGTTCGGGTCTGGCCAGTGACGTCCGCCGCGGCTGCAGTCGGTCAACCACCTACGGAAAGCGGTGAGGCGCAGCGTTTTGCGAACGCGGCGCGAGCTAGCAGCGCAGTTAGCTGGCTCTTGGGCAGTACGGCAGGAATTTGATAAGTACTAAATCACAGGAGTTTCTCGATGATGGTTTTTGTCGGACTTGGGTCGGCAGCTTTACTCGCCGCACTGCTTGTTAGGAGAGGGAAATCAGCCACACTAACACGACGTTTCCTTATCCTAATCTTCGGCGCTGAACTGCGTCATCAAGTTGGAGGACCTTCCTCTACTGAGACTCTGAGGATGCCGGGGGAGTTTGCAACCGATAATGAGCAATTCCGGCCATGAGTGGCCGCGNNATGGACGAACCAGAGGAGAACGGGGGATTTGGAAGGGTGAGAATAACTGCTAGGTATTGTTCGAAATGTGGGGCAAAGAACTCACGTGAAGCCGATTACTGTAGCTCGTGTCACGCACTGTTGAAAGAAAACCAACCCAAGCAACTCAATATAAGCACTTCCGATAACAATACTACTGCACAGGCGAACATATCGGGCAATCCTGATATCGGGTCCGACGGCAATGAGGTGGAGGAATCATCTCAACATGTAAGTCAGCGCGCTAAAGGTCGCCGCAAGGTTGCGTGGGTCGTACTCAGCTTCTTTGCAGTCTTTTTGCTGGATGGTATCGGATTGAGTGTGTATTACTTGACCACCTCTGATGTTGGCAGAACGGATCCTCCTTGAAATGGACCGCAGGCTTACCCGCCGCCGCAGCTGTCTAATGGCAGTGTGCCATTGGGCTGAGGGAAGATTGACATTACGTACGATGCGTGGTGGTGTCGGAGGAGTGATTCGAACCCACTGAGCCGCAACACGGATTCACCAATGATTATTCTATCAGCATGCGACCCCAGATCATGATGGACGCTTCCTCATGTGACGTTGATTCCTTCCCAGGAACTCTTTGACTGTCTGCATAGTGTCTGCATGCGCGTCTGCATCGATGCAGACACAACGTGCGCTGTTTATCCCATTCTGAAGCGGTTCGTGCGGCTCGCCCGCGCTCAAGTAACCCTCCCT
>PMDX01000039.1:0-4893 GCA_003154635.1 Actinomycetota bacterium | reverse complement strand
ACAACTCGACAAAAGACGTTTGGGGGTTTGGTGTAGGTCGAGTCGGCGGGCGTGGTGAGGCGTTCTGAAGGTTCGGGTGTTTTCGTGAGTCATTCTGAGCACGTCTTTTGTCTCGTTAAGCACGACGTTGTTATGTGAACTGTCGTTTCAGATAACCTCAGGGCACTCCGGACCTATCGGTCGGAAGTCCTCTCTCCGCTCTAAAGGTCCTTCCGGNNCTGTGCCCACGGCTCGATAGTCTCCGACCCTGAGCCTGAATTGCGGCGGGTTGGTGTCGATTAAGCTCTTGATGTTGAGCGCAAGCAGCTCCGGCTTCTCGTTGTACTCAACGAGCTTCCTCAAGATCCTGACGCGTACCTGTGGGGGTAACTTCTTCAGGCTTTTCTTGCCAGCCTGGCTCACCTCGATACGACGTGGGAACGCCATCTAGCCGAGTTCCTCCTCGGCCTCCTCCAGCAACTCCTCCACCGAGTAGACCCGGCCGGCCTTCGCATCCTCTATGCCGCGCTTCACCGCAGCACGGATTCTCGGGTTGTGAGCCAGAAGGAAGTCCTCCACCTCATCGGGCTCCAGCCCAAGGAGAGCGGCAACCGGCTTGCCGTGGCTGGTGACGATCACCGGCCCTTCATCCTTTACCTTCCGAAGGAACTCAGATGTCTTGTTCTTGAGCTCCTTCACCCCTACCGTAATCATCTACTTGTCCTCCTAAAAGTAGCTACATATGTGGCTACCTTTAGTTTAGCCGGGAGAGCTTTTCCGGTCAATCCTTCGACCAGCAGATTCTTATCACGGTTCTTCAAGAAGTGTCTCCAGGTATGGCCTTATCACGTTCTGGACCCGGCACAGCTTAGAATAATGAATGAGCTCGTCAACTCTCAGGTTAGCAGACCTCACGTACATCCTGAGGCCCTCGACCGCCACATCGAGTCCGATCCGGTTCCTGAACTTGAAACAGTCGGCTAATGTCTTCGAGGGAGAATAGACCGGTACTTTGATTCCATCGAGAATGTGCCTGTCGAACCCCTCGCCATAGGTCGCCTGGGAAAACCAGAACACGCGAACCGGCGGGTAGTCTATCTTGGGCATCTTTCTGCCATAAGGTGCAGCTACGTGCACCATGTACGGTATCTGGCTCGTAAGGTTGTGAAATGAGAGGGCTGATACAAGACAAATGATCCCTGTGGGCATACGAAGGGCAACCTCGGCCAGGTCGGGAGCGGCGAGTGGAGGCAGTCCCGGAAGTCTATACCACCCTCGAGCGACCTTTTCGNNTCGAGAAGCCCGAGATCCCTCATCCTGTAAAGGGTCTCAGGGTGAACGCCAGCGTCCAGCACCTCGCGCGTGGACATGATGCCACCACGGTCAACGAACAGGGCTTTAACGTTTTCATAAGTATTTGGTCTCATAACTAATTCCGATATAACTTACATTATATATACGTAACTAATGTAATATATATCGGTTTGATTGTCCACTCATTCCCTTCTTCGATACAATCACGTTCTTCGCCTGGGGCATCAAGGTTTGTCTGTCCCGAAGAGGATGACCGGCCCCCCTACCGGCCCGGTCATTAGGACGCCCACCATGCCCGCGGCCCAAACGTGAGATGGGTCCGCCGCGGTTATGCCCGCGAGTCCGACGTTGTCGTTCGCGACCTGCTGTATGCTCCATGCCGAACCGTCGAAGAACGCAACCGCGGTGCCCAGTTCCTGGTTCCCGCCCACCGCCCACACGTGAAACGGGTCGAGGGCGAATATGCCGCTGGCGGTGAACTGCTCGAGGGCCACGCCGGGTTGCTTGCTCCACTTTGAGCCGTCGAAGAAATAGACCCCATCGCTTCCCGCCGCCCACACGTGAGCGGGAGTCTGGGCCGATACCCCCATGAAACCAGCGCCGGTGCCGCTTCCCTGCTTCTTCCACGAGGAACCGTCGTAGAACAGGATGGTCCCTTTATCGCCGACCGCCCACACATGCTTTGGGTCACAGGCGGAGACTCCGCGAAGCTCAACTGCCGTGCCGCTGCTTTACCTGGACCAACCCGAGCCGTCGAAGAAGAGGATGGTGCCGTGAGGCCCTACCGCCCAGACGTGCCTGGTTCCCAATGCGAAGACGCCCTGAAGCCAGGTGTGCTTGAAGGCGCGGCTGGCCTGCTTGTGCCNNGTTCTCTCTCTCCTGCCCGACCGCCCAGACGTGGTTCGAGTCGAGGGCTGATACTCCCATCCACTGGTTGGGTTGCCCCACCATCCTCTGTCTCCAACCCTCACCGTCCAGAGACAGGACGGCCCCGTTGTTTCCCACGGCCCAGGCGTGGGTCGCGTCGGCGGCTGACACCGCCGCCAGAGACATGACCCGGTCGTTGACGTTCAGCTGCATTCCAATCGACTGGCCGGTCCAGGTCATGGCGCTGCCGGCCTTGGGTTCCCACATAAGCCTGCTCCTGAGAACTTCCTCCGTGCCGCATCCGGATAGCATGAGCGAGGCGAGTATCAACGCCGCGAGCGAAATGGTGACCGCGGTTCTGGCGAGACTCGATTTTCCGGTCATGGGATCCTCCTGATATGCCGGCCCCGTCCCTGGCAGTTCACTATTGCTGGTTCGTGCCAAAGTAGATTGCCGACGGTCTTGAAAATGGACCTACATAGGGAACCATATCTTTGCCCACGGCCCACAGGTGCGATGGGCCAGCGGCCGTTATCGCGATAAAGCCGTACCCCGGCTCCACGCGCGCCTGCTGGATGTTCCAGGTCCTGCCGTTGAAAAGCGCTACCTCACAGTATGGGCCGCCCTGTGCGTAGCTTATTCCCGTCACCAATATGTTATTCGATGCGATGGGGTACACAGTGGTCGGGACAAACTCTGGCGCCTCCTGGAGGCTCTGGACCCAGCGCGAGCCGTCGAAGCAGTAGGCACCGGTGCTTCCGGGTTGATCGGGATTCCCCCCAAGCGCCCAGACCTGCGAGGCGTCAATAGCCGCGATCGTATCGAATGAGAGTCCGTTGCCCGGGTCTCTTCTCTTCCACGAGGTGCCATCGTAATAGAGTAGTGCCGATTTCCCTCCCGTCTCGTCGGTTCCGGTGGCCCATACCTGCGAGGGGTTGACCGCCGACACGCTCTTGAGCTCGACATTGGTACCGCTTTTCTGCCTTGTCCAGCTCGAGCCATCAAAGAACAGAATCGTTCCACCCTTGCCCACAGCCCAGACGTGTCTACTGCCAAGGGCGTAGACGGAGTTGAGCGTGACGCCCTTGAATTCCCCGGCCGCCTGCTGCTTCCAGCTTGTCCCGTCGAAGAACCAGATGGCCGCACATCTCTCTCGTTCGTTCATTCCGACCGCCCAGACGTGCGATGGGTCGAGGGCCGATACGCTGAACAAGAAGTCGTTGGGCTTGGTAACAAACGATTGCTTCCAGGTTCCATTCTCCAGAGCGTCTATCTCCCCGCCGTTTCCAACGGCCCACACGTGCTCTGCGTCGGCGGCTGAGATGCTATAAAGATAGCCGCTACCGCCTTTGGAGTTGACCGGAAAACCAATCTCCTGGGAGCTCCAGCTGATGGTTGCATCGCGGGTAGGTCCCCACCGGTACTGTACCCTCATGACCTCCTGGCCCTCCGGGCTGCAGCCCGGGAGAGCCATCAACGATGAAAGCAAAAGCATTGTCAGTGTTGCCACGAGGACGCTTCGTGCGAGATTTGTATTGCTGCTCATGTGTCCCCCTGGATAGCGATCAAGATGGTCGCCCCTGAGTATTGGTGAAATGCCGCCAGCTTCGTATCGCTCCCCCATCGCTCCTTACAACGTTTCTGAGTTGCGACCGGCAACTCCTCCAGGTCTAGAAATGCTGGCTATGGGGAGAAAGTTGCGTCTTCCTTCAACGTAGTTGCTCGAATTGCTGTCCGCGGGGTGAGGTATGATTCCGCCATGGGTTACATAGCAAGCAAACGCGGCAAGGACGGCAAGCCCCGATACGTCGGACAGCGCCTGGACGAGCTCGTCTTCTCAAAGAACGTGTTAGATTTTCCCACCAGAAACACCACCGAAACTGGCGAAGAGGCGCTCTCCCAGGATTGAGGCACTCCCCGGTGGAGATCAGCCCCCAGCGGGAGGCATCTTGGGTAACACTGCGAGCAGAATCAAGGTTGCCCAGGTAGGGAGCGTTAGAACTGATATCAAAGCTGACATTATCAGCGTCTTGCGATTGCTGATTTCTTTATAGAAGAGGCGGATCAGGATTACCTGGACGAAGAACAGGAAAGAAAGGGCAACCAGAGATGGAACGATCAAGAAATTGACATTCCCTGTAACCGTGTAACCATGCATGAAGTTATCGATAAACACGCCGGAGCCGACTTGATAAAGACCTGGATAAAATCTGTCTGCTAGAAACAGGAAGAGTATGTCGATGGGGATTCCTAAGGCGACGGTAATAAGGCAGTATGGGATTGTCCTTTTCCGCTTGGCGAATGCCCCGAATTCCCTCACAGCAACAAAGACTATCATGGCAAACGCGGCAAAAAGTGCCAGGTTTATGAGAAATGTCAAGAAGACGGTGGGACTACCGAACGACCCAGGATCGTAAGGGAGGCTGTCGAAGAATATTCGCCCTCCGCTCCTGATATGAGCGGAGAGCAATACCGCAAACACTGAACTAGAAGAACCGCCCAATGCCATAACCTTCTCCTTGAAACGCTTGAATGATGCCAGGAGGAATGTAGACCTGGACTTCCCCATGTGCCCTTCCTGACATGGCAATCATACCATCCCAGGATTGAGGCGGTAGAAAATAGGTAGAAATAGCTTAGCAAGCTAAAGTTGCTTGGATTCCTGATGGCGTTCGTGCTTGCGCGCTCTCTGTCACTCCTGCCATCTGCACCCGAGTAGTCTCAAACGAGTTT
>PMDX01000066.1 GCA_003154635.1 Actinomycetota bacterium | reverse complement strand
GCCGCGCTCGGCATGCGCTTCTACACCGGCACCATGTTCCCGGCCAGGTATCAGGGCGGCGCGTTCATCGCGTTCCACGGCTCGTGGAACCGTTCGGTGCCGACCGGGGACAAGATCGTTCGAATAAAGCTCGATCGGCAGGGCGCCTACCAGGGCATCGAGGACTTCATCACAGGGTGGCTCCAGCCCGACGGGACCAAGCTCGGCAGGCCTGTAGACATCCTTTTCGAACGGAACGGCACCGCTTTCATCACCGACGACCAGAAAGGAGTGGTGTACAGGCTGACCCCGCCTTGACCTCGTTTCGCGCGAGAGGGTGAGGCGCGTTATGATAAGAAAAGCAAGCAAACGATCGAGTAGAGGAGGCGCAGTCACTGTGGCCGACAACAAAGAGCTCCTTGTTGAGAGGGCGGACCCCGTGGCGTGGCTTACAATCAACAGACCCCAGCAGGGTAACGCGCTCAACGCCGCTGTCCTCGACGCGATAGTCGAAAACCTCGGAGCGCTCGCGGGCGCCGGAGAGACGAGGTGCGTCGTCCTGCGTGGCTCAGGCGACAGGTTCTCTGTCGGCATGGACCTTCGCATGATGGCCTTGATGACCCCGAAGGACAACCAGCGGCTCATCGGCGCCGGCGGACCTCTGCGCTGGACGATATCCGCGATAGAGTCGTTCCCATACCCCGTGATCGCGAGCGTCAGCGGGCACGCCGTCGGCGCCGCCTGCGAGCTGGCGATGTCTTGCGACCTTCGCGTCGGCTGCGGCGCGAGCTGCATGGGCATGCCCCCCGCCAAGCTCGGCATCGTCTACCCGCCCGAGGGTCTCGAGCGCTTCATCGGGACGCTCGGTCTCCCCGTCACCCGCAAGCTTTTTCTGACCGCAAAATACTTCATGGGGCCGGAACTCTACAACATGGGGATGCTCGACTTCCTCGTCTCCGACGCCGAGCTGGAAGGATTTACAAAAGAACTTGCGCACACCATCGCGCAAAACGCGCCGCAATCTCTCAAGGGTCACAAACAAGCCTTGCGGCTGCTTACAGACGCCGCGTCGCTAGCGCCCGAAGCCAAAGCCGAGATCGACTCTCTCGTCACAGAAGCCCTGCACAGCAGTGACGCCACCGAAGGTATTGCGTCTTTTCTCGAGAAGCGGCGACCTTCTTTCAAAGGTGAATAAAGGGTGCCTGGTCGGGGCCGAGGTAACGCTCGCATTAAGCGTGCCCAGCTTCACGGACTTTATCGTTTGAGTGTAAGGTCCGAAAAGAAGAGCCGTTCCCCAATGGTAAGGGTGTCGCCGACGCGGCCCCCCGATGGCTCAATCCCTGTTATCTCTGGAAGCGGAGTGAAGACAACAGTATTGCCTGATCCCTGGGAGTTGCTGAGTATCACTTCTCCAGGGACGCTCATCGCGGGGACCACGACGTCGACACCCGTGTCCGTCCATTTTAATACTTCGGCTTGAATTGCGCCGAAATTCACCGATCTCGTGGACTGGGCGTCGGGTCCAAAGGAGCGGCCCGTGATGGTGACCGTGTCACCGGCCCGGTCGAACCCGTTTATCCGGCCTGGAGGTGGAGGCGCCGGCTCAGTAGCTGGGGTCGCCCTCGGGGTGCGCTTCGCGCCAGCGGCGCACTATCGGTCCGTCCTCGTGCCAGGCTATGCACGAGTCGATAAGCCCAAGGTCTCTGGCGTTCTGCGCCATGGCCCTGTCCCTGTCCTCTGCGTTCGGTACGTGTTTGCGCAGATAGGCACCGCGACCCTGAATGCACGTGTTACCCATGTTCATGACCAGGGCGGCGAGGTGGGTGCACCCGCGGTTCGAGCCGACGGTATGCTTGACGAAGTCCGTAAAACCCGGCTTGACGAAAGCACCGACGAGCTCCTGCAGGCTCCGCGGGCCTTGCTTGCATTCCTCCATTGGCCAGGTCTGCATCTCGCCGGAGACTTCCTTTATGCGGCCGTCCCACACGGAGACGAGCATGCTTACCTCGAGTCCGTGGAGCGGTGCTTCGAGGCGGTTGTCGTTGAGCTTGCCGATCAGGCGCAGATCCTCGCCTTCCTCAAACACTTCCACTACGACGTTCCTGGTGAATATCCGCTCGCCACGCGGTTGCCCGCCGGTCATGTTCCCTCCCAACCGAAGAAGCCAAACCGATGCTTCCCGATGCAATCCTGTGTCCGGGGCCTGTCCACCTGCCCCGGTCCCTGGTGAATGATATCACGAGCCGGCATCGCGTCCAGCGGTTCCTCGTGGAGTTCGTGCGCGTGGTTGTACGGTTCGGGGACTGATAAAATTCTACGGGGCGCCAACACCGGCGTTGAAAGCCGGATTCGTCGGAACCGGAGCGCCCGACCCGGGACACAGACCCTGGACGACAAAGGAAGGCGACATGGAAGAACAAGAGCTTCTCGTGGAACGTGACGGCGCCGTCGAGATAATCACGCTTAACCGCCCCGATAAGATGAATGCCCTGACCTTCAACATGGTCAAGGGCATCGCCCGCCTGATGGACGAGGCGCAGGATGACGACAGCATCAGGGCAGTCGTCCTCACCGGTGCCGGCAGGGCTTTCTCAACGGGCGCCGACCTGAGCGGCCCGAGCGCCCGCCAGGACGTCGGCACCGCACTGGGCATGCGCATATCGACTTTCAGTTACAGCGGCATGGTCACCGGCATCTGGTCGCTCGAGAAGCCGGTCATCTGCGCGGTGAACGGCACGGCCGCGGGTGCGTCGTGCAACCTGGCGCTGTCGTGCGACATGGTCCTGGCCGCCGACACCGCCAAGTTCATCCAGGTCTTTGTCAGGCGCGCGCTGATCGCGGACGCGGGCGGCACATACTTTGTGCCCAGGCTCGTCGGCCTCGCCAAGGCCAAGGAGCTCATGTTCCTTGGCGAAGATATTCCCGCCGAAAAAGCGGAGGAGATCGGGCTTATCTACAAGGCCGTGCCGGCCGATAAACTCATGGACGAGACAATGGAGCTTGCCCATCGACTGGCAAAAGGACCGACTCGCTCCATAGGTATGATGAAGACGATGTTGAACAAGTCCTTTGACTCGGATATCTGTTCCGCGCTCGACCGCGAGGCCGCGCTTCAGGGCATCGCAGTGAGCACGGGAGACGCTGTCGAGGGCATCACATCGTTCCTGCAGAAACGGGAACCGGAGTTCAAGGGGAAGTAACGCCCCCAGGCGGAGACGCTTATGGCAGGGCCTGAAGACGTAATCGTCGTCGATGACATAACCAGGACGTATCAGCTCGGCGAGGTTCAGGTGAAGGCCCTGAAGGGGGTTTCGCTCACAATAAGGCAGGGCGATTTTCTCATAGTCACCGGCCGCAACGGCTCCGGGAAGTCCACTCTCCTGCACCAGCTAGGCTTACTCGATGTCCCGACCACGGGCAGGGTGATGCTGAACGGCAAAGACGTCACCACCATGCACGAGAAGCAGCGCAACAAGCTGCGCCTCCGGGAGCTCGGCTATATCTTCCAGGAGTTCGCGCTCATCAACGAGCTCACGGCAATCGAAAACGTCATGCTTCCGGGGATGATGATCGAGAAGACCAGCACGTGCAGGGAACGGGCACGGGAGCTCCTGGCCGCCGTCGAGCTCGAGGAGCAGATAGACCACCTTCCCAGGCAGCTCTCGGGCGGGGAGCAGCAGAAGGTCGCAATCGCCAGGGCGCTGATGAACGACCCGTCACTGATTCTGGCTGACGAGCCTACGGCCAACCTCGACCTCATTGCCGCCAGCGAGGTGCTCGATATCTTCACGATGCTCAACCAGGTCGCGGACCACACGATAGTCATGGTCACTCACGAGTTCGAGGAGACCACCTACGGAAACCGCATTGTCACACTTACGGATGGGACGATAAGCAATGAAGAGTGACAGGCGCATCCCGTTCTTCCTCATATTCAGGCACCTGCGGCGCTCCAACAAGTGGACGCTCGCGCTGATCGTCTTCCTGCTCGCCATCGCCTTCATCAACCTGATCTTCATTAACTCGCTCTTCAACGGCGTTATCGAGAGCAACAACAGGCAGATAATCGACTACCGTACCGGGAACATCACGATGACACCCCTATCGGGATCAGAGCTGATAACCGGCGCCGCGGGCGCGGTGAAGCAGATCAANNATAACCATTGCTGTTGTTGCTGCGTAAATCGAGGCTGTCAAAGGTGATATGGCTCTGGTTGTCGACATTGACGGCGTAAAGGCGGCGGCTCCCGAAACGGACGTTACGGGCAAATTGGAGTTCAACGGTAGAAAGGGAGATTACTCAGTCACGTCCATCGACCCCGCCGCCGAGCGTCAGGTCACCGACGTAGCGAAAAAGATGGTAGAGGGCTCGTACCTTGAGCCAGGTGATACGGATGGGATAATCGTCGGCAACGATATAGCCCAACTGCAGAAGGGGCAGGCCGGAAACGTTAACTTCTCAGGAGTGAAAGTCGGCAACAAGCTCACGCTGGTCCTGGGTGGACAATCCCGGGTGTTTACGGTGAGAGGAGTTTTCAAGACGAAATCCAACCAGGCCGACGATCGCACATTCATCACGGAGGCCGCGGTGGACGTCATGGCGCCCGAGACCGTGAACACCGCTACGGACATCATCATCAAGACCGACAAGACCGGCAACGAGGAGGAGACGATCGCCCACCTCAAGGCCGCCGGTATACAAGGCAGCTTCTTTACATGGGAACAGGCGTCAGANNCGACCCTCACAGACAGCTTCAGCACCATCAACGCGCTACTGACCGTCGTCGGTTTCTTTATTGCCGCCGTCACTATATTTATCATCATCTACGTCGATATTACGCACAGGCGCCAGGAGATCGGCATTCTGCGCGCGGTCGGTGTCAAGGCGGACCTGATAATATCGACGTATGTCCTTCAGGCCATGGCATACTCGTTCTGCGGGGTGGCGCTGGGAACTGCCCTCTATTTCGGCATAATCTACCCGTATTTCCAGTTCCACCCGTTCCAGATACCGATAGGGGATGTGACTCTTGCGATCCTGCCGGGGGATTTCGTCTTCCGTTCGCTCACCGTGATCGCGGTCGCAATAGTCTCGGGTCTTATACCTGCCATCATCAGCACGCGCTCCAGCATCCTCGACGCGATCACGAGCCGCTAGTGGGCCAAGGGGTTATCCTTTTCGCTTGCCTTAGTAGAAGTTGATATAATCTTGCTGAGGGGGTTCGATACACGGCGCGCTCGCGCCGTGGAGCAAAGGAGGCAGGTCTTGGATGCAACTCCGTCTATCGAGGGTCACGAGCGCGCTTCAGTCGTTCAAGCGTGGAAAGATTCATCCCGGCCGCAGAGGGCACTCGTCGCCGTGATGCTCGCTCTCTTCGCCGGGACGGTCCTGGTCTTTATCGCGACGTGGGCACGGCACGATATCCCGATGAAACCGTGGGCCGTAGGCGGAGCGATGCTGCTGATGCTCGTCTTCTGCATCTGGCACTCGTGGATGGTCAAAGGGAGAAATCAGACGATAGCCTTCTTCCTGATAGCGTGGGTGCTCAGCTGGTTCTTCGAGTTCATAGGTGACAACTACGCCTGGTGGTTCGGACATTACAAGTATACGAACACGCTCGGCCCGAGACTCGGTGGGGTGCCCATTCTGATCATCATCACCTGGGCGGTGATAATCTATTCGTCATTCATGCTTATCGACTGGCTCGTCGGAATCATGGGCGAGAGGCGCGTGCGCTCCTGGTGGGGCAGGGGCTTGTGGGCGGTGCTCGTTGCAGCGGCAACCGCTACGGCCACGGTCGCGTGGGACATGATGGTGGACCCTATGGCCACTTCTCGACTCTGGGTGGAGGTGGCGCACACGAAGCCCTGGTGGTATTGGAGCACTGGGGGCCCCTACATGCGTGAACTGAAGGTCTGGCGCGGCCCGGGCGGGATCCCAATCGGGAATTTCGTGGGCTGGTGGCTGGCGCCGTTCTTTATCGTCCTCATCTTCTACCTGGTTTTTCAACGGGAAAACAAGATCTCCGGGAAGCTCGTCAACAATATTCCCGCGCTGATCTACTTCTACATGTTCCTTGTTGTGGCGGTTTTTGTGCTGGAGATGAACTGGTTTGAGAACGGCATGAATCAGGTCGCTCTGATCGCGGTGTTTACGATGGGCCCGCTAATCCTGCTGAGTTTCGTCAAGATGTTCTGGGACTATACGTGACCTGAAAAAGCCTTTCCGCCGGCGAGGGCGCGCAATTCCGGGAGCGTGGCCGTTTGCGTCCCGCGTATGGCCCACCCGGGTCAGTGACGCGCGTTCTCTGAATCGCTACACTGGTAGCAGGTCTTGCAAGGACTCACAGGCTCTCTTGGAGACGAAATGCCGGCAGGAAAACTCAAGCCCGTAGTACTAACGATAGTTCTTGTGCTCACTCTCATCGCAGGGGGCGCGTCTCCGGCGCTCGCCGTGTGGAACGGCGGCCACGATACTATCGGGGCCACTAACGCTCGCACCTCCTGGTATTTCGCGGAGGGAACGACGAGGGTGGGTTTCAGCGAGTACGTCTGCCTCCTCAACCCGGGCACATCGCCCGCGGTCGCCGAGTTTACATATATGCTCGGTGACGGCCGGAACATATCGCTGAAGTACGACCTTGCTCCCACCAGCCGCACGACGGTAAACGTGGGAACCCAGGTGCCGTTCGACAACGATGTTTCGATAAAGGTCTCCTCGGACAAACCGATCGTGGCGGAGCGCTCGATGTACTTCGACTATGCCGGCTCGTGGAGCGGTGGGCACGACGTGGTCGGCGCCGCCGGCCCACTGAAGGACTGGTACTTCGCGGAAGGGTGCACGCGCGATGGCTTCGATACGTACCTGTCCCTGCAGAACCCCGGCGACACTCAGGCGAGCCTGGACCTCGATTACTACTGCGGAGACGGCAAGGTAGAAAACCGGAAAGGTGTCGTTGTCGGACCCAGGAGCCGGCTCACGGTGCCTGTGCACGACTCCAGCCTCGGCATCGGCAGGTCCAACGACTTCCACGGTGACGTGAGCATAAAGGTTCATTCGGCCAACGGCGTTCCCGTGGTCGCCGAACGCCCGATGTATTTCAACTACCGGCCGTACCTGACCGGCGGCCACGATGCCGTCGGCGCCGCCGCTCCCGCGACCGCCTGGTACTTCGCGGAGGGTTGCGTGCGCAACGGGTTTGACACTTTCCTCTGTCTCGGGAACCCCGGAAACAAAGCAGCCGATATCAACGTCTACTACTACTGCGCCGACGGGAAGAACGAACAGAGAAAGGGCATTAAGGTACCTCCGCGGAGCCGCTTTACCATCCCTGTATTCGAGGCGCCGAACGGCATCGGCAGATTCAACGATGCCCACGGTGATTTCAGCATCAGGGTAGAGTCCGCCAACGGCGTTCCAGTGGTGGCGGAAAGACCGGCCTACTTCTCTTACAGGCCGTTCTGGACCGGCGGATACGATGTGGTGGGCGCGACCGCGCCGGCTCGCGACTGGTACTTCGCCGAAGGCTGCACGCGGCCGGGGTTCGACACGTACCTCTGCATTGAGAACCCACAGAACCGTGACGCCAGCGTAAACATCACATATTACTGCGCTGATGGCCTGGTCATTCAGAAGAGCGGCATAAACATAGGGCGCGAGAGCAGGTTCACCGTCGCGGTTCAGGACCCGACGCTCGGCGTCGGCCGGTACGACGACAACCGGGGCGACATGAGCATAAAAGTCGAGTCCGCCAATGGGGTCAAGGTCATCGCCGAGAGGCCGATGTACTTTGCCGGCAGATGGCGCACCATGGACAGGAACTCGCTGGTAGCTTCCTGGCACAGGGGCGAGTTCTTTAACGGCAACACAACCCGGAACTGCGTCGCACTGACGTTCGACATGGAAACGAACGGGGATATTGCCGGCCAGATCCTCGACGTACTCAAGTCCAAAGGCGTTCAGGCCACTTGCTTCGTGACCGCCAACCTCCCCGCGAGGTGGGGGAGCGTCGTCGTGCGGATGGCCGCTGAGGGCCACGAGATAGGCAACCACAGCGCGAGCCACCCCTTCTTCACAAAAATATCATACGCCCAGGCCGACAACGAGCTCGGGCAGACGGAAGCCGCGGTCAACGCGGTGACCGGATTCACGACCAAGCCCTATTTCCGCTTCCCATATGGAGCCAGGAACGCCGGTCTCATAGCGCATATCAACGCACTTGGCTACAGCTCGATCTACTGGGCAGTGGATCCACAGGACTGGAGCAACAACTCCGTTGCGCAGGTACAGGCCAACGTGTTGGGCAATGCGCGCCCTGGATCGATAATCCTGATGCACGACCGCGCCAAGACCGTTGCCGCCCTCCCCGGTATTATCGACGGCCTCAGAGCCCGCGGCTTCAACCTAGTAACCCTCTCCGACCTCCTTTATCCCGGCCCTTAAAAATCCGGGGTCAGATCTGTTTTTTCAAGGAAGCCAAAAGCAAAAGGGGTCAGGTCTTTTATTGTTCAAAAGCAAAAGGGGTCAGGTCTTTTATTGTTTACTGTTGTCCTCTTATCGAGATAACCCCGGCAGTAAACAATAAAAGACCTGACCCCTCCTCTTCTATTGGGTACTTCTTCTTTAGACCGGTATCTATCCGAGCCTCAGGCGTCGCGCGTGACGGTCCGCCACCCCCCGGCGACAAGCATGATCGCCACCCAGACAACCAGGACGACGGCCGCGACGGCCGCATTGTGGGTCACCGTTGTTGAGCCAGGGCCCTCCAGAGCAGGAGCGGGGTTCAGCCTGGCAAGGGCGCTGTTGAAAATCAGCTGCCTGACAGACCCCAACCAGGAAACTTGCAGAAGCAGCGGAGACGCGATGAACTGCCAACCGATCAGGACCGCGATAGTCGTCGCTCGCGAGTTGGTGAAGGACGCGAACCCCAGCGCGACTGCGAGATCAAACCCGGTGGATAGCACGACCCACCCGTAGCCCTGGGCGATCACAGACGCACTGGCAGCCGGCATCGACCCCCGGAAGACCAACGAGCACGCCGCGACCACTATGTACCCTAGCGTGATCATCGGTAGGAAGAACATCAGGGCCCCCGGCAACCGGGCGGCGAACAGTTCCCACCGGGAGCGCCCCGTCGCAACGAGATCACGGAAAACCCCGGCTGAGACGTCGGCAGTGCCGGCGAAGGCGCCGATAAGGATTGCGGCCACGGCCCCGGCCGAGGAAAGCCCGATCAGCCCTCGGGTGAGACCGGTAAGCCCGCCCGCCGGTCCGTGCTGTGCCGGATTGGCCAGGTGTAACCCCTCGATGACCCCGAAAACAACGGCGACGACGCCGACCGAGAGTCCGAGCGACCACCAGAACAACCCGCGGCGCCTGCGTAGCTTCAGCCATTCCGCATTGATCATCCGCCAGTTCATCCCGTCACCTCGAGTCGGGAGGTGATCTCCAGGAACCGTTCCTCGAGCGACACGCGTTCGGCTTCGATTGCGAAGATCGACACCCCGGCCTCGACAAGGAGACGGTTAAGATCCGCAACGGCGGTGTCCGTGTCGGTGCTGGGCTCGGTACGGATCGTAACAATGATGGCGCTGTCGGTCCTCTGGATCTGCTCGACGGCGGGATGCGCACCGAGCAGGTCCTCAGCAACGTCAGGGGAATCGCATCGAAACCGGACAGTTGGGCGTCTCCCCCCCGCAATGTCCTCGACCAACCCCTGCATCAGGATGTTCCCTTGGTCAATGATGGCGACTCGGTCGCAGGTCTTCTGCACCTCATCCAGCAGGTGCGATGACAGGAAGACGGTCCGTCCCTCACCGACAAAACCATTGATCATCTCGCGGAACTCCTCGATCCCGGCGGGGTCGAGCCCGTTCATCGGCTCGTCTAAAATCAGCAGGAGCGGATCGGCCAGCAGGCATCGCGCTACGCCCAGGCGCTGGCGCATGCCCATCGAATAGGCCCGGACACGCTCATCGGCACGGTCTGCGAGTCCAACCCGCGCGAGAGCGGGCGCGATACGAGCATGTGCATGTGGCTCGCGGGCTGCAGCAACCACCTGGAGGTTCTCTCGTCCGGTGAGGTGAAGGTGGAAAAGCGGCTCCTCGACAATGGCTCCGACCCGGGCAAGCGCGAGGTTGTGCTGCTCAGGCATGGAGTAGCCCAGCAGACGTACATTCCCGCTGGCGCGACGGGTCAGCCCAAGAATTGTGCGGACCAGTGTTGTTTTCCCGGCGCCGTTCGGCCCCACGAACCCGAAAGCGCTGGCACGCGGTACGGTAAGATCGACGTTGTTGACCGCGACACGGTCGCCAAACCGCTTGGTCAGCCCTCGTGTCTCGATGGCGGCTTCAACATCGCCCGGTTCAGAATCCCGGTTAAACTCCACAGGCCGGCTCTCCTTGTCGCGAGTGCATCCATATTCTGTCCCTGTATTCCCAAATGCCTCCTCCAGAGTTGCGATACTACCACGAATCGCACCTTCCGGCACACATGGTCGGCGGTCGCTGCTCCCTCGACGACCGACCTTTACACATCATCTCCAGACAGCTTTGTTTTCCGTCCATCGCGGTTCGGCTCATCGAACGGGCGGAGGTTTGCGCCGTGCGGCCGAGAATAAGTCGTCCGGAGGTGATCTGGATGGTCCAGACAACGTCGACGGCGGGGGAGATCGTCTTTGAGGGTCTTGTAGGTGAGCAGCGCGAGTTCTTCAACAGCGGCCGGACGAGCGATATAGATTTCCGCCTCGAGCAACTCGGAGTGCTCAAGAAAGCCGTCTACGGAAACAGGCGGCAGATTGTCAGGTCGCTCAAGGAGGACCTCGGTAAGCCGACTTTTGAAGCGTACGTGGCAGAGGTGAGCCACGTGATGGCCGATATCGACAACGCCTCGAAGCATGTCAGAGGATGGGCGCGGCCGAGGAGGGTGGGGTCGCCGAGCTTCCTGTTTCCGGCGTCCAGCTACGTGTACCCGGAGCCGCTCGGTGTCGTGCTTATCATCAGCCCATGGAACTACCCCGTGGACCTTGCATTGACTCCCCTCGCAGGAGCGATAGCGGCGGGCAATTGCGCAGTGATCAAGCCCTCGGAGATCACTCCGAGCACCTCGAAGATGCTGGCGAAGATAATAAGTGAGAACTTCGACCCCTCGTACGTGACCGTCGTGGAGGGGGGCGCTTCCACCGCTGAGGCTCTGCTGAATGAGCGGTTCGACTTTATCATGTACACGGGAGGCGGCTGGATAGGGAAGCTCGTGATGGCGGCAGCCGCCCGGAACCTCACTCCCGTGACCCTGGAACTGGGCGGCAAGAGCCCTTGCATAGTCGAGCCTGACATCGACCTGGAGCACGCTGCCCGGCGCATCACGTGGGGCAAATATTTCAACGCCGGACAGACGTGCATCGCCCCGGACTACCTGCTCGTCAACAGCGCTATAAAGGAGAAGCTGACAGAAGCGATCCGCAGGCAGATCCACAACTTCTACGGCGACGATCCCTCAAACAGCGAAGATTACGCTCGAATCGTCAGCGACCACCACTTCGAGCGGATCAGCGCGCTCCTCTCCATGGGCAACATAGTGGTCGGCGGGGACTCGGATCGGTCAAGTCGATACGTGAGCCCGACGGTGATGGATGGCGTCAACCCGGATGATGCGATCATGCAGGAGGAGATATTCGGTCCGGTCCTGCCCGTCATAGAGTACGGGGAGCTCGATGAGGCCATCTCCTTCGCGAACTCTCGCCCGAAGCCGCTCGCGCTCTATTTCTTCTCACGCGACAAGGCCAAGCAGGACCGCGTCCTGTCCGGGACCACATCCGGGGGCTGCTGCATCAATGACGTCATGCTTCACTTTTCAAACAACCAGCTCCCGTTCGGAGGGGTCGGCGACAGCGGGTTCGGCAAATACCACGGCAAGTACACTTTCGATATGTTCTCGAACATGAAAGCCGTCGTCAGAAAGAGCTTCAGCCTGGATGTGTATATCAGGTATCCTCCATACAGGAACGCGCAGAAGCTCGCTCAAAGGCTGCTGAGGTTCGTGACCTGAAAGCGAGGGAGCGCAACACCCACAACGATTTTCGGAGGCGGCATCATGGTGGAAGAACGGGTAGCGGCAAAGCACGCATACTTCGCGAGCCACCAGTGATCGGGCAAGGCGTCTTACAGAGGCTTGCAGTGTTCTTCCAGAAATGAGCGCGCGGTGCGTCCGAGCAGGTCGGCCTTCACATCGTCGCCGAAGTCGAACCAGTCGAGGTCGGCGTAGATATCGGCGGGCTGTCCCATTCCAACAGGATGGTCCGTGCCGAACATTATGCGGTTGCTGAACTTCTCGAAGAGCTCGTAGAAGTAATCGAGGTTGCGCTCGATCTCGGTGCCTTCGGCCTGCTCCAGCCAATTGTCCGGCCATTCCCGGTACCATCTGATAGAGCTGAGTACGTTGGTCATATCCAGGTACAGCTGCTGGTGCTCGCACATGAGCTTGTATGCCATCTCGAATCTCGGGAACAGCGAGTGCACGAGAACGACAGGCATGCGGTCGTACCGCTCGAGTATTAACCTGAGGCGGTCGAGGTCTTGTGTCTGTCCGTAGAAAGCGTCGAAACCGGTGTGGACCGCGAAGGGCCTTCCAAGCTCGTTGAGCTTCCTGTAAAGAGGGTCGAGCGCCGGCGAGAAGACCTCGAACCGCTGGGCATACGGGTGCAGCTTGATCCCCGCCAGGCCGTACTCTGTCACGCATCTCTCGGCCACGGCGTCTTTTCCGGGAGTCTCGAGATGGAGCGAGCCGAAGCCAACCACGTTGTCGTATCGCTCGGCGATATCCCTGCTGAAGAGGTTCAACTCTTCCGTCTCTTTCTCCCACAACGGGAACACCATGTTGAAGAAAGTCCCGACGCCCTGTGCCGCGTCTTGCGCAAGGATCTCGTCCGGGGTTATCTCTTCACTGGTGGCGTGCTGCGGGAGGAACTTCTTTACCCACCTGACGAGCCCCCTCATACGTCCCGGCGGCAGGATATGGATGTGGGAGTCGACGATGTCGGCTTCGCCTGGTTTTCTGGTTTCCAAATTCTTTACTTTCTCTATCGAATGTATGTAAAATCCCGCTGGAGCGTTACCGTACAGTATATTCGCATCATGGGCTATGCCCATAGTGCGAATCCTGCTTTAACACCGCGAGCGAACACAGGCCGTCAGGTCTGTTGGATGAAATGGAGGCGGAAATGTTCGGGAAACTCACCAAGCTTGCCCTGTATGCCGGTGCCTTTGGTTATGCCATCGAGCTGGGCACACTCCAACCGACTGCCAGTGATCTGATTAACCCCCAATGGCACAAGGAAGCCCCGATGAGGCTGATGATGGGGAGGTTCGCGGACCTCCTGCCCGCGCTGTACGACAGGTACGGCGAGCGAGGGGTCAAGGCTCTTCAGTACGTTTTCTACCAGATAGGGTTGGACCGTAGCGCGACCATGCAGGAAGCCCTCCAGATCGACCCCACCGACGCACGCAGCCTCGGCCGGGTTCTCGACTTCGAGGACCACATGGTCGGCGTTCGCGGGGTCTGGACCGAGGAGACTTGCGGAAGGGCCGTCAAGGAGGAGCGCTACTGCCCGGCCTCACGCGAGCTCGAGAAGTGCCCCCAGGTCTGTACGTCACTGATGATGGCGCTCGAGGCCGGCACGTTCGCAATCATTAACCCCGACCTGGACCCTCCCGAGATCTCGAAGCTGCTGTCGACGGGCGACGACTGTTGCCTGGCCGAGATCGAGCTCCCGGTCGACATCGTGGGCAGCAAGAGCAGGGCCAGATCAACATCCCCCCAGGCGATGCCGGGAGCGTTTCCCCCGATCATAGACGCGCCGGGCCTCAAGACCCGCCTGGCCGCGCTCAGCTTTGTCAGCGTCTTCAAGGCGCTCTTCAAGCTCGCGACCACCGGGCTTGACCAGCCGATGCACTGGTACGATTTCTTCCGGTACGTGCCCGAGGGTTGAGACAGGCGGTAAGAACAGGCGGATAGCGGCCGCGTGAGGATGCCGGCCGGAGACTTTCATTCACCGCGTCCTTGCGTTTCATTCGAATGGGCCTCGTCAGGGACGGCCTTCGGTACCGGGTGCAGAACTGATGCGTTGTGTCTCAACCGGTGTATTGAGCAGCGAGCCGAACGGCCTCGGAGGCGTCCTTGCCGAACGTGTCGGCGCCCGTGAACTCAACCACCGCTTCGTTCACCGGGCCGCCGCCGATGATGACCCTGACCCTGTCACGAAGCCCCGCGGCCGTGACTGCTTCGACCGTTGTTTTCATGGTGTCGAAGGCGATGGTGAGAAGGCCCGAGAGGGCGAGCAGGCCGGCGCCCGTCTCTTCCAGCTTCGCGACGAATTTCTCGGGGGGCACGTCCACGCCGAGATCGTGAACCTCGAACCCCTCGCAGCGCAGGATGCTGGCAACGATGTTCTTCCNNCGATATCGTGGATGTCGCCCTGTACCGTCCCGAGGACGACCGTGCCTTTGGTGGCCTGCGACGCGCCGCTGAGCTTCGTCTCGATTATCTCCATGGCCTGTTTGAATATCTCCGCGGACATGATCAGTTCGGAGAGGTAGTAATCTTTGGCCTCAAAACGCTTGCCTATTTCCGACATCCCGTCCCTGAGTTCTTCGACGACAGCTATCGGCTCGACGCCGTCGTTCAGCGATGCCCGCACGGAGTCGAGCACCTTGTCTTCCTCGAGTTCCACGAGCAGATTCCCGATTTCGCCTGCCATGTCTCCCTCTCTTTCAGGTTACTTGTACTTGCCGTAACGGTTTACGGACGCGATCATGGCCTTGACGTTCTCCGGTTTGGCGTCTATTGGCACCGAACAACCGGAGCTGAGAATGAAGCCGCCGTCGGCTCCCACTTCCTTGATGAGGCGCCTGCAGTACTCGTCGACCTCGTCGGGCTCGCCGAGCTTCAGCAGCGGGGCCGGCACGTCGCCCATTATGCACATGTGGTCGCCCAGTATCTCTTTGGCCTTGAAAATGTTCGAGGTGCCGTCAAGGTTGAGTATGCATTTCCTGGCCGGCAGGTGCTTAAGGTAGGGGAGGAACGCGGTCCAGTCACTGTCAAGGTGGAGCATGGGCGTGATCCCGCGCTTGACGAAGTACTCGCTGGTCTCCTGCCACTCGGGCAGGGCCAACTCCTCGAACTGCTTTGGGCTTATGACCGTGGCGCTGGTCCTGGTGCCTCCCATGAATACCCGCTTGACCCCGCTGGTCAGTACCCCCGCCATCCCGATCCACCACAGCGT
Source organism: Actinomycetota bacterium (assembly GCA_003154635.1). Taxonomy (GTDB): domain Bacteria; phylum Actinomycetota; class Geothermincolia; order Fen-727; family Anoxymicrobiaceae; genus FEN-727. The sequence goes on along the minus strand of PMDX01000066.1, from coordinate 3,770 downwards.
TTTCTTGTAGGCGTCGCTCGCGGCCTTTATTTCCTCGGGGTGCCGGAACATGTCGAAGAGGAAATCGTTGAAGCCGCGCAGCATCATGGACATCCACTCCATTGGGGTAAACACAAGGTTGGCGGCGACCAGCGGCTCGACGCCACGCCTCCTCCAGGTCTTGGCTGATCTCCCGACCTTCATGAGGTCGTGTACGACCCCGGATCCTTCACGCACCAGTGTGGAGGGGCTCTTGAGATGGGGGTGGGTCTGGAGCACCTTTTCCACCGTCCACCTGAGCGCCCCGCGCTCGGCTATGTCGCGGTATTCGGAAGGCTCCATGACGGATTTTTCCATGAACATCCACTCCACATCGTCGGGCATCCCCCGCAGGCCGGGCATCATGGGTGGGTTGGGTATGATGAACTCGAGGAGGGACCCCAGGCCCCCGTAGGACAGGCTGAAGCCATCGATCCAGCCAAGGTCGTTCATGGTCCTGAGCAGCGAGTAGTCGGCCTTATCGATGTCGAACATCATCTCGTGCTGGGTGATGCCGGCGTACTTCGCCGCAAATATGTCGATAATCGGGACGAAGGGAACACGGTCGGGCTTCTGGAGCCTCGTGGCCGCTTCGATCCTCTCGAATGCCAGGGAATTGGCCATGCGATATCTCTCCTCCTTATAACCTGCTTAATGCAGACCCCGCCATCTACTTACCGTCCAATGGCAGTTGCCATTAAATCCCTACAATCATCGAATTATCAATCCCTAACCCCATAAACACGGCATAGCGAGCTACGGAGTGGCTCAGAACCGGAATCGGGGTCGTACTCCGTGTCTCCGAACAACAGGTTGACGCTCGAATTGCGCCACCCGTACTCGGGAGAACCGGCTTCGGGGAACCACCAGGCGTGCTGCGCGCTCACCACATCCGGCGCCAGCCGGTGGCTCAGGTGAGCTCTCAGGATTATTCGCCCCTCCGTCGTCTCGACCCAGACCTCGTCCCCGTCCGCTATTTGCAGAGAGGCGGCGGTATCCGCGTTCATCTCGACCAACGGGTGGGGGTTGAGGCGGCGGAGCGACGGTATCTGACGCCCCTCGCTGTGGAAGAAACCCTTGGACTTCGCCCCGGTCGTAAGTATGAGGGGGTACTCGCGAGCGAGCTCCGGCGTCGACAAAGGGGACAGCGGCGGCTCGCGGTAGACCGGCAGTGCGGGGATACCCATAGCTTCGCAGATACTGCTTGCGAACTCGAGCTTGCCCGAAGGCGTTGCGAAGCCTTCAGTCTCGTACTTGCGGTATCTCATCTCGCCGGCAAGGATGCCCTTCTCGCAGAACGCCTCGAAGTCCAGGCCGGTATCCTCGAGGACCCATTCGAAGTAGGAGCGGAGGTCCTTCCAGGGGAACGCCTCGTTGAGTCCTAACCTGTGGGCAAGGTCTATGATGACCTCCCGGTCGTCGCGGACTTCTCCCACCTGCGCCACCTTCTTGCGGGCCAGCACGCACCATATTTTATGGATATTGGCGATATCATCTTGTTCAAGCCAGGTCGAGGCGGGGAGGAAAAGGTCGGCGAGTTGCGCCGTGGGGGTCATGAAGAAATCAGAGACCACCGTGAACTCCAGGTTGCGAAGAGCCTTTTCGACCTCGAGCGAGTGGGTCATAGTCAACAGCGGGTTTGAGCCAACGATCCACATGGCGCGCACGCGGTACGGCTCACCGGTCACTATCGAACGCCAGAACGTGGGAGGATGGGTCGAGACGCACACCGGGTACATACCCGCGTCCACGGCGCGGCCGATCTTGTCCAGTGGAAGGAACTGCAGCCCGGCGACCTCGACGTTCATGAAGACCGAACGTTGCTTGACGCCCTCCGGCGGGACCCACAGCACTTCACCCCCGGGCCTGTCTATGTTGCCTGTAATGGCCATCAATATCAGAATCGAGCGCGCGGTCTGGTAGTTGCAGGCGCTCATGTCGACGGCGTTGCCCCAGAGAATCGCGCCCGACGAGCTCGATGCGTAGGCGCGGGCCGCAGCCCTGATGTCATCGGCAGTGACCCGCGTGATGGGCTGAGCCCACTCCGGCGTGAACGCCCGCACGTGTTCGACGAGTCGGTCATAGCCGGTGGTGTATCTCTCGATGAAGTCGCGGTCCACGAGGTCGTCTTCGATGATCGTGTTGATCATGGCCAGGGCCAGTGCGCCGTCGGTTCCGGGCCTGAGCTGAAGCCAGTGGTTCGCTTTTTCGGCGGGGCCTATGCGCCTCGGGTCGACCACTATGAGCGACTTTGCGCTCTTGAGCGCTCTTGTGACCATACCCCCACACATCCCGTCGGAGGCCCCGGTCTCGGTCAGGTTGCTGCCCCACAGCACGATGCACTCCGGCATCTCTCCGCCGAATCCGTAGAAGTCGCAGATCGGCAACTGGCCGAGCGTGTGAACGCTCGCGAGCCACCTCGGAAAGTAGCAGAGGTGCGTAACGCCGGTGAAGTTGGGCGTCCCGTAGGCGTTGGCGAAGCGCGTTGTGAAGGATGTGTAAGGCCGCCCGGTGCCCTGCATCATCGCGAAGTACTCCGAGCCGCTTTCGTGCCGGACCGCATCGAGCCGCTCGACCATTTCGCCGAGGGCTTCTTCCCAGGAGATGCGCTCCCAGTTGTTGTCGCCTCGTTCTCCCTTACGCCTCATAGGGTAGACCACGCGGTCGGGGTGGTAGAGGAGTTCGGGGGCCGCGGCGCCCTTGGGGCAGAGGAATCCCCTGCTGGTGGGGCTGTCGGGGTCGCCCGTAACCTTGACCACGCGGTCGCCCTCCAGGTGTACGAGAACCTGGCAGACGCCGTGGCAGCCTCGACACGAAGACCTCACCACGCGCTTCTCATTCATGCCGACGGATGGCATCGAGATTACCCCTGCTCCGCCTGGAGCATCTCGCGGACGTCGCGGCGGAGTATCTTTCCTATGGCGGTCTTGGGGATGTCGTCCATGAAGACTACCTTCTTTGGGGTCTTGTAGCCCGCTATTCGCTCTTTGACGAACCCGATCAGCTCTTTCTCCGTGGCGGTCTCTCCCGCTTTGAGCGCGACAACGGCAACAACCGCCTCACCCCAGGTCTTGTCCTGTACGCCGACGACCGCCACCTCCAGCACCGCCGGGTGCTCGAAGAGGACTTTCTCTACCTCGTATGGGTATACGTTCTCGCCGCCCGTAATGATCATGTCGTTCTTACGGTCAACGATGTAGATGAACCCGTATTCGTCAAGAGTAGCAAGGTCGCCGGTGTGCAGCCACCCACCACGCAGCGCTTTCGCGGTGAGTTCCTGGTCCTTCCAGTAGCCTTTCATGATGTTCTTTCCTCGAACGACTATCTCGCCAACCTCGCCCACGGGGACCTCGTTGTCGTTATCGTCAAACAGCTTAACCTCCGTGACCATCGACTCGCGTCCGGCCGAGGATATCCGGCGCGTGATCTCCGGGGGGCCTTCAAGCGTGCTCTGGTCTTTCTCCAGCAGGATAGTGGCGAGAGGAGCGGCTTCCGTCAGCCCGTAGCCCTGCTGGAAGATCGGTCCGAACTTCTCGATGCAGCGTCTCATCAGGTCGGCGGGCATTGGGGCGCCGGCATACGACAGGAACTTCAGGCTCGAGAGGTCGTACTTGTCGAGGTCAGGGAAGTCGAGGACCCACGAGAAAAGGATGGGCACCATGTTGATGTGGGTCACGCGTTCCTTTTCGGCGGTGGCGAGTATCTCGTTGAAGTCGAAACGCTTGGCAATGACCGCGCGACCGCCGCAGTAG
>PMDX01000130.1 GCA_003154635.1 Actinomycetota bacterium | reverse complement strand
CGTGAACTCATCCGTGGAAAACGTCTTTGCCAGCTTGTCCCTGATGCGTTTTGCATCGATTGTGACGCTGTTGGTGGAGGTTGCTTTGGCGGTAATCATTGTTGGATGGTCTGACCCGAAAACGCTGATCGCCGCCGTTGACGGTATCCAGGACTGGGCGTCCATGTCGAAGGTCATGGTGCGCCCTTTCTTCTCCTGAATCCCTATGACCTTGAACTTCCTTCCCTTGATATTGATGAACTGGTCGATCGGATCCTGTCCCTTGAAAAGGGCATCGGCCACAGTCTGTCCGATCACGATTACATGGCGACCGCTCTCCTCTTCGGCCTTGGTAAAGAACCTGCCGGTGGTCGCAGCCAGGGCCCGGACGCCGAATTCGTTGTAGCCGGTCCCGATGATGGTGCCGAAAAAACGGGTGTTGCCGGCGTTCATGTAGACTGAGCGCTGGTACTCCGGGCTTGCGAGCTCCGAGCTTCCAAGCGCTTTGCCGACATCCTCGACCGTGTGCGGAGTGAACTTGTTGAGGGCGGTCATGGGAGAGCCCTGCTGCATTATGTTGGTTCCCATGCTCAGCTCGAGTTTGAACGGCACGACCATCATCAGGTTAGAGCCCAGGCCCTGGATGCTCTGTGTTATCTCGGCGCGGGCTCCCGAGCCTAGAGAAACGAGCAGGATAATAGAGCCGACGCCGATTATTACCCCGAGCATGGTCAACATGCTGCGAAGCTTGTTTGCCCTGAGGGCCAGCAGGGCGGTCATTATGCTTTCGAAGATCTTCATGCCTGGGAGCCCCCTGCACCGCTTGGCATCCGCTCGCCTTCTATGATGGTGCGCACGTTGGTGGCAACGCGCTTTTCAGTGACGGCCTCCTGGCCGACTATCGCACCATCCCGCAAAACCACGATGCGGTCTCCGTGCTCCGCCACTTCGCGCTCGTGAGTGACCATGACCAGGGTAATCCCCTTGTCGTTCAACTCCTGGAGTATCGTCATGATCTCTATGCCCGAGCGCGTGTCGAGGTTCCCCGTCGGTTCNNGCGATTGCGACGCGCTGCTGCTCGCCTCCAGAGAGCTGGCTGGGGTAATGCCTGAGCCGGTGTCCCAACCCCACGTTGTTGAGAGCCTCCGTGGCGCGCCGGTGTCGCTCGATGGCCCCGGTGCCGGCGTAGAGGAGCGGTAACTCGACGTTTGTAAGCGCCGAGGTGCGGGCAAGGAGATTGAACTTCTGAAAGACGAAACCTATCTTTCGATTTCTCACTTCGGCCAGCCGGTTGTCGTTTACCTTGCTGATATCGTCGCCGTCCACGGTAAGCGTTCCGGAGGTGGGGTGGTCGAGGCAGCCCATTATGTGCATGAGGGTCGACTTTCCCGACCCGGAGGCCCCCATGATAACCAGGAACTCACCCGCATTCACTTCAAGCGAAACGCCTCTTAATGCTTCCACCACGGTGTCGCCCATGGTGTAATTTTTCACCAGGTTGTCCGCCTTGATGATACCGGCCATTGAGTTTCCCCAATCGCGTTCGCTCGGCCATCGGCCGAAATCGCAGCGGGCACTAGGCAATTGGCGAGGCTTGCGAGAAGCGAGTTCGCGTTGCTACTGGAGTTTGACGCCCGAGCCGTCCTTGAGCTTGTCGACTCCCTTGACGACTACCTGGTCTCCTATCTTTACGCCTTCGACGATCTCTACCGAGTTCTCGGTGGACAGCCCGACGACCACCGTGGTCAACCGAGCTTTTCCGTCAACAACCTTGAACACGTATTTCTTACCGTTCTTCTCGACGATGGCTTCTACAGGCACGACATTCGCTGCTTTCTTTGACGCCACGGTTACATCGGCCGTACCGGTCATCCCGATCTTCAGGTTGGTATCCGCTTCGGTCATCTGGATCGTGACCTCGAAAGCAGTCGCCCCAGCTTCGTTGGTGGTTGCTACGTTTGCTACTTTTACTATTGTGCCCTGATACGTTTGGCCCTGGTACGCTTCGAGACCGACCGAAGCCTGTTGGTTGAGCTGTATCTTCGCAATATCCGACTCGTCGACCTTCGCTACCATCGACATGCTCTTCAGGTCAACTATCTCATAGACAGGCGTGCCTGGCATGATGAATGTACCGGGGACAGGGGCCCCACCGGACGGAAGGCCGATGTTGCCCATGCCGCCGGACAGGCTGGTCAGGGAGGAGAGGTTGAGGCCCGAGGGGATCATGCTGCTGAAGCTGCTCATCAGGGTGCTCAGCATGCTGTTGATCGAGCCTCCACTGTTTTGAACCGGGACGAGCGTTCCAGCTACGGGCGCAGTGATCGTCGCGGCCTTCAGGTTTTTCCGGGCGTTCTCGATAGCTTTCTCGGCGGCGGCATCCTGGGCGCCCGTGCTCATGCCGCCTCCACCACCCGCACTGAGTGAAGGGCGGTTCGCGGCCTGGGCGAGGAATTGCTGATACGAAGCCTCGATTGCCTGTAAGGCGGGCAACCGCTGGTCCTGGGGAAGAGCCGGCACCAGCAGCTTCTCGAGGTTGTAGAGGTTTTTCACACCCGCGTCGACGCTGTTGAGTGCCGAGTTCACCGTCGTGCCGATCCCCGATGCCGCGGACGAGAAGCCGTTGAGGGCACTGGCAAGGGATTGTGTCGACTCGAGGCTCGCTTCCGCGTTGAGGACTGACTGTTGCAGGCTTGATGTATCGAGTTGAATGAGTGGCTGGCCCGCTGCCACCTGCTGCCCATCCTGAACATAGACCTGCGCGACAGGGCCGTAGACCTGTGGTATCACCTGCACCGGGCTCGTGGCCTGTAGCGCGCCGGCCACCGTGACCGTCTCATCGATTGCCCTTGGCCCGACTCGCTCGACTTGCACCTGCACGGAAGAGCCTCCGCAGCCCGCGAACACAAGGGCGAGCAGCGCTACTGCGAGAATGGCCTTGACCACAATCGGGGCAGACCGTTTTAGACTCACTTCAATCCTCCGGGAACCACATTTCAGGAAGACCCGACTGACTCTCTTCCGCAGCCCTGCGCACCCAAAACCCGGTTCCGTGAAAATCGCGGCCCAAGTATGCCCGGGCCGCAAAGCTATTGAATAGCATAGAGATACTATATCAGGAGCTCGTTTTGGGGAACCCCCCAGGCAACAACTTCCAATGTGGGCGTTTTTTCTCGGAACGAGGCACCTGAAGCCAGGCTCAGGCTGTTTCGGCAATCAATGCGCCGAATGCGACCCAGGGACTCTCCGAAGCCTTCAAAAGAGGTTCAACAGGCCCGAAAGCACCAGTATCAAGCCGTTGTAGATGGCATGGCCGAGCATCGAGCCCGCCAGGTTATGGCGGCGTTCGTAGATATAGCAGAGACCGTACCCGAGCAGTGCCCGTGGGAGAAAACCGATAAGCTCGAAGTGCGCCGCCGCAAATAGCACGCCGTTTATTATCATCGCCGGCTGCATATCCATCCTGTTCCGCAGTGCCGGGTACAGGTAGCCGCGGAAGAATATCTCTTCGCAGATGGGGGCGAGTATCACCAGCGTCACCACGAGCAGGAATATCAATCCCGGACTGACACCACCGGATGTGATCCGCGTAACTGATTTGCTGACCGTGTCAGGCGCATTCGTGTTCCGGAATATCTGTTGCGAAACATAAGCGAGCGCTATCGCTGCAACGAAGAGCGGCAGCCCGAGCACCGCACCCCATGTCAGCGCGCTTCCCAGGCCGTCCAACTTTAGCCCGAGCGCCGTCAGCGTGCTGCCATGCCTCACCTTTACGGAGTAGAAAGTGCCTGCCAGCAGGAGCGCATAGAGGATTACGCTCGACAGGAATATCAGGAGGAACGTGGCGGTCGTGCTGGAGAATGACTGCCGTAGCACCGCGTAAACCGCGTAGCTGAGCCCGGAGCCGAGCAGGAACGAGATGGCGAATATTATCAGCGCTTCGCCTACACCCCAAGGAGCTCCGGGGAACACGGTTTCTCTTGGAGGCCTGCGGTACACACCGGCCGGCGCATGATATTGCTGGTATCCATGACCGTAATATCCCCCGGGAGGCGCTCCCGGAGGAGGCGGGTAACCTCCGTATTGAGGATAGTCTGACTGAGCTGGATATCCCGGCTGCTGAGGTGGCGGCTGCCCGCTCGCCGGTCCATTCCCGGCGGGCGCGCCAGGGTGTACCGGAAAACCAGAGCTCGCGGCGCAAGCCCTGCAATAGTTTCGGTTCCCCCTGATCACGCGGCACCAGGCGCACACAAGGCGATTACAGGATACGCATTTTGCCACTGCCTCTGTCCCGGGGTGGCTCGAGCACTCCGGGCAGTTATCCCCGCTTCCGGCTGGTGGCGCCGGGTAGTTCATTAAGGCGTGCCTCCCTCGCGGTCCGCCGGGGGCCGCTGAAGCGGAGGGGTCAATCGAGCAGCAGCTCCGCGATCTGGACAGCGTTGAGCGCCGCACCCTTCCGCAGATTGTCGCTGACTATCCACAGGTTCAAAGCATTTGGCGCCGAGAAATCCTTCCGGATGCGCCCGACGTAAGACGGGTCCGTGCCCTCGCAGTCAACAGCGAGCGGATAGACGTTCCTGGACGGGTCGTCTACAACGACAACCCCAGGAGCCACGGCAAGCACAGCCCTGGCCTCGTCAGGTTCGACGGGATTGGCGAACTGGACGTTGACCGACTCGCCATGACCAACCATCACCGGCACTCGCACGGTTGTTGCGGTGAGGGCCATTTCCGGTTCGCCCATGATCTTTCGCGTCTCGTTGATCATCTTCTGCTCTTCGCGGCAGTAGCCGTTCTCGAGGAAGACATCGATATGGGGAAGGCAGTTGTAAGCGATCTGGTGAGGGTAGACCTCGCAGGTGACCGGTTCGCCCGACTCGACGGCGCGCACCTGCTGCCTGAGCTCCTCGACCGCCTCTTTGCCGGTTCCCGAGACAGATTGATATGTGCTCACCACCACACGCTCGATACCGTATTTCTTGTGAAGCGGCTCGAGGACAACGACCATCTGGATGGTGGAGCAGTTTGGATTGGATATTATGCCTTTGTGATTGAACACCTCCGCGCCGTTCACCTCCGGAACGACAAGCGGCACGTCAGGCTCCATCCGGAAAGCGTTGGAGTTATCGATCACTATGGCCCCGGCCTGTACTGCGACAGGGCCGAACTTCTCAGAGATCGAACCGCCGGCGGAGAAGAGGGCTATTTCTATTCCCTCAAAGGAGTCTTTATTCAGCACCTGGACGGGCAGCGTCTCGCCCCGGAATTCGAACGTGCGCCCGCGCGAACGCTCCGAGGCCAGCAGCATGAGCCTCGAGAGGGGGAACTCCCTCTGCTCGAGCACTCTCATCATTTCCTGTCCAACCATGCCGGTCGCGCCGACGATGGCGACGCGTGGCTCCTTCATCTCCCTGGTTTCCTTTCGCTAGCATAGTCGCCAAAGGTAGGTGGTAAAGATTAAAACGCCAAAAAGCGCCTTCCTTCTTACCCGGGGCGCACCTAGAGGCTAAAATACTCGTGCAGCATGTTTACCGCGTTTTCTCCGTCTTCACGCCTGACCACGCACGATATCTTGATGGGAGAAGTGCTAATCATCTCTATGTTGATACCGTTATCGGCAAGCGTCTTGAACATCCCCGCGGCGATGCCCGGATGCGTTCGCATTCCGGCTCCTATGAGGCTGATCTTGGCGATATCGTCGTTGTAGTTGCTGCCCTCGGCTCCGAGCGAGCTCACGAGGTTGTCCGCGATGGGCCTGACCTTGTCCACATCGTCCTTGTTCACCGTGAACGAGATGTCAGTGCGCGCTCGCTCGCTGACGTTCTGTATGATCATGTCGACGTTGATGTTCGCCTCGGCAAGCGAACCGAACAGGTTCGCCGCTACACCAGGCTCATCAGGAACGCCGATGATAGTGACCTTGGCCTCACTGAAGTCGTGTGTTACCGCGCTGACAATTGCCTTCTCCATGATATCATCCTCGCTCTTGACCCAGGTCCCAACGCCTGAGTGGAAGCTCGACCTCACGTGCAGGGGAACCTCATAGTTCCTCGCATACTCGACAGAGCGCGCCATCAGAACCTTCGCGCCCGTTGCGGCCATCTCGAGCATCTCCATGTATGAGATCATGTCGATCTTGTGCGCGTCCGGGACGGCGCGTGGGTCGGCCGTATAAATACCGTCAACGTCAGTGAAAATCTCGCAGTAATCCGCGTGCAGGGCCGCAGCGAGAGCGACCGCGGTCGTGTCGGAACCACCCCTGCCAAGAGTGGTTATCTCGCCTTCGTTCGTGACCCCCTGGAATCCGGCGACAACGACAACGCGCCCCTTGCGCAACTCCTGGACGACCCGGTCGGCACCGACGTGCCTTATCTTGGCTCTTGTATGGCCCTTGTCGGTCAGGATCTCGACCTGCTGACCGGTCATGCTGATAGCATCCTGCCCGAGCTCGTTGAGAGCCATCGCAAGCAGAGCCATGGAGATCTGTTCTCCGGTAGAGAGGAGCATGTCCATCTCTCGTTCAGGAGGAGTCCTGGAAATCTGCGCGGCCAGTTCCGCGAGGTCATCTGTGGTGTCGCCGAGGGCGCTGACCACCACCACGACGTGATCGATGTGCTTTTTTGCGTCCACGACCCGGCGTGCAACGTTTTTTATCTTGTCTACATCGGCGACCGAGGAGCCGCCGAACTTCTGTACGACGAGTGACATCTCAGAACCACCACTAGTAGAACAAACCCGGGGATGCCCCGGGTCTCGAGACAAAAGTATAGCGGAACCCGGAGCGTAATCACAAGAAACATGTGGCTTCAGGGTAGCGCTGCTCCACTTAGAGATCTGGTACGACCGCAACGATGGTAACGAACACGGCGATCGATATCACCGCGAGGGAGAGGCCGATAATGGCAAAGCCGAGACTTTTCACCGCGGGGTCGCGCCGCAATCCGGAAATGCCCATCACGAAGAACACGCTCGTCAGGATGGCCAGCGGTACCGGCAATAGCAGAGCCACGCCATAGTAGATGCGAAGAAGGTCGGCCAGCACGTTATGGAGGAACCGCGATGGAAGCGCAAACGACATCAGCAGGGCAACAACAGCTCCTGATACCGGAAACGCGATGGAGCAGATACCGGTGATGAGGCATCTTCGGCAGGATCTCTCGACATCGCGTGAGTCTGGTTGCAAGGCATTATCTCCGGCTTCTACCGGCATGACTCAGAGCTTGGTCGCTCTAAGCGGCCACCTGGCTCAGGAGCCGACCTCGGAACGCTCGGACGCCTTGTAGCGCAGGGGGGTCTTGTCCATCGGCCCGAGTTTCTGGGCTACCTCGACGATGTTCTTGACCGCCTCGGCCCACTTTTCGCCTTCGGCCTGCCATCTTCCTCGGTTACCTCGGGACGGCGCTCGGGGGTGTACTTGCGAAAGCGCGCGCCCAGCGCGCGCGCTTTCTTGTACCAGTCCTCCTGGATGACACTGTAGACCTCGATGTCGTTGTGCAGGACACTGACGTTTGCCTCGGGGAACTTCTCTTTGAGCGCGATGGCGTTCTTGATGCCGACCATACAGCATATGCGGTTGCAGTAAGACACACTCTGGCCGCGGCTGCCGACACAGTTGATGAACACCGCGTCTTTCACATCAGGCACGCGGTCTTCCCTGAGCATGAGCTCGAGCTGGCCCTTCGTCATCACGTTGTTGAGATCGCCGTAGCCGTAGAGTCCCTCTGGCTTCATCTCCTCGGAGCCCGTCGCGACGATTATGGTTCCCACCTTGAACGTCTCCTCACGGTCGCCGACCGTCACGGCAACGTCGAAATTGCCGAAGTAACCGTTTATCGACTTGAGCGTCGCGCTGGCGATCAGGTGAACGTTGGGGTTCGCGTTGATACGCTCGAGGTAGCGCGTTATGACCGTCTGCGAGTCGGTGTTTGTCGGAGTCAGGTTGTCGAGGTTACGCATCATGCCCCCGACCTCCGCCTCCTTCTCGACGAGGAAGACCTCGTATCCCTGGTCGGCGATGGAAAGCGCCGCCGTCATACCGGCGACGCCGGCGTCTATGATGAGGGAAGCGGGGTGGATGTCGATCGATATCTCCTCCAGGGGCTGGAGGAGCCCGGCCCTCATCACGCTCATGCGCACGAGATCCTTTGCCTTGGCTGTTGCCTCATCCCATTCGTGCATGTGGACCCAGGAGCACTGGTCGCGTATGTTCGCGAACTCAAAAAGGTACTTGTTGAGCCCGGCCTCCTCGCAAGCGTCGCGGAAGAGTGGCTCGTGGGTACGAGGCGTGCACGACGCCACGACCACGCGGTTGAGTTCATGCTCCTTGATCGCGTTTTTATCGCGCTGATTCCGTCCTCCGCACACGTGTAAAGGTTGCGAGTGGCGAACACCACATTGGGTAGAGTCTTCGAGTACTCTGTAACTTCCTCGACATCGAGGAAGCCGGCGATGTTGGTTCCGCAATGGCAGACGAACACACCGATGCGGGGTTCACCAGAAGCGTCAATCAGCTCGACGGCCGGCTTCGAAGCCGTGGATTCCGTCTTTTTATCTGTATCAGGGGACGATGATCTGGCGGCCGCTTTCTTCCCGGCCGCTTTCTTGTCAGCCAAGGCCTTTCCTTTCGTTACTACGTGCTACCTCTTCTTGGCGGCTGCTTTCTTCTTCGCCGGAGCCTTCTTCTTGGCGGCAGCCTTCTTCGCCGCGGGCTTCTTCGCCGGAGCCTTCTTCTTGGCGGCTGCTTTCTTCTTCGCCGGAGCCTTCTTCTTCGCGGGCTTCTTCGCTGCCTTCTTCGCTGCTGCCATCTCCTACCTCCTATCTCCCAGACCCGGCTTTTGCCGAGGTCTTCTTCCCGGTGAATTCCTTGACCGCCTGCGCGGCTCGATCGGCCGCTCCACCGCCTTGCGTCACCGCGTCGGTGACGTCCATGGGCCTCGTGCAGGCGCCGGCTATATAAATCCCTGGGACGCTAGTGTCCATAGGGGCGAGGAGGTCATCACTTGCTTTGAAGAATTCGTAATCATCCATATGAACGCCGAGCGTTTCGGCAAGATTGCGAATGCCCGGCGGAGGCACGAACGCGGTGGAGAGGACTACCATGTCCACCTCCATGCTCTTGACGCCACCGCTTTCAGTATCATCATACCAAACATACAGGTTCTTAGTTTCCGGGTCTTCTGTTACCTCACCGGGACGCGCCCTTAAGTAAGTAATACCATACTCGGCAGCGCCTCTTTTTATATATTCGTCGAAACCACGTCCGAATGCTTTTAAGTCAGTGTAAAAGATTATGTTCTCTGTGTCGTCATGATGCATGTATGCGAGCATCGCGTCCTTGGTAGCGTACATACAGCAAACGCTGCAGCAGTAAGGGTGACTGCTTCTGACGTCGCGCGCGCCGACGCACTGGATATAAGCGATGCGCTTCGGACGCGCGTCGTCGGAACGCCTGTGGAGGTGACCGCCCGTCAGCCCGCTCGCGTTGATGAGTCGCTCGTACTCCATGCTGTCAGCTCTTCTTTCCCTATCGAAGTGTTGGCGACGACTATTCCGCCTTCTTTGAGCCCGGAGGTCACGTTGACCGCACCCATGACGGTGGGGTCGAGGACCACTACGACATCGGGCTCAGTGATGCCGGTGCGGATGTAGATGTATTCGTCGGCAACCCTCGTAAACGCCATAACGGGGGCGCCCCTGCGCTCAGGGCCGAAGCTCGGAAACGCCTGTGCGGACTTGCCCTCGTCGATTGCTGCCAGCGCGTGGAGGCCAGGACGATCTCTCTCGGGTTGAAACCTGCGCAGTGTTGAGCCGCCGGACATTCGGCGACGCACGCGCTACACTGGTAACAATGAGTGAGGTTTCCAGCCCCCTCGACCTTGCTGAGACTGCCTTTGAATTCGGGACTTACTTTTGGCAATTGCTTACCTTTTGTATCGATTTTTGCTTGAAGAATGGGGGTCGGCAAAATAGTGCAAATGATTATGGCAGTCTGCCATCGCGCAATCATCTATCCCTGCAAATTGCATAACGCCCATCAACGCACGTCTCTATTACAGCCGCAGTAGCGGCGGGTGGGCATTGACAATGCTCACCTGTCAATAACAACCACCCGGGCGTTATGGGGTCGCCTTATTTCTCGCAACCTTCCAGGTGTGCGATAAGCCCTTCGAGAATCTTCTTGCGGCGCTGGACCTCTGCGATCTTCTTGTTTACGTCATCCATCTCGGGGTCGAAAATGCACTCGCCGAAGTCGCAATCGATGCCGGCGAGTTCCTCGAACTTCTCGGCCAGCCTGTCGGTCTGGTCGTCAAGGTCTGCAAGCTCTTTCTTCAGCACCTCTTCTTCCTCGCGGATGTCATCAGCCATCGAGCAAACCTCCTTAGGACTTTCACTTTAAACGCACGCATAGAATAGCAAAGATACAAGCGGCGTGAAAAGTGCAAGCCATCGTTACAGTGTCATCACTGGACCCAACCTGTCACATCGCAAATATTCTACAGCGTCGTGGCAAACTGCACTCGAGGACTACCGGTGCGTCACCTTGTCAATGGGACGACTCACTTGATTGAAGCAGCCCATACCTGTCGATGTTGGTATTGGCGATGGCCTGCAGGTCCTTGATGTGCGCTTCGCCTCCGGGGTACTTGAACAGGTGAGCGAACCGCTTCTGGGGCTTCAGGTACTCCTCTACACCGATTAACTCTTCGGGTTTTATCTTTCTGACGCCCGTGACATTGCCAGCTTCCATCTCGAACAACGGATACAGGCCGCAACTAACGGCGGCGCGTGCCATCCTGATCGTAAGCTGGCTCTCGACGCCCCAGCCGGATACGCATGGAGAGTGTATCTGGACGTACGTCGGCCCGGTGAACGTCAGAGCCTTTTTTATCTTGCGCTTGATGTCGTTGGGATAACCGGCGGAAGCTGTCGCGATGTAGGAAGCCCCATGGGCAGCTACGATAGCTGGCAGGTCTTTCTTTCGAGTAGCGTTGCCCCACGACATCTTTCCTGTTGGGCTCGTCGTCGTCAGGGCGTCCATCGGCGTGAGGCCTGAGCGCTGGTAGCCCGTGTTCGAGTAGACCTCTGTGTCGTAACAGACATAGAGGATGTCGTGCCCGCGCTCGA
>PMDX01000137.1:5890-13094 GCA_003154635.1 Actinomycetota bacterium | reverse complement strand
GTCCCGAACGAGAAGAACTCGGCGTTCTCGGCTATCTTGTCGGCGACCACGCAGGCGCGCGGCAGCTCGATCATCGTTCCCACCATGTAGGCGAGCTCGATCCCCCTGGAGGCGATCACCTCGTCCGCGGCGCTTACTGCCATCTCCCGGGTGACCTGCATCTCCCTGGCGGAGCCGACGAGCGGGATCATTATCTCGGGCTTTACGTCGATGCCCTCGCCCTTGACCTGGCACGCGGCCTCGATAACAGCCTTTACCTGCATCTCGTAGATCTCGGGATAAGTGATGCCAAGGCGGCAGCCGCGATGCCCCAGCATCGGGTTAGCCTCCTTCAAGCGGCGATTGCGTTCCTCGATATCGCTGACGCTCATGCCGCACTCGTTCGCGACGGCGACGATGTCCTGCTGCGTGTGAGGCAGGAATTCGTGCAGCGGCGGNNGCGGCGGGTCGAGCAGGCGGATGGTTACCGGGCGCTCACCCATGACCCGGAAAATTCCGATGAAGTCCTCCTTCTGCATCGGGAAGAGCTTGTCGAGCGCGACCCGGCGACCGGCCTCGTCCTGCGCGAGGATCATCTGGCGCACCGCCAGGATGCGGTCACCGCCGAAAAACATGTGTTCGGTGCGGCAGAGACCGATGCCCTCGGCGCCGAATGCGATGGCCTGCTCGGACTGCCCGGGCGTATCGGCGTTGGTGCGGATGTTGATCTTGCGTATATTGTCGGCCCAGCCGAGGAACGTCACGAAATCCTGGTAGACCTGGGAATCGCCGGGCTTGAGCGTGTTCTGGAAAAGGACCTGCTCGACCTCCGAGGGGAGCGTCTCGATCTTGCCGAGGTACACCTCGCCGGTCGTGCCGTCGATCGACAGCCAGTCGCCTTCCTTGACCTCATGGACCTTGTTGTCGGACTTTATCCGTACGATCCTGGCCTCGTAATCCAGATCGAGCGCGGCGCATCCGACTATGCAGACCTTGCCCATCTGGCGAGCTACAAGTGCCGCGTGGGAGGTAGCCCCGCCGAACTGGGTCAGAAAACCCTCAGCGGCAGCCATTCCCTTGATGTCCTCGGGGCTGGTCTCGTGACGCACCAGTAGCAACTGCGCGGACGGATCCTCCGTCTTGCGGTCGTGGGCGTCCGCCGCGAAGAACACGACCTGGCCGGTCGCCGCCCCGGGGCCGGCCTTGGTGCCTGTCGCGATCATGCGGCCGTCCTTGGCGGCTTTGGCCTTCTCGGCCGGGTTGAACACCGGGCGCAGAAGGTCGTTGAGACCCTCGGGCTCCACTCGCGAGACTGCTTCCTCGGGTGTGATCAGCCCTTCTTTCTCCATGTCGACGGCGATCTTGACGGCGGCAAAACCGGTGCGTTTGCCGTTCCTGGTCTGGAGCATCCAGAGTTTCTTCTCCTGGATGGTGAACTCGAAGTCCTGCATGTCGCGATAATGCTCCTCGAGGACGTTCCTGATTCGCATCAGCTCGTCGTAAGCCTCGGGAAGCTCGTCGTGGAGCTGCTCGAGTGGAAGTGGGGTTCGGATGCCCGCGACTACGTCTTCGCCTTGAGCGTTCATTAGAAACTCGCCGAATACGAGGTTCTCGCCGGCGGCGGGGTTTCGGGTGAAGCCCACGCCGGTCCCGGACGTCTCGCCGGTGTTACCGAACACCATTGCCTGCACGTTTACCGCGGTGCCCCAGTCGGAAGGGATGTTGTTCATCCTGCGGTACGTGACAGCCCTGTCGTTGTCCCAGGAGTCGAAGACGGCCAGGATAGCGCCCTTGAGCTGCTCTTTCGGGTCCTGCGTGAAATCGGTGCCCTCGCGCCCCTTGATCTCGGCCTTGAACTGGCCGACCAGGTCTTTCAGGTCGTCGGCGGTGAGCTCATTGTCGAGCTCGACTCCGGCGGCTTCCTTCTTGGCATCGAGCAGCACGTCAAACGGGTCGCGCTCCTCTTTGCTCTCCGGTTTGAGGCCGAGGACGACGTCACCATACATCGCGGCGAAACGCCTGTACGAGTCGTAGGCAAACCTCGGGTTGCCGGTCTTGGCGGTGAGCCCCTCGACCGACTTATCGTTCAGACCAAGGTTGAGAACGGTGTCCATCATACCGGGCATACTTGCACGCGCACCGGAGCGGACCGATACAAGAAGCGGGTCATCGGAGTCGCCGAGTTTCTTGCCCATCTTCTTCTCGAGTGTGGCGAGGTGCTCGTCTATCTCCTCCGCGAGGCCGGGGGGGTACTCCCCGTTCTTGGAGTAGTAGACACATGCCTCCGTCGTGATAGTAAACCCGGGCGGGACGGGAATGCCCATGCCGGTCATCTCGGCGAGATTGGCTCCCTTGCCCCCCAGGACGTTCTTCATGTCCTTGTTGCCTTCTTCGAAGTCGTAGACGTACTTGGTGCCCACGATTATTCCCTCCTTGTGCTATCTTGATCTTCCGGTATCCAACGCCAGGTAAACCTGGAAAATATATTGCGCGGCTGCCGTGCTAGTCCCACGTAAGCTTGGAGAAATCAGCGACCCTGTTGAACAGGGCGTCGATGCGCGTCAGGAGCGACAGCCTGTTGCCGCGGACCGCCTGGTCCTCGGCCATTATCAATACGTCATTGAAAAGCCTGTCAACGGGCTCGCAAAGCGGCTCGATCGCGGCTGCTGCTCCCTTGAAGTCGAGCATCTCCAGAGCCGCTTCAGCGGCTTTCTCTGCCGCGTCGAGAGCGGAGAACACCTCGCGCTCCACGTCCTCCGTGAACAGAGTCTCGTCCACGCCGCAGGTATCCTGCCCCTTCGAGAGGTTATGGCAACGCTCGAAGGCCGTGTAGAGCTTTGCGAGGAGCCCCGATTCGCGAGCTTCGACGAGAGCGTCCAGGCGCCTTTTCGCCGAGAGCGGGATATCCCAGTCGACTGCCAGGACCGCGTCGACCAGGTCGTAGCGATATCCAGCCTCGGTGAAAAAGACCCGCTCTCTGGCGACGAAAAAGTCCGACAGGGCTTTTTCAGCCTCCGGGGTCCACGAGAAGCCGTGGGACTCCGCCTCCAGTTCAGCCGCCGATACACGGACCATCTTTCTCACCGAGAGGTCGAGGCCGCGATCGATTATTATCATCAGCATGCCCAGGGCCTGCCGGCGCAGGGCGTAAGGGTCTTCAGAGCCCGTCGGGACGTGCCCGAGCCCGAACGATGCCGCCAGGTTGTCGGCCTTCTCGGCAAGGGCGAGCAGTGCCCCTTCGGTCGTCTCGGGCAGAGAGTCGCCCAGCCTGCGCGGCAGGTACAGCTCTCCTATCGCCTCGGCGACTTTCTCTTCCTCTCCGGTCAGACTCGCGTATATCGAGCCGACCGTCCCCTGCAACGCGGGGAACTCTATGACCATGCGAGTCACGAGGTCGCATTTCGACAGCAGCGCGGCGCGGCGAGCGCGCTCCACGAGGCCTTCGTCCTGTTCGATTTCGAGCGCGGCCTTCTCCACCAGCAGCGCGAGCCTTGTCGATTTCTCGGCCATGCTGCCCAGCTCCGACTGGTAGACGACGTGCTCGAGGTCAGCCATCCTGTCAGCCAGAGGGCGCTTGAGATCCTCCTCGAAAAAGAACTCCGCGTCCGCGAGGCGCGCAGCGAGGACTCTCTCGTGCCCGCGGCGGATTGTGTCTTCGCTCTCCGGGTCGCCGTTGTGCACCGCGAGGAAGCCGGCCTTGAGGGCGCCCGACCTGTCTTCGACAGGGAAATACCGCTGGTGCGACTGCATGGCATGGACGAGCACCTCGCGCGGTAGCTTGAGGAAACGCTCGTCGAACTTGCCGAGCACGATTCCGGGCCACTCGACAAGCATCACTACCTCTTCGAGTACGTCGTCATCGAGCAAGGGAATTGCATCAGCTTCGCCGCACACCAACTCGGCCGTGCTGATGATCTGCTCAAGCCTCGCCTTGTGGTCGACCATCACGAAGGCTTCTCGCAAAAGGTGCTCGTACTCGTGGGGGCGTTTTATCCCGATGGCGCCCCTGGAGAGGTACCGATGACCGTACGTTACGTCCGAAGACATCAGCTCGCCGAACCCGAAATCGATTACATGCCCGTCGAACAGGGCCACCAGCCAGCGCACCGGGCGGCTGAAGCGCTCCTCGCCGCTGCCCCACCGCATGGATTTCTTGAACCGCAGCGACGAGACGATCTCGCGGAGCAAAGTCGGCAAGGCCTCCGCTACCGGCTTGCCGGACTCCTCCGTGACCGCGAAGACGTAGCTCCCCTTATCGGTATCCTGCACCAGGAGGTCTTCCTCGCCTACACCCTGGGAGCGAGCGAACCCGAGCGCGGCTCTTGACCAGGTGCCGTCCTCGTTGCGCGCCGCGGATAGAGGTGGACCCTTGCGGTTTGTGACCCTGGGCTCGGTGAGCTCGTTGAGGCCCCGGATGCTGACGGACAACCGGCGGGGGCTCGCCAGCACGTAGGACTCCTCGAAGACGATGCGCTCTCTATCGAATAACTCGGGGACAAGGCGTTCGATCTGCCCGATGGCGTCGTATGCGGCCGAGGCGGGCAGCTCTTCGGTCCCTATCTCGAACAGTAGTTCAGCCATTGTTTTCTCTTTGTCGTCCAGCTCCGCAGTGGAGCCGGTAACCGTCGTTCGTCGCCCTCGGGCGGTCGCACACGGGCTGCCGGGCTTTGCGGCTTCAGGTAGCCTTCAACAGGGGGTAGCCTTCTTCTTCTCGCCACCTCAGGAACTCTTGCGCGCATGCGCGTGAGAGAGCGCGCACCCTGGCGATAAATCCGGTGCGCTCGGTCACGCTGATCGCACCGCGAGCGTCGAGCAGGTTGAACACGTGCGAGCACTTGAGGCACGCGTCGTATGCCGGGTGCAGAAGCCCCTTGGCAATCAATGCTCCCGCCTCCGCCTCGAAATCGGAGAACATCCTGTACAAGAGCGTGATGTCGGCTTCCTCGAACGAGTAGCGCGACCACTCCACCTCGGCTTGCTGGAACAGCTCACCGTAGGTGACATCGTCGTTCCAGGCGATGTCGAAGATATTGTCGATATTCTGAACGTACATCGAGATACGCTCGAGTCCGTAAGTTATCTCGGCGGAGACGGGGCGGCAGTCGAAGCCCCCGACCTGCTGGAAATAGGTGAACTGCGTTATCTCCATGCCATCTAGCCATACCTCCCAACCCAGGCCCCAGGCCCCCAGTGTCGGCGACTCCCAGTCATCCTCCACGAAACGGATATCGTGCTCCTCGGGGGCTATGCCCAGGGCGTAGAGGCTCTGGAGGTAGAGGTCGATTACGTCCGGAGGTGACGGTTTTGATATGACCTGGTACTGGTTGTGCTTGCCGACCCTGTTCGGGTTCTCGCCGTAGCGTCCGTCAGTCGGCCTCCTGCTGGGCTGGACGTACGCGACGCGCCACGGCTCGGGGCCCAGGCACCGCAACAACGTGGCCGGATGAAAAGTGCCCGCCCCCACCTCGAGGTCGTAAGGCTGGGCAAGCAGGTAGCCTCGCTCGGCCCAGTACCCCTCCAGCGTGAGTATCACCTGCTGCATCGTCAACGCCATCTATGAACTCCACTCCCAATCAAAGCGCAACAAATGGTATCTGACCCCAGGTGTTGCGCTGTTATCACACTGTGCTATTTTACGACGAAACTCGCGATCAAAGGATAGAAGCCAAAGCCTATCAAAGCGGCGAGCATCGAGTATTCTAACCCCTTCTTCCAAAAAACGTAACCCATTATGACCACGGGCAGCGCGAGTCCGAGAGAGTAGGCCGCATGCTGGGTGGCTGAATGAACCGAGTTACCGACGTTGAGCCATATGAATCCAAGCGCGAGCAGGGCAGCCCCGAGGATGCCTCCCCAGTGGGGCTCCACGTGGGTGCGGTCGTGGTATCGCGTGAAAACCCAGATAAGTGCCGGCACGGCTACCAGCACAAAGAGGACGAAGAAGAACATCCCGTCATTGAACGAGCCAAGTATCTCCTTGTAGAGCGGGTACTTGGTGTTGATGGCCCCGCTCGCCTTAACCACGTTGTTTATGAGCGTCGAACTGATTCGCGCGTTCAGATACAGTGGAGCGATGATCAGAACTCCGGCGGGAATCGACCACGTGGCGAAAGGCAGCAGGTCGGGACCCCTGATGCCCTCCCCGCTGAGCGATTTGTCGAGGACAGGCGTGCGGAGGTCTGTTCTCCTCAATACGTTGAGGCCGAGAAATGCGAAAATGGCCGACTGTATCGCACCGAACAGCACACTGATAACGATAACGCTTGTGGTGGGAGCCTTCGGCGTTACCGGCTTATCCTTGGAGTGCTTCTTCTGCTCAACCGCTGTCGGGTACTTCTTCTCGAAAGCCGCAAGCAGCTTTTTATACTCGACCACCTGGGCTTTGTACTGGACGTTACCCTCGGCCTGCGTCAGCGGGTAGCGTGCCAGCGCCACGACGGCGATAATCGCCAGCAGGGCCCACATGACCTTGGCCTCAAGGGTTCCCTTTCTTACGAGGTTCCACGACTCGACCTGCTTCTGGTCGCCTTTCGAGGTCTGCTTAGCTACGCCTTGAACCGGCCTGGCGGTACCGGTGGAACTCTTGGCTGGACCGGTTTTCTTTGGGGGCTCGACCTTCTTGCCCTTTGCGTAGGTAGACTTACGAGCGCCAGCCGGTTTCTTCTTTTTCTTCTGGGCCACTGATACCGTGCCTTTCGTTTTCCGCCTATTCTATAATAGATGCGAGCCGAATCGGGTTCGGAGAATTTAGCAGCAATCCCATATGAACATCAAGCGACCGGGGCAGTGACAAAGGGAGGCAGGCGATGTTTGATTTCATGATGACCGATGAGCAAATCACCCTCCAGGAAGAAATCCGCGATTTCACGCGTTCGATAGACCGCCAGTACCTGCTCGACATGGACGCCGAAAAGATTCAGTACCCGAAGGAGATACTCCTCGGTGCAGCCGAACGCGGCCTGCTGGGCCTGCGGTTCCCGAAAGAGTACGGCGGTCGCGGCCTCGGGTGGCTCGAAGAGTGCATAGCCATCGGCGAGATGGCTACGCTCGGGATCCCCCCGGCTTGCCTGTACTCGCTGGTGTCTATCGTCGGCGAATGCACGAACGAGTTCGGCAACGAAGAGCAGAAACAGAAGTACCTGAAGCCCACCTGCGAGGGCAAGCTCTTCTGCTCCGAGGCCCTCACCGAGCCTCGTGGCGGCTCCGACTTCTTCGGCGCCACCAC
>PMDX01000137.1:0-5867 GCA_003154635.1 Actinomycetota bacterium | reverse complement strand
AGCACGTCTACGGGCTCATGGGGGCACGTGGCGGCGGCACCGGCCGCGTTATGTTCCGCGACACCCGCGTGCCCGCGGAGAACCTCGTAGGGGGTCTGAACCAGGGCGGTAAAATATTCTATCGCATGATGATCCCCGAGCGTCTCACCTCGGCCGCGGGAGCCCTGGGCGCCGCCCGGGCGGCGATAGAGATCGCCATGCGCTACACGACCAGGCGAAAGGCGTTCGGCGTCCCGATAAAGAACTTCCAGGCGGTGTCTTTCAAGGTCTCGGAGTCGATCACGCAGCTCGACGCGGCCAGGGCACTCGTATTCGCCACTGCCAGCGCTATCGACAGCGGGAAAGTGTCCGCCGGCAGGTTGCGGAGAATGGTCTCCGAATCCAAGAAGTTCGCAACCGAAGCTTCCTGGACCGTCATCAACCACTGCATGCAGGCAATGGGCGGCATAGCCTACACTAACGTCTACCCCATCGAACGGATGCTGCGCGACTGCAGGCTCATCATGATATGGACCGGCACCAACGAGATCATGANNTGAACCTCATCATCCAGCACGAGCTATACAAAGAGATGGCCGACGGCAAAGCCGCCGGCCGTGACGTTGAATTCGACGCCCTCGAAGCCTACAACGACGAAGAAAAGATTTACGAGTGACGCGCTACTGGGCGGGCCAGGGTTTCACGTTGGTGGGAGGCTCGAGGTTAAGCTTCTCGTTATATTTGCTGAGGGTAGTCTGCTGTTGGTCCTTGACCCTGTCGCCCGCCTCGGCGTAGCCGAGCTTTATCAGGTCTTCCCACGCGCGCACCTCGACCAAGGCGCTCATCCTCTTCATGTAGCTGTCTTTCTTCCTGATGTAGAAATCAAGCACTGCTTTCAGGTCGGCAAGCTCATCGACTGTCCGGATCTGCTTGCCGGTCGTGGGGTCTTTGAGAAGATCGGTGATGCCGGGCAGCTTGACCAGCTGTTTCATGTCGGGCACGGCCTGCAGATGGTAGCATCCCTCACCGTCTATCTTCGTATCTCCGAGCTTGGTGAGCGTCTTGAAGTACTTCACGTACTGGGAGATCGAGAGCGTCTGCGTCACCGGGGCCGCGACCTGGAACGACTGGGGCGCCTCGTACCACGTTCCCGCCAGCTGGATGTAAGTCTTCTTTCCGGACTGCAACGCGGTGACATGCACGCCGGAGGCCAGTTCCTGGGTCACCTGCAGGTCGCCCGTCTTCTGGTTGATATCCCCGCTGGAGTCGTTGGTGTACTCTTGCTGGCTGACCTTTCCGTTCTGGATGGGGGCACGCGGTAACTGCAAACTCGAGGAAACGACGAAGTGCGACGTATCGATGTTCTCCGAGGCACGCATGCTGTCTTTAGCGATCTGTTCGGCGCTCGGGCTGGAGCATCCAACCGCGAAGATCGCGAGCGGGACCACCAGCAAGACGATTACGAGCGGGACCAGCAGCTTTTTCAACACGTTCTTGTACCTCCGAATCCATTATCGATAACAAGCGCCGACCTACGCAGAAGCTTCACATATTATAACGAGTGGCAGCGTCCGCAGATACCGGATTCGTTAACCTCGAATCGCCGGCCCCGGGGGCGCTCTCAGGCGACACGCTCGAGCGTCACGGTCACACGGCCTGGAACGTCCTCGATCCAGGTGGTCCGCACGACGCTCCCGGTCCAGGCCTCGTAGATGCCGGCGACCCTTCCGGCCACGATTCCGGGGTGGAACGGGTTGTCTATGGCTATGACCACCTTGCCGCCTTCCAGGTTCGCCCATACGGGGTTGCCCGTGCCCATCCAGGGAAAGTCGCGGAACATGTCGAGTATGCTGCTGCCAGGCGGCACCGTCTCGCGCACGTTTGAGGCATCGCGCGTATATTTCTGTTCGAGGCCCTCCATCAATCCGGGCAGCGCGGCCCCGAACTCCCTCGTGAGCTCCCGTGCGACGGCGTTGAAACTCTCTACCGGCATGGCAACCAGGCGCACGCCCGTCTTCGAATGCCTGAGAATGCCCTTCTCGAAGTTGAGGTAGATGCTGCCGGTCACGGCGATGGGCACGCCGCAGCGCGGGCACTTCTCCATCTGGACGTTACCGGGATGGTATTGAATCTCTTCGAGTGCGAACTCCTCCTCCACCGGAGGCTCCTCGCTCACCCTCTGGATGGTGACTATGTACTCGGCGGCCTTGATGCGCTGCCAGCCCGCCTGGACTCCGATCCGCTCAACGAACTCGAACACGCCGGCGCCGTCGCCCGCGATCAACGGGACGGAGTGTGGATCGGTGAGAAGGACCCTCGAATGCTCACCGCTGTGATATTCGTAGACCTCCGCGCGCCCCATGCCAAGCCCGGCCATGTAGTTGAAAACATACTTGCTTGTGGCCTTGATGGCCGCCTCGGGCCTGGCCAGCTTGCCTCTTGGAGCCTTCGCGAGAAACGCGGGGATGAGCGTCTTGATGAACCGCTTGCCGACTTCCTTCTCGGCGCGGTAGACAAGCGGATCGACCGGGGAGTTCATCAGCCGGGAAACCCCGTCGTAGAGCGCGCGCAACTCGTCCACCTCGATATATACAAGACGAGTCCTCGCCGCATCCCGTCCGATAATCGTACCGTCAGAAGTCCAGGCGAGGAACTTCCCGTATGGGACGGGAAACCCACAGCCCTTGCAGTACCTCATCGAGACCACCTTTACGCCGCGCGATGCATCTCGCGCATGATCATGGGCGTACGCCCTCCGCTCCGGCAAATAAATACTCTCGCTTAGATTATCGATTATGGAGCAGCTCGAGTTTAGCACCATTTATCCGTGGGAACGGCCTGCCGGCAGCCCGTTCCATGCGGTGGCGCATAAGCGCCGGTTCGCAGGTCCAAGTGCAAGGGATGTAGTAGAATACATCGGGCGGTTGGCCCGCCACTCCACAATATTGGAAGAGACGACAGGTGCGGGGTTGCCTTGGACGGTTACGCCGGCAAGTTCCTGAATTTGAATCTCAGTGACGGCAGTGGTAAAGACTTCGTCATGCCCGAGGAAGAAGTACAGAAGTACCTCGGCGGGCGGGGTTTCGGTGTCTGGCTGCTTTTCAACGGGCTGGAGCCCCACGCGGAGCCGCTTTCTCCAGAAAACGTGCTGGTGATTGCTACCGGCCCCCTGACGGGCCTTGGCATACCGACACTCAATCACGCGGTCATCTGCACGAAGTCGCCCCTGACCGGCACCATAACCTGCGCCTCTCTCGGCGGCAACTTCGGCGTAAAGCTGAAGTCCTGTGGTTACGACGGCCTCATCCTGAGAGGAAGGTCCCCCCGTCCGGTAATCATCGATATCACCGCCGGCAAGTGGAAGATACGCGACGCCGGCAAGCTATGGGGACAAAACGTGGTCCGCACCCTCGAGCTCCTCGAGAGCGACGTCGCCGGCACCATCTGCATAGGGCCTGCCGGAGAGAATATGGTCAGGTACGCGACCATCGCCTCCGGGGAACATACTGCCCAAAGGGGCGGAACCGGCGCCGTCATGGGTTCCAAACTGTTGAAAGCGATACGTGTCGGCGGCTCGCACCAGACTCCCGTATTCGACCGCGACCGGCTCGAGAAGCCGGTCACTTCGGTGAAGTCGAAGCTGAAAGAATCGGCTGACAGTTTCCCTAAGTATGGCACAGCCGGGAATGTAGAGATCTCGCACGAGAATGGTGTGCTGCCGACGCGCAATTTCAGCATCGGTTCTTTCGACCGCTACCTGAAGATAAACGGCGAGGCGCTTCGTGCGGGAATACGCCGGAAGGGGCTCTCCTGCCCCGGGTGCCCTGTACNNGTAGACTGCACTACCGAGATGAAGATTGCCACCAAGACCGGGACGATGCGCGTGAAGGGGCCCGGCTACCAGCCGCTGGTCATGCTGGGCAGCAACCTGATGATCGACGACCTCGACAGCATCGTCCGCAACAACTACGTCTGCTACCTGCTGGGCATGGACCCCATAAGCCTGGGCGGCACGCTGGCCATGGCCATGGAGTTATCTGAGAAAGGGCGCATCGACCTTCCTCTCCACTTCGGCAGTGCCCGCGAGGTCGGCCCTCTCCTGCCGCTGATCGCGACACGAAGAGGGCCGGGTGATGAGCTCGCTCAAGGCGCGGCGAGTCTTGCGCAGAAGTACGGCTACGGGGACCTCGCGATGGTCGTCAAGGGCATGGAGCTCCCTGGGTACGACCCGAGGGGGACCTGGGGCCAGGGACTGGCATATTCTACGTGCCCGTCGGGTGGCAGCCACATCGGGTCGATGATGGTCTCCCCGGAGGTGCAGGGCAAACCCGCCGCCATATCCGGAACGCGCGCATCGGGCAAAATCAAGCTGACCGTCTTTGCCCAGAACCTGTTCAGCTCACTGGACTGCATGGTCGCCTGCCACAAGGCGTGCTACTGTACGCTCGTCGTTCCCGATTGGGTCTCGGGCATGCCCTCATGGCTCAGAGGTTTCTTCGCCGGCCACATGCCCGGACTGTCCTCCTCGATGGTCGACTTTTCAGATTATTGCCAGGCCGTCTCTTTCGTAACAGGTATCAAGTACGGTCGAAACACCGTGCTCCGTGTAGGTGAGAGGACGTTCAATCTCGAGAGGCTGTTCAATCTCAGGGAGGGCCTCACGAGCAAAGACGACATACTGCCACTGAGGTTTATCGGGGAACCTTTCCGTGAGGGCCCCATCTCCGGCAAAGTCGCCCCCCTGCCAAAAATGTTGTTCAAATATTACAAGCTCAGGGGCTGGAACGAAGTCGGCATCCCCACGGAACACCAACTTAAGAAACTCTCCATCGACGAACAATACTAAAGACCTTACTCCTGGAATTTCAAGCCAGGGCGCCGAATTTGCGGGTTCGGAGGTTATATTCTTCGATTGCGTCCATGAGGTGACCGCGGCGGAAATCAGGCCACAGGGTTGGGACGAAAATAAGCTCGGCATAAGCGAGTTCCCAGAGAAGGAAGTTGCTGGTGCGCATCTCTCCGGAAGTGCGGACCATCATATCGTACGCGGGGACGTCGGGAGCGTACAGATGCTTTTCGATGGTCTTTTCGCTTATGCTCCGTGGCTTGAGCTTGCCATCAGCGACCTCATCGGCGATCGCCCGCATCGCATCGACTAACTCCGGCTGCCCGCCGTAGTTGTAAGCGATGTTCAACTTGAGCCCTGTGTTTTTCTTTGTCAGCTCGACCGTCTCATCCATTTTTCTCATGAGGAAGCCCGGTATCCGCTGGCGCCTTCCGAGGAAGCGTATCTTGACGTTCTTCTCGTGGAACTCCCCCACCCTGAGGTCAAGGAGCTCTTTATTGAAGCGCATGAGGAATTCGACTTCGGGCTTGGGTCGCTTCCAGTTCTCAGTTGAGAAAGCGTAGAGGGCAAGAGCTTCAAGCTTGAGATCTATTCCGGCCCTTACGACGTCGGTTATCGCTTTCTCCCCTTCGCGGTGCCCGTCGATGCGCTGCCGACCTTTCTGGGTAGCCCAGCGTCCGTTGCCGTCCATGATTATCGCTAGGTGAGTGGGGAGCTTATCGGGACCATTGGGCTCCATCAGACTTCCATCACCTCTTTTTCCTTGTGGGCNNCGTTGCCGTCCATGATTATCGCTATTCTGGGCGGTATCTTCAGCTTGCCCTTGGCCGCGGCCATCTAATCACCCTCCCTCGGTATCATATCGGCCGTCCCTATCCAGGAATCTCTTTCATGACCCTGCTGGAGCGTGACTCACGCTCCATCCAGTGCTCGATCACCCGGTCCATCAACTGCCCGACCTCTCGCATGGCGGAGTTCGTCTCGGACTCGGGCCATTCTCCCAGTCTGTGAATCGCCATCCATGATAGCACTCCTGAAGTCT
>PMDX01000210.1 GCA_003154635.1 Actinomycetota bacterium | reverse complement strand
GAGCACCCATGTCTCGAATCCACCGTTGGTGCAACCCTCCGCCAGGTACCACGAACTTGCCGCCTCACTCACTCCGATAGAATCGTCCCCCCACGTACGGTTGTTGCCGTACATAGCGCGTTCGGCAACGACGGGCCTGTCCGAGGAGACCTGTGTCGAGACCTGCCAGGAGTCCGGCACCGTATCGGCGACATTGAACGTCCGCCGCGAGCCCGGTGGCACATAAACCGATGGTCCCGCGACGGATGTGGACGCGGTCATGTAGGTGAGTGTCACGTGAGCCCAATCGTTGCCGGGATTCTGCACGAGCACCCATGTCTCGAATCCACCGCTGGTGCAACCCTCGGCCAGGTACCATTTCGCCGCGGCCTCGCTCGCGCCGATCGAGTCGTGGCCCCACTGCCGGCCGTTGCCGTACATCGCCCTCTCCGCGACGACGGGAATGTCGGCCTCGACTTTCGTAGACACCTCCGTCGAGCCTGGAACCGTATCGGCAGCGTTGAAAGTCCTGCGGGAGTTAGCGGCGAGGTTCACGACCGGTCCGTCTTGCGGTCCCGCACCTGTCATGAAAGTGACCTTGACATGAGCCGCCACCGCGTTCGGGTTCTGCACCAGGACCCACGTCTCAAAGCCCGGCGCCGTACATCCCTCGGCCAGGTACCACGTTCGCTGGGGGGCGGTCACACCGATCGAATCATGCCCCCACGTGCGTGACGTCGTTTCGGCTCCAACCGCCTGGCCCACCGCCGTGACGGGCAGCAGGGTCCAGGCGAAATTACTTGCCGGGTATGCCAGGGACGGGACGGGGAGAAGCGCAACGGCAAAAAGGGCGAGGCCGACGATTGCCGCGATCCTCTTTGAATTCAGCTTCATCCGGATTTGTCTCCATTCTTTCATTTCAGAGGGCTTCTCGGCTCTGGCATGGTCGCCTCCCAGGGTTACCGTACTGTCTAATCTTACAACGAGGCGCGCGAGTCTTCGTCCAATTCAAGATATAAACCGTCACCACTTCTCGCGGCGGCGGCCGGGGTATTGAACTCCACCTTCCACGGCTTGCATTTCTGCTATAATTTTTGGGAATTCGGCTTTCGAGATGGCATTGCACTTCCCGGGGGACCAGTTTCCTCGGGGTTTGTTCTTGTGGGAGGGGGTGCAAGCTAGTGAAGCTATACGTCGGCAATTTGAGCTATTCCACGAGTTCAGACAGCCTGAGGACGGCTTTTGAGTCATTCGGGTCCGTCAACTCAGCGGAGGTCATTTGCGACAAGACGACGAACCGCTCCCGGGGGTTCGGCTTCGTCGAGATGACGAACGACGAAGAGGCGAAGGCCGCGATAGCGGCTCTTGACGGAAAAGACCTCGAGGGACGTTCTGTCAAGGTCAACGAGGCCAAGCCTCGCAGAAACGACGATAGCGGCGGCGGGGCCGCCTACCGCTACTAGAGTACCAGGCGTTATGCCGGCCGGTGACCTGAAGGTGAGAAAACCGGCCAGCCGAAGAACAGGATAGCGACGCTACGACCGACCGGCCAGGGTGTTTCCTCTCGGGTTCAGCGTTTTGATTACTGTTCTGTTTCCCCTTGTCCGTGGCCGGCCGGCATCCCGCTCGTTCCATGCTGATATTGGGCAGACCATGTCTTTCTATCGTGCTATACTCGCTAAGGCCAGGCTGTATGTATGTTCCGATTCCGCTCGTTAGCATGTGCGCGACAAACCGCCACCAGCGCCCCGGTCCACGTCCGGGGCGTCTCTGAAGTGCAGTCAAGCGGACCGCAACCCGGAGGTCGTATTGATTTCTAATAACGCATGGCTCAAGCACCTGTTCGAACCCGAGACCGTAGCCGTCATCGGGGCCAGCAACACCAGGCTGAAATGGGGCAACCTCATTCCAACCAATATCCTCAGGGGCGGTTACCAGGGGCGTCTATGCCCGGTAAACCCGAAAGAGGACACGATCCTGGGCAAAGAGGTGTTCCGCTCGGTAAAGGATATCCCCGGGGAGGTCGACCTCGCGATAATCACAGTACCGGCGTCGGTCGTGATTCCGGCAGTGCGCGAGTGCGTAGAAAAAGGCGTCAAGACCTGCATCGTGATCTCAGGCGGCTTCGGCGAAGCCGAGGGAGGCGCGGCTCTTCAGGATGAGCTGGTCAAAGCAATCGAAGGATCGTCGATGAGGCTCGTGGGCCCCAACACCATGGGTATCTACTCATCGAACAACAGTCTCCACGCTCTCATGCCCCCCGTTCGCCCGCTGGCCGGCAAGATAGGATTCGCGGCTCAGAGCGGGAACCTCGGTACCCAGATGCTGACGACAGGCAAAGCGCTCGGAGTAGGCTTCTCGCGCTTTGTCTGTATCGGGAACGAGGCGGACCTCAACTGCACCGACTACATGGAGTTCCTGCTCGGCGATCCCGAGACCGATGTCATCATGCTTTACCTCGAAGGCCTCCAGGACCCAAGGCGTTTCATCGAGGTAGCCGCAAACGGCACGCGTGACAAGCCAATCATCGTGATGAAGGCGGGAAAGACCGAGGCCGGAGCCCAGGCCGCGAAATCCCACAGCGCGGCTCTTGCCGCCGACGACTCAATCTTCGAAGGTGTCTTGCGCCAGACCGGCATGATAGAGGCCGAATCCACAGAAGACATGATCGATATCGCCAAAGCGCTCGCCGTCTCGCCACTCCCGCGTGGCAGGCGGATAGGGGTGCTGACGTGGGGCGGCGGCTGGGGCGTGGTGACCGCCNNATCGAGCAGCTCGACGCGCTCCTTCCACCGTACTGGAGCCGGGGCAACCCCGTAGATCTGGTCGGCACTCTCGACCTGTCGATCCACTTCGCGTGCCTCGAAGCGATTGCCCGCTGCGAGACCGTGGACGCCGTTATTGGCCTGGGAACGCTCGGCGCCAGCAACCTGTTCGACGGATTCATGCTGGAGGAAGCAGCCCAGGGCGGGCACGACAGGACCAAGTCGNNAAGCCCATCGTCGCCGTCTCGTTCCCCAACGCCGAGTCCATGATGCCGGCCGTTGCGAGATCGGGCAAGATGGCCATCTACCCCACCCCCGAGCGAGGCGCCAAAGTCCTGGCCGCCCTCTGCGAATACAGCGAATTCCTCGAAAGGATCCGCGGTTCCTGACAAGGATCCGGTAGCAACAGGGCTACTGTCAGAGTCTGGTTAAACCTGCCTGGTCAGTGTGCCTTCGAAGAGGATGCGCACCTTGCCGTTGACCCTGGCGCTGTTGAGAAGCTCCATGTGACCGTTGTTGAAAGTCATCATGATCTCTTCGACGACGCTATCCTTGCCGTTGGCCACGCCGGCGTACTTCAGCCGCAAGGTCTTGTCGTCTTTCCACGCGCCGGAGTGGTCGTGCGATTGTCCCATATTCTTGACCGAGAACATGTGGATGCTTTTT
>PMDX01000013.1 GCA_003154635.1 Actinomycetota bacterium | reverse complement strand
ATCGAGAACCCTATCTTGTTTCGTGAGTCGCTCGTGCTCCTCGGGATGCTGGCGCTTCAAGTATTCTTGGTACTCCCGATGAGACCTATACCACAGCACAAAGCTCACCACTGTCAGAACCATCAAGGTGATTTCACCGTAGAGGACTACCACCGGCCTCCTCCAAGGGCCCACGTGTAGCTACCGCCTGATGAGCTTTAAGAGAGCCAATCGCACCAACGAACCTATGAGGTAGAACCACAACGACCCGATGGTGAAGAACACCGCTCCGTCAATGAGGAGATTGCTTTCGACGCTCCAGTCGGGATGCAGGAGATTACGCAACCAATTCATCCCAATGGAACAGGGGTAATCAACCCAGTACAAAAACACCGGCAAGAGACCGCTACGCTCTGGCGAAAGTATCGCAGCGCCAAAAAGCAACACTGTTAATACTGCATGCACGCCGGCCAAGGCACACGGAAGGGATTTCATGGCAGTGCTCGCGTGAATTCTTGCAGCGTGGGAGGCGTCACCGACCACGGTTGTCCTCCTTGGCCGGTCTTCCGAACGAGGTCGGTCCCCAGGTTCCCGGGCAGCCGGTAAGAACCCACGGGGACACCTCCGGCCTGCAGGGCCGCCCCCACCGACTCGACACAGTTGGTCTGGTTCGCATTCGTCGGCAACCAATCCCATGTCGAGCGATTCCTCCGGTTCCTTACAACCTCATCGAAACGCGCATCATCCGGCACGTACACCTTGAGGAACACGTCAGGGTCTCGCCCTTCGCGGGCAAGCGTCTGCTGCCAATCGAGGAGGGTATTGGAAGCCTTGTGGGTTTGGGTGGGAGGGAACTGGCTCAAGATGACTCTGCCGTCCATCTCCAGTGCCATAATATGGCCCACAGAGCCTTCACTCAGGCTTCGATTCCAAACTGCAACGTAGATGTTTCGGAGCCCCAAGGGATCCAACAGATTGGTAGGGCGATCTTGGACATACGTATAGAAATTCAGATCTCCACCCGCCAACCCAAGCGGATCCTCACTTACAAACCGCCCCCGGACCGGATCATAGTACCGCGCCCGGTAGACCGATCCAATGCAATTCGGCGTAGGCGTGGCGCGGAACCCAATGTGCGCGCGGGGTTCCGGCGCGCAAGGCCTCTTCCGGTAAGGGATTGAATGTTGTATCCCCCAGATGCGTTTTATGGACATTTCGGGGTGAAGTCTTCCTTCCTCCCGAACCCTTCCGCAGATTCCGCCCCCGCAAGGCGTGTCGTGCGGTTCAGGAGCTTTCGTCATCTTACTTGTTACTTGCACGGAGAGCCGAACGGAAGTCTCCTGGATGGGAGTATCCCGCCCTGTGCCCGTCATGTCTATCGAGATTATGTTGGTTGGGTACCCCGCTAGAACGCACCTCGCCGTCCGAACTCTTTCCAGGCGTACAGGGTGCACCCCGCAGGGAGTCTCTTGAGGAGTTCGCCCTTGAGGTCTTGGTATTGCGGGCTCCCGGAGCAGGGGATGAAGAACTTTCTTCGGCGCAATCCGGCACCGCGATGGACAACCAGAAAGAAGAGAACCTCCTCGTTGGCGGGGTGGGCAAGGGCGGTGATCTCCGGGTAGGGGATCCGGGTGGCCCCGAGCCGCCAGCCGAGCGCCTGCTCAAGGAGGTGTGAAACCGGCCCCTGGAAATCCAGATAATCCGGGTAGAGGTGCACCCACACGCGTCCATTGAAGATGTCCATGAAGAGCGACCCGGCCAGCAACCCGGTCACGACCAAGGACGCCCCTATGGTATCGCTGATCCCCCGAGAGCTGAAGGAATACGCCAGATAGACCAGCGCCATGCTCGGAACGCATATCCAGAACGTGCGACCGGTGAACGGCCGCGGGGTGTACACTTTTACCGGTCCAGTCATCCCAAGTGTAGGTGGTGGTGCCGTTCCCATCGGTCTGGGTGAGGAGATTGTCGTTGGCATCGAAGATCTGAGCCATGTCGCGGAACGTGACAAATGTGCGAGCGTCCCCGCTAGGAGTCCTGTAGTGGTCACCGAAGCATTCGGGAGCCCGCCGCAGGGATCACGACCGTTAGGACCATTGTTGCCAGAAAGACTTCATAAAGCAATTGAGGCCGCGCCGGGAAAGGTTTGGGAAGAAACTCCGCCGGTATCATAAGTAATGCAGCAACCAGGACAGGATAGGCGAGCCTGAGGACCACCGGGATATGAGGCTTACTCTTGATGAAGTGGATGAACCCGAGCAAGAGCAAGAGCCCGGTTGAAAACCCCCAAATAACGGTCAGGAGCAGCAACCACCAAGTTTCTCTCATCACGAAGTCTCCTCGATGCCTCCCTACTTTCGCCTCCCCAGTGGTGGCGGGGAGCAGGGCGTTGCGGCCTGCGCCTGTTGGGCTGCGGCTTGCGCCTGCCGGGCTGAGGTACGCAATCCGAGGTCGACACCCGCAGCAAGTGCCGCTCCCACAAGGGCGGCGTCCACATCCGAGGCGCGGCCCCGAAGGGCCAGCGCCGCGCCGCCAAAACTAACCGCGCCGGCAATCGCTCCTATCGTGGCACTCTCCCCGCTGATTCTATCGAAGGCTGGATTCCCATTTGCCAAGTTTGTCGCAGCCTGGCCTAGAACATCTCCCGCTGCCCCCACCACTGCTCCACCGAATGCGTTCATCGCTAATGACGTTCCAAATGTGAAACCAGCGGTAGCGCCGACAAGGGCTCCCGCTCCGGTTCCGACAGCCACCGAAGTAAGAGTCGCTCCTGGGGTGATTGCTGCGCCAATGGCGCCCACAACAGCCCCGATACCGGCGCCAGCGAGGGCGGCACCAGCGTTTACAACTATCTCTCCCGTGGGATCGGTCAGATTTGTTGGTTTGTTTTGAGCGTAGAGATAGCGATTCAGGCCATTTCCTGGCTGGAACAGATCCTCGCTAAGGAACCGCCCCGCCGCCGGATCATAGTACCGCGCCCGGTA
>PMDX01000136.1 GCA_003154635.1 Actinomycetota bacterium | reverse complement strand
GTCAAGCCTCAATTCGAGGCGGGCAGGAAATACGTCGAGAAGGGTGGCGTCGTCAAGGCTCCAGAGACGCACCTTCAGGTGCTACAGGATGTGATGTCCTGGATTATGGAGCAGGGGCTGGTGCTCCGAGGTGTGAGCGCATCTCCGATAAGGGGACCTAAGGGAAACATCGAATTCTTCATATGGGTAGCCGGTGAGGGTGAGAGCATACCCGGAACGGAGTTGGGNNGGTGATACCGCATCCGGATAAGGTTGGTATCACGGAGATGGTCCTCAGCCTCGACAAATGGTTCTCCGAGAGGGGAGTCGAGCATTTTATGCTGGAGAACGACGCGGCGGCGCTTTCGGTTGTGACGCCAACGACAAACCTCGGCGAAATGGACGTCGACCTTGCTGTGGTGTTGGGCGGTGACGGCACCATGCTTCACGCCGTGGACGTGCTCTGGGGGCGCGAAGTCCCGATGGTCGGGATAAATATCGGCAAGCTCGGCTTTCTGACCGCAGCCGAGATGCACGAGGCGGAGGATGTACTCGATGCCATCCTCGACGGCAGGTACATCGTCAGCGAGCGGCAGACCGTAGGATGCAGCCTTGGAAGCAACGGAGAGCACGGCGAGCACCGCGCGCTCAACGAGATCGTAATCGGCAAGCTGGACCGCGAGCGATTGATACACCTTTCGACGTACGTAAACGGGGAATTCTTCATGAGGTACTCGGGGGACGGCCTGATATTCTCGAGCGCGACTGGCTCTACCGCCTATTCGCTCTCTTCGGGAGGCCCCATTGTCACTCCAGAGCTCAAATGCCTGCTGATGACACCCATCTGCCCGCATATGCTGTTCAGCAGGCCGATGGTGCTTGACTCCCGGGACCGTGTAACCGTGGTGGTCAAAGAAAAGCCCGAAAGGCTGTCATTGAGCATAGACGGTCACCTGGAAGCGGAGGTTCCCAGCACCGCGACAATCGAGTTCTACATGCTTGACTACACCGTGCGCATACTGGAACTCGAGGGGACTTCGTTCTACCAGACGCTGCGCAAGAAGTTTCTCCAGCCATTGCCCATGGAGAGCCCTCTGTAAGAGGAGCAGGATTGCTGACCTATTTGAGCGTTTCCGATTTTGCGCTGATCGAGAGTGTCGAGGTCGATTTTCATCCCGGTCTGAACGTCATCACAGGAGAGACAGGTGCGGGAAAGACGGTCCTCGTCGGTGCGATCGGCCTCCTGCTCGGAGACAGAGCCGATAGCCTGCAGGTGAGGCTTGGGGCATCGAGCGCGAGGTTCCAGGCGGTATTTGCCCTGTCCGCTCTCCCACTTACTGCAAGTGAGCTGGAACGGCTGGGATACATCGATGAGGGCGAAACCGAGCTGATACTCGGTCGTACGGTATCGAGCGACGGAAAATCGAGGTGCACGGTTAACGGCCGCCTCGCCCCTGTCGCGGCGCTCGCGGACATTGGAGCCCTTCTGGTGGAGGTTCACGGGCAGAACACCCACCAGGCGCTCCTGAAACCCGGTACGCATCTCGAGTATCTGGACCGTTTTGCCGGACCCGGGCACCTCGAGACACTGGTGGATTACAGAGCCCGGCACGCAAATCTCAGGTCTCTGCTCGCCGAGAAGCGCGAGTCGAACGGTGAAGGTCGCGATCCAACAACGGAAGCCGAACTCCTTTCCCACGAGATAGAGGTGATCGACAACGTACGGTTGCAGCCCGGTGAGCTGGAAGAGCTTGAAGCTGACGCGAAGCGCATGCGGCATGCGAGAGAGCTCTGGGAATTGGCCTCGAGGGTCGAGGACGCACTGGTTGGAGATGACCGTTCTTCGTTCGCCGCACTGGAGATGCTGGAAAAGTCGCAGAGTGATATGCAGGCCATGGTGGCGCACGACGAGAAACTCGCACCCGTGGCGGACAGGCTTGAATCCATCGGGTACGAATTAGAGGACGTCGCGGCGGAAGTAGTCAGATACCGAGAGTCGCTCGAGACAGACCCGGAGCGCCTCGAGGAAGTAGAAACAAGGCTGAGCTCGCTTCGCGACCTCTTCCGCAGGTACGGTGGCTCCCTTGAAGCCGTCCTGCTGTACCGCGAAGAGGCATCGCGAAAGCTTGCGAGGCTGGAGGAGTTAGCCTCCAGAGGAGCCGTCCTGGACTCTGAGATCCATGAAGAGCAAGTCGCTATATCAATACTGGCAGCTGAGCTCTCGGAATCGAGAAAGACGTCTGCTGCATTGCTCGAGAGGGCCGTAACGCAAGAGATGTCACAGCTCGAGCTTGCCGGCGCGAGAGTTGAGGTGATGGTCACAGAGCGCGACGTGGGGGCTTCTCGGGACAGGGAGACCGGTCCGTACGGTCCGAGTGGGACGTCCGAAGTAGAATTTCTCTTCAGCTCGCAGCCGTCCGAACCCGCAAGGCCCCTGAGGAAGATCGCTTCCGGCGGAGAGATGTCTCGCGTCATGCTCGCCCTTAAGATAGTGCTAGCCGAAACAGACAGGCTCCCCGTCCTCATATTCGACGAGGTAGATGCCGGAATAGGCGGGGATACCGCGCGTAAGATCGGCGAGAAACTTCGCGTACTGACCGGTTATCACCAGGTCTTCTGCATAACGCACATTCCACAGATCGCCACATTCGCCGACTGGCAGTACCGGGTGTTCAAGCAACAGGATGACGGCTCGGGGAACACCACCGTGGAGCTCCTCGACGATGAGAGCAGGATAGAGGAGATGTGCCGCATGCTGGGCGACTCGAGCGGACGTAAAGTCACGAAAGAGCACGCGCGGGATATTCTCGTGCGCGCGCGAAGAAAGTAGTCGGGGATGGGGCGGAACGCATTCGTTGAAATGCCGTCAAAGTAGAGTAAGCGCCGGCAAGGACGCCGATGTGCGATAATACTTGACGGACCAGGCGGGAGAAGGCCTTCAGATGGAAACAACAACGCAGCCGGCCAGGAGCGGCGTAGAGGACTATGTCTTTGCGCTTGCGAGGCTGGACAAGAGAACAAAGAACCTCGTAAAACGCCTCAAGCCGGGCGAGATAGCTATAATCGACCACACCGACATCGACCGCGTGTCGGCCGAATCACTCATCGAATCAAGACCGGCGTTCATTATCAACGCCGCGTGCTCGGTGACCGGCAAGTATCCCAATCTCGGCCCGCTCTCGATCGTCGCTTCGGGCATCAACATCCTGGACGAAGTCGGAGAACGGATATTCGAACTCCTCAAAGAGGGGGAGACTATCAGCATTGCGGGCAATTCCATCTTCAGGGACGGCGAGCTGATAACCCGAGGCACGCTCCTTACGTTCGAGGAGATCGAGCTCAGGATCGAAGACAGCAAGGCCAGGTTGGGAAAACACCTGGGCGACTTCGCGGCCAATACCGTTGCGCTCCTGGAAACCGAGAAAGAGATCCTCCTCGAGAGTGTCGACCTTCCTCACATTCAAACCAGGTTCAAGGGCAAGCACACCCTCATCGTGGTGCGCGGTCACGATTACAAGCAGGACCTGATGGCGCTGCGCAGCTACATCAGAGAAGTCAGGCCGATCTTCGTGGCGGTGGACGGAGGCGCTGACGCCCTGCTCGAGATGGGTTACAAGCCGCACATGGTCGTCGGTGATTTTGACAGCATCTCCGATAAGGCTCTCGACAGCGGGGCGGAACTGGTGGTCCACGGGTACGCGGACGGGCGGGCGCCCGGAAAAGCCCGGCTCGAAGAAAGAGGGCTCGAGTCCACTGTCTTTCACTACCCCGGGACAAGCGAAGATATTGCGATGTTGATCGCATACGAGAAAGGCGCGGAGCTCATTGCGGTTGTTGGAGGCCACACAAGCCTGATCGAATTTCTCGACAAGGACAGGAAGGGCATGGCAAGCACGTTCCTGGTGAGGTTGCGCGTCGGTGGAGTGCTCGTCGACGCCAAAGGTGTCAGCAAGCTCTATCAGACACGGGTCAAGGCCTGGCACCTCGCGCTAATGGTAGTGGCCGCTCTGGTCGTCATAATAATCGTCATCTTACTCTCGGACCCTGTTCGCCAGTTCATATCGGTGCTGGCCATGCGGTTCCAGGTATGGCTCATGAAATTACAGAACCTCATATGAGTCTTCCTGATATGGTTCGCAGTGTATGGAGGTAGTTGCATTTGCTGGACATGCGATATCACGTCATCTCGCTGGTGGCCGTATTTCTGGCACTCGGTATCGGAATACTTCTCGGGACTACGATAGTCGAGCGCGGGCTTGTTGCCGAGCAGAAAGCACAGATTAAGTCCCTTCGCTCCACCTTCGACGAGATCAAGGCCAAGAACGCCGACCTCAACAACCAGCTCGACGCCTATAAGAAATTCGCCGAGCAGTCCAAAGTCTATCTGGACACAGGAAGGCTGGCCGGTAAATCTTTCGCGCTCCTGGCCAAAAAAGACGCCGACGGAAACGCGGTTGCGGGGATCACTGACGCCATTTCCGCTGGAGGTGGCGTGATGCCGGTGACGATAACGATTTCCGGTACGGATGCGTACAAAAACCCCGCCGTGATAGCCAATCTCAACACGCTTTTCGGAATGCAAGGCGACGAACAGGCTCTACGGGGACGGATATACGAAGAGCTGGTCCACCAGCTCCAGACCGCGGACAACGCCGGCATCCTGGCGACCCTGCAACAGCTTGGGGTCATACAGGTTCGTGGAGTCCTGTCGCAGCCGGTGGACGCGGCGCTGCTGCTCGGGCCGATAGAGGAGACCGCCATGGACAAGGTCGACGTTCCACTCGTGCGGTCATTTGTTACAACAAAATTCCCGCTTGTCGGTGTCTCCGGTTCTTCCGCGGACGATTCGGTGATGCTGACATATAAGAAAAACGGGATATCGACGATCGACCACGTAGACACTGTGCCCGGACAGGTCGCAACGGTGATGGTACTCCAGGGAACGGGCGGCAATTTCGGTACGGGCAGCGCGGCAGGTCGTGTCGTTCCGGTGCCGGCGGGCCAGTGAGGCTGACTTGAGAGCCGTGGCCGTAGTTCCATCTTACCGGGAGGCCGGGACCATCTCGCTCACCGTGTCGTCGCTCCTCGGCCTGGAATGCATCGAGCGGGTGGTCGTTATCGATGACGCGTCGGGCGACCGGACGGCAAGGGAGGCATCCGAAGCGGGGGCCACCGTGGTGGTCAACGGCCGCAACCTCGGCAAAGGCTGTTCTGTCAACCGTGTCACAGGCGAGCTTGACTTCGAAGCGTTGCTGCTCATCGACGGAGACCTCGCCGAACACGCTCTTGAAGTACGCTCGATCCTCGAGCCGGTCCTCGGCGGAAATGCGGACCTGGCTATCGCATCGTTCGGCCCGGCGCTTCGAAAAGGCGGATTCGGGCTTGTGAAAGGCCTTGCGCGGAGAGGTATCGCGCTCCTGTCCGGCCGCCAGATGGCGTCGCCCATATCCGGACAGCGAGCGATGACTCGCGAGGCTTACCTCGCGGTGGCGCCGTTTGCCGGGGGGTTCGGGATGGAGGTGGCGATGACCGTCGATGCTCTGAGGGCGGGCCTGAACGTCGTCGAGGTGCCGACTACGATGTCCCACAGGGAGACGGGGAGAGACCTGGCCGGTTTCGTCCACAGGGGCAAGCAGTTTCGCCAGATCCTGGTGGTTCTCATGAAGCGTGCGGTTCTCCGGGGGAGGTTCTTTGCTTCCACGGGCGATTGATGCGACGAGGGTGACATCGACAGAGCTCTTCGCTGCTCTTGGGATGCTCATTGGATCTCTCGCAGCCGGTTGGGTGTTTCTCCATTCCTCTCGCAGGATGTTCTCGAGTCCCTCACTCATGAAGAAGAATTTCAGGGGTGCAGAGATCCCGACAGCGGGCGGGCTCATCTTCGCCCCGACCTTTCTCGTAGCATGGGTCGCGGTGTCGATAACCCTGTCGAGGCCTTTCTCGGTACTGGGCGAAAAGCGGCTCCTGTCGAACTTTTCTCTCGCGGTAGGAATGCAGACGATGCTGATACTCGTCATAGGGATGTCCCTCGTGGGATTTATCGACGACGTCGCCGGGGATGGTGGAGCGAGAGGATTCAAGGGGCATATCTCGGAGGCCATGAGCGGGAGGTTCACGACAGGCCTGTTCAAAGCGGTCATGGGGTTCGTGGTCGCCCTGGCGGCGACTGCCAAACTGGTGATCTTGTTGTACCCGTCAACCCCTCTCAGCGCATATGGAAAGTGGGTGCTGGACGCAGCGCTCATAGCTCTTGCCGCCAACTTCTTCAACCTGCTCGACCTGCG
>PMDX01000166.1:5653-20828 GCA_003154635.1 Actinomycetota bacterium | reverse complement strand
ACCCCAGCACGGAGCGCTTGTACTTTACCTTGAGCTCCTTCCTGGTCATGTTGAAGAGGAGCTCACTGTGGGCCCAAAGATCCTTTAGTCTGTCAATCATCTCTTGAGGTTGTTCCTTAAACTTGCCTTGAATCCCTTGAAATAATTCGATAAATTCTACCAGAACCGTGGTGGATAGACTCCATTAATGCTCGGGCAAAATAGGCTGTACCGGTACATTACGAATATGACGTGCCGAACAGGACAACTCGCGGCTTGACGGCGCGGATCTGACGGCCGGATTCGTGTTTGCTCAATTCCTGAAGCGGAAGCGAAGAAGGGTCCAGATGGCCTCGAGGCCGTCTGTGGCCCGTATCTTCTTGCCGGCCTCCACCGTGCGAGCGCGATAGCTTATTGGGACTTCCACCAGNNGACCTCGGGGCAGAACTCGAACCTCTCGCACTCGAGGTCGAATGAGCTCAGGACGTCGGACCTGAACACCTTGTAGCATGTTGCCTCGTCGGTGATCCTCTTTCCGAACAGGAGGGTCGCCGACCATGCGAGGAGCTTGTTGGCTACCAGGTTGGGGAGCGCCATATTCTCGGCAGTGCCCATGAAGCGGCTCCCGTATACCACGTCAGCGTCGCCGTCGACTATCGGCTCGATCAACCTGGGGTAATCTTCGGGGTCGTACTCGAGGTCGGCGTCCTGTATAAGCACGATGTCACCGGTGGTGCTGGCGAGGCCGGTGCGTATGGCGGCGCCCTTGCCGCGGTTGGATTCATGGACGAGAACTCTCAGGTCCGGCTTGCCTTCGAGAGCCTCCAGACGTTGGGGCGTGCCATCCGTGGATGCATCGTCTACGATGACAATCTCTTTCGCCGTGTCGCCGAGGTCGACCGCCCGGATCTGGCGTATGACCTCTTCAATCGTTGATTCCTCGTTGTGGACCGGCACTATCACGGACAGCTTCAATTCGAGCCTTCTTCTTTCTAACCAACCTCATCGCGAGCAGGACAGCGAAATACACGGCCAGCAACGCCAGCGTAACCATGGAGGCCAACGCGCCCGCGCGCAGACTTGACGGGTGGAACCTGAACTCGACGGTCTTCTGTCCGCCGTCCAGCATGACTCCCC
Organism: Actinomycetota bacterium; assembly: GCA_003154635.1. Lineage (GTDB taxonomy): Bacteria > Actinomycetota > Geothermincolia > Fen-727 > Anoxymicrobiaceae > FEN-727. Next base: position 19,712 of record PMDX01000166.1, on the reverse strand, counting down.
TGAGCATCAGGTCGGTCTTGAGTATATCCTTCTTCTTCCCGTCCACGTAGACATCCCAGCCGGGATAGTATACCTCCGAGACGACTAAAAGTCCCTTGCATGTTGGGTCGGTGGCGAGTTTGAGCGTGTGAGCGCTTCGCTCCTCGACCGATACGTTCCCTTTGGTAGCGGGAATAAAAGCGCGCGCGGTGGTGTTCGCGCCGTTTGTCCGAAGGAGAGCCAATGCCTGCGGATACACGACCAGCGCGGTCTCGCGCAGACCTTTTGCCAGTGGACCCATCTCTTTCATGTGGGCGAGCACGTCTTCGTTGTTGAGGAAGGCGTACGCGTCGCTCATCCATGCCCGGGGCATCGCCGTCTTGTTCTTGTAGACATAAACGCCGTCGAATTCTCCCTTCAGCTCGAACTTGTCATGTGAGAGGATCGGGTTTATGGGTTTCCGGGTCAGGAAGTACGTGTCGTTCTCCACGTCGAGCAGCTCGCTCCTCAACCCCCCTTCGTAGAACAGCCCGACCTGTACGCCCGGACCCTGCTGGGGCACTATCAGATCCCTGTAATCGAAGAAATCCTCCAGCACCAGGGAGTCGTCGCCCGCCGTCTTGTCGAGACCGTATAAGGCGCCGTCGTCGTAGGCCTTGTACATCGTGTTCGCGTCCGTCTCCACCCTGAACGTGCCGGGCTGCGCGGCGATGTATCTTGACGCCGCCCTGTCTCCAAGGGGGTCGTTGGGGTTTATCTCGACCGCTATCCACAGCGTGTTGAGCGCAACGAGATCCGCGAGCACGAGGACGACGAGGCCGACCGAGAGCAGCAGCCTGCCGCGCTCCGAGTGCCTGGATATGAATAGTAGCGCGAGGAACACGAGTATCAATATCACCGGCGTGATCATGGAAAGGAGCGCGGTGCCGTTCGAGCCTTTGGGCCGCGGGCCCCGCGTGAGCACGTATGCGGTCAGCCCCGCGGCCAGGACGACCACAGCGCCGGTCACTATGCAGGCGAGGCGTAGCGCGGCGCGGTACCTGTCGCGGCCTTCATCGATCCGGTCGCGAACGTTTTCCACCAGGTAATCGGCACCCAGGCCGGCAAGCAGCGCCGAGGCGAACCCGAAGACGACAAGGACCCGGGCGGGGTCGCGGAACCGGTTGACGAAGATCCCAAGCTTGAACAGCACTGTCCAGACATAGGCGCCCGGTCCTATCGCCAGGACAAGAGCCGATATCAGTACGATCCATAGGAAGACGGCGAATCCCCTGGGCTTCTTCAGCAGCGCGACAATTCCCAGCGCTCCGCCGACTATCCCGGAGTACCCGTACGTCTCCCACATCGCCCACCCTCCGACGTAGTTCTCTGGCGACGAGCCGAAGAAGTGGGGAAAGATGAGGTTGACGGTCTGCCAGCGCGGGAGGCTGGCGGTCACGGCGAGGCTGTACGGTATCTTTGTGCGGGTGGACATCCCTATGAGCTCGTACAGCGGGACTATCTGCACCGCCGCGAGCCCGGCCGCGATTCCCACCGTCAGGGCAAGCGCCGCGATGCTGAACGCGGCGCCCTGGGTCTCGTCGCCCCGGTAATGCCTCCAGACATAGAAGATCGCGAGCCCCAGGATGATCACGCAGAGATAGAAGATGGACTGCAGGTGCCCCGCGAGCAGGGCTATGCCCATGGCGGCCCCGGCCGCAACGGCGTACGAGAGTCTCCTTCGCGTCAGGGAGCGGTTGAAGAGGAAGAAGATCAAAGGCATCCATGCGGCGGCGCTCATCTGGTTCAGGTGCCCGGCATGCGCTGTCATGAAGCCGCAGAGCATGAACGTGACAGCGGCGACCGAGGCACCGGCGCGGCCCACCTTGAGATCTCGGGCCAGGATGTAGGTGAACAACCCGGCGAGATAGAAGTGAAAGACCACGAAAACACACTGTGCCTTCAGCGACCAGTCGGCGCCCATGGCGCCGTAGATACCGACGAGAAGGATATTGAACGGGTACAGCATTGCCGTCTGATACGAGGCGTAGAACGGCTGGCCGGAAAGGATGTAGGGGCTCCATAGCGGGAACGTGCCCCCGGATAATGACTTGACCTCGTAGAACCTGGCGGGGTAGAACTGCCTGAGGAAATCGAGCTCGACGCCGAACGACCAGTTGCGGTTGAAGAGGAATCGCCAGAATATCAGGACCACCAGGACGAGCAGTCCTCCTATCAGCAACCAGTCTGTCCGGTTCCAGCGCTCTCGCAGCGTCATCGTACTCAACGCGCCGGGCTCACGGGCTCGAGCTCTTCTCGAGGATCAGGACACCGCTCTTCGCATAGATCGGCTTATAGCCGTTCGCCATCAAGCGCAGTATCAGCTTCTTATACTGAAGCGCGTCCTCCGGCAGCGGAAGCACCGAGGTGGACCTGTCCAGGGCCACGTACTTTACCTCGGGAACAGGCGTCAGGCGGTGGTCCTTACCTTTGAGGTGCCGCTTGTATGTGTTGGGGAAGACTGTCTTGACCCCATCTCCGATCGAGTTGAAGTACCGCAGGTCTACGAGATCCACGTACGGCTCGGGGAACATGTACAGCTTCTCGCGCTCCGACTGGTGAGCGAGAAGGAACACCTGTCCCGATACGGATGCATTATCCGGGATAAGCGCGAGCCCCTTCCTGATGGCGTCGATGTGGGCGTCGGAAGTGTACGCGGAAGACCGCCACCCCCCGGAAACCGGGCTGGGCCCGTAATAGATATTCGCCCCCAGCACGCATAACAGCATTATCCAGGCCACAGCTCCGAGCGCCAACTTCGCCCGGAATCCACCCTCGAGCCACTTCTTTATTCTCCTCAAGCCGAAGATGGCGGCGATGAAGACGAACGGGATTATGGCGGCGGTGTACTGGAAACCGATCGTGTGCTGCGGGCCGAAATCGCTGATTATGTTTATTGCGAACGCCGGCAAAGCCGGTAGCAGATACACCGGTGCCAGTACCGAAAGGAACGCGACCGGCAGGAGAAGGTCGAGTATGTAGCGCAGGTTTGTCCGAGTCGCAAGCACTTCTATCGTGTGGCGCGGGTGGATGATCATGTTTTTCAGGGCCTCGGTCGGCGATTTGCCGAACTGGCCGAGCCGGCTCGAGTACTGATAGCCGGCCGGTGCGAACGCCGGAAGGACGAAGAGGACCACCACTACGAAATACAATACCGAGCTGAACGCTACTATCTTGCCTGCCCTCTTGTCGTACAGGAAGTAGACCAGTATTCCAAGCACCAGCACCGCGAGGACCATGTCCTCCTTGCACATGGCGGCGAGGAAGCACATCGCGTAGAACCACCCGAACTTCTTGCGGTCAATGGCAAGAAAGGCAAACAACAGGCACGTCAACCCGACGGCTTCAGGGTGGAAGTCGAACAGGTTCAGGAACTGCGTCGCGGGGTAGATGAGAAACGCCGCGGAGACGGCGACGGCCACCGGCCGGCTGCTCAGCTTGTCGCGGGCCAGCAGGTAGAGCGGCACCGCGCCGAGCGAGATGACGATGGTCTGCACGGTAAGAAGAGCCGGTACGTTGCCCTTTATCCAGTAGAGGGGAACGAGGAGCACCAGGATCGGCGCGAAGTGGTCGCCGTAGAGGTTTGTACCCCGGATGGTGCTGAAAGGCGCTTTGAACCGCGACATGAGCCAGATGACCTGGCTGAATATTGCCGTGTCCAGGTTTGACGCCCTGAAATTCGCGTACCTGAGAAGTGTGAGCGTTATGAACAGCGCACAGTAGGCCGCGATTATTATGAAAACGACTATGAGGCCGCGGTCCCACTTCTTTGGCGGACTTTCCGCTCCCGGTTTCCCTGGTTGCGACTCGGCGCCTCGCACCTTGACTTCCGGCCCCCCGGAGGTCGGCTCGCTCACCCCGGGCTCGGGTTCCACGGCCGGCCCGCTCTCCAGGTCCTGGTTCTCGCTTTCTTCCACCATGTGCCACCTCTCGTTCCCGTTCGCGCAAGCGAGAACGCCGTCAATTACCCGATCTCGATTTGACTATTTTCAGACCCCGGGCCCGGTTAAAGGCCCGGTCACAATATTTTTCGTTCAACCCGGTGGTAAGACCTCGAATATAGTGGTCGTCAGGTCATGAGGCGTGGGAAAGTCGTAACGGTTTACCCAGGTCGCCACCTGGCGGACCTGTTTTCGCACGGGACCGACGATGCCGAATATCGCGAGCTCGTCGTCGACACCTTTCTCCGTCTGCCCGATAACGAGGTAGCGGACACCCCTCAGGTAGAGCTGACCGGGCGCGTCCACGTAGGTGATGTCGGCCTCTTCGACCGGGAGGTCCCACGGCACCGGCCTCATGTAGAGGACGTCACCAGGGTAGTATAACCAGTCGAAGTAAGGTCCGGCGTCGGCCGCTACAAGTTGGCCGGGAGCGTGAGTGTTTAGCCAGTCGGCGGCCTGCTCCATGCCCCTTCCTCCGTGGTCGTCGGCAAAAGCCCTGTAATCCTGCGTGATCACGTTAGCCGCGCGGGCGGTGCCGTGCCACACGAGCGCGGCGAGGACGATCGCGAGAACGCAGTAGACCGTAACCTGGGCGACCTGGACCAGCGGCCTGGAAAGTCCTTTTCTCTCGCGGGAGGTTCTACGAGGACCCTCCGGACCAGTCGAGCTATCGGGGCCGGCAGTCTCGCTGCCTGCTCCAGGTGCATGGTCCCTCGGCGTCCCGGCATCCGGCCCGGTAACGTCGGCCCGGGCGTGAGGCTTGCCCGCCTCCGACCTGCTGAAGAGCCACTCAGCACCTTTGAAACGGGTCGCAGTCAGCATCGCAAGGTCGACGAGGAGGAAACCTATGGCTATGCCGACCACGGGCATCGCCGGGGCCATGAAACGCTCGTATGCGTAGTACCAGATCATGTGCATCGCGACGAACAGCGCGAACCACCCACCGAGTACGAGGAACTCCTTCCACTTGCGGCGTAGCAGGCACCACGCCATGCCGAGATAGAAGAAGACCGCGAAAAGCGCGTCCGAAAAACCGTTCCACGCATACACCTTGAACCTGTGCTTGAACACCTGGTAGCTGATGTCCGTACTGTACTCCCTGTACTCTCCGACGTAGGAGCTGATCTTGCCGGTGACGATGAGGTTCCTCGTAACGTAGATCGCCATGGGCCCGGCGAACACCGAAAGCATCACGAAAGGCTCCCATGCCCGCAGCTTCGAGCCTTTGTAATACAGAAGGACGATCAGAACCATGAGAGGGAGGAAGAGTATGCCCTCCCATCGCACAAGGAAGCACAGGCCGCCCGATATCGCGCCGAGCGTGCGGCGGGCGGGCGAAGCTTTCTTGCACCCGGTTATGAGCATGTAGACACCACCGGCGAACAGGAACGTGAATAGGCCTTCGGTCATGGGAAGCACGGTCCACTTGAGGAATGTAGGCTGGAACGCGACAAGGAGCGCCGCTACGAGTCCAACCCACTTGTTGAATATCTCCCTGCCGATGCCGTACGTCGCCAGCACGGTGAAAGTCCCGCCGAGCACGGCTATGAGGTTTGCGGAGCGAGCGAACCCCCCGAAGATATAGCTCCCGAGCCATATCGCGATGGGGTACCCGGGCAGGTACTTGGTATGGGTTATCCCCCTCACCGTGTAAGTGAAGGTATCCCGTATCGACCTGGCGAGTATCAGGAAATAATAGCTGTCGGCCGTGTACTCGGTATGTTTGCCGAGGTAATAAAGCCTCACTGCGAAAGCCACGGCCATGATCGCGAAGACGATCAGTAACGGCCAGTGGTCACGCGCAAAATCCCTGGAGCGCGCCTTGATGGCGCCTTGACGGCTCGCTCGCCGGCCCGCTTTGTCTTCCGTTTCCCTGACAGAGGCGCCGGCCGGCGTGTTATCGGATATCATCCAGCCTCTCGATCATCTTTGCCGCGATATGGTCCCAGGAGCGTTCGGTGCGCAGGCGCGCGGAAAGCTCGAGCGCCTTTTCGCGAGAGGCCCCGGCCCGGTCGCGCGCGCCGCGGAGCGCCTCGCGCAGCTTGACGTAGGATGGGTCGGACCATCCACAACCCTGCTCGGGCGACGGCACGAGAGCGGTCTCGACGGCCGATGCGGCGACTCCGTCTATCAGCTGCGAGTGCGAGCCCCATTCCCCCGCGATGACCGGAACGCCGCAGGCCAGCGCCTCGAGCATCTCGAGGCCGGGTCCCGCCCGGCGCCCCACGAGCACGAGACAATCCGCGGACCTGTAGAGGCAGCCGTCCTGGTAATGCGGTATGTCCTGGTCCATGACGAACACAACAGGAGCGCGGTCGAACGGCAATCCCATGGCCTCGACGGCTTCTTCAACTTCAGCCCCGGGTGCGGGCGACGTGACGTTCATCACCAGGACGACCTTTTCCTCCTGTGAGAACTCGTCGGTGAACGCGCGCAGAAGGGTCTGCCAGGCCTCGCCGGGGCCCCACGTGACCGGGGCCAGGAACACGAACCTGCCCTCGAGCGAATGCCCCATGATGCCGGGGTTCAAGTAGTCGGGGTCGACACCGAACTCGACGACGCGAACGTCCTTTTTCAAGCCGGATGCGATCGCGGCCTGGCGCTGGAACTCGTCCGGCACCCAGATTTCGTCAAGCCTGTTCAGCTCTTTCACCCACTCGGGCTTGAAGCGGTCGTATGGGGTGAAGACGTAACCGATGTTGTACGAGCCGTCCGCGCGAGAGAGCATATCCGGCGGCCCGAAGAGGATCTGCGGGCGGTCACGGTCGCGTCCCCTGTTCTTCATATCGTTTATCCTGAAATCGGCGAGCTCGGCACGCTCCGCGCCTTCGAGAAAACCGAGGTTTACGTCGACGCCGGCGCGGTCGAGCGCCCAGAGCAGCTTCGCGCTGACCCGTGCGTATTCGTCGTCGCCCGAGATGAAGGAGTGCCACGTCAGCTTGCGAGTGTATCTTGCGTCAACCGCGTCCTTCCACTTGCCCAGGAACGTCTCCCGCGAGCGCCGGAACGTTCCGGAAAAGTCCATGCGGTTCAGGTCGGTCGACGCGTTCTCGAGGTGTTTTACCGTAGCGCTCCCGCACCTGAAGACGCGGTAGCCGGCGGCACGCGCCTTCATGCAGTAGTCGGTGTCCTCGAAGTAGGAGAAATAATCTTCATCGAGCGCGCCGACCTTGTCGAGGACCTCGCGCTTTATGTATGCGCAGGCGAATATGACCGCCTCCGCCTCGGCGTCAGTGGTGTACTGGCCGATGTCCTTCTCGTCCCCCGGGTACTCCTGGCCCCAGTAGCTCGGAACCGGCATGTACGTGCCGGCATGCACGAGATTGCCCTCCGCGTTGACGAGACGGCAACCGACGACGCCGATATCCCGGGCTGAGTACGCTACCGCCTGCATGCGCTCGAGCCAGTCGCCCTGGATCATCTCGGTGTCGTTGTTGAGCAACACCACGTCGGTGTCGGTCGCGCGGATCCCGGCGTTATTGCCCTTGACGAAACCGAGGTTCTCTTCGTTCTCGATCACGGTGATACCCTCGACGGAGCGGAGGAACTCGCGCGTGCCATCGGTGCTGGCGTTGTCGACAGCGACGACTCTGAAATCCGGGTGGGTCGTCTTCTCGAGCACGGACATGACGCACGTGCGCGTAACGTCCAGGCCGTTCCAGGACAGGACGATGAGGCTTACCGGCCGCACCGCCGCCACTACTCGCCATCCCCTTTCTCGAGGCTTTTGAGCCTGTTCTCCAGGTCCGCGAGGCGCTGTTCGAGCGATGCTTTCTCGAGCTCGGTGACCCTGCCGGAGACCTCTTCCAGGTTGTTGGCCAGGTCGTGAAGGGTTCGCGTGACCAGCATGTTGAACTTTCTCACCTGGTGGACGATGGGGTTTACATACCAGCGAAGCGCGGATCGCGTCGCCCGCTTGAATGTTATGACGAGCTTGCCAACTCCGCGCCGCCGCGAGCCGAGCTCGAACTCCGGGTCGATCTCCCAGTTGCGGCTGACCATATCGAGGTTGACCACGAGCGTCTTTGAGTACGGCGGGTACAGGAATGACAGGTTGGGGGATTGCGTCTTCTGCTCTTTCCAGAAGTCCGCGAGCAAGGTGTCCGGTGCCGCCACCGCCCTGTTGACCTCCTCCATCACCTGGTCTACGTCCACCCCTTTAGCCTGCATATCTCTCCTTTGGTGCAACAACCCGGGGGCCAGGTCCCGTTTGTCGCGTTACGCCCGTGCCTCATTCGTAGTAGACCGATATCTCAGGAAGCTCGATCTTGTCGAGATTGGACCACTTGTAGTCGAGGTCCCGCTCTTCGATAAGCCTTATCATCCGAGTTACCTGGTCGTTGACCGGCGTCGGCACCGAGACCTCGGACGACTTTGCCGACAGGTAGCCATTGAGCGCCTCGACCTCGCATTTCAGGCCTTTCTTGAGGTCCTGAAGCATGCTTCCCACGATTAGCCGGTGCGGGTCGTAGATCATCTTGATGACGTTTCTCGCGGCCTCGAGGTTCTCTTTGGCTATGTCGAGCAGCACGACGGGGTTGACCCCCTGCATCGGCTCCATCAAGATACCCAGGCCCTGCGAGGCTCTTATCGTCTCGAGCATGACGCATAGCGCGGCGTAGCTCGCCTTCTCGTCGTCGACTACCTGGCCGTAGTTACAGTCGAGGACCGTCGAGAGGCCCGACATGGCAACGTTGACCAGCAGCTTGGTCCACCTGACGCCTACGAGATTCTCGGTGATTATTGCCTCGCCAGCGTTGTCGAGCACCTCTTTGACGCTCTTGATGCGTTCGGTGACCTGGCCGTCCAGCTCACCGATGTCGTACGTCATGTCCTCGGGGATGCTGGTCAGCTCGGAGATTCCTGGCTCCTTCCAGGTCGCTCCCCAGCCGACGGCGCCGCCGGTAGTCCGCTCCCTGCCCACGTATCCGGCGACCTTCTCCTCGGGCACCCCGTTCTGGAGGGTCAAAAGCACGCTGTTCTTGTCCATGTGCGAAATCGCCTGGGGCAGCGCGACGTCGTCGTACGTAGCTTTTGCCATGTACATGACGAGGTCGAAGACCCCCTCCATCCTCTCGGGTGTCACAGCCTGTACCGGCGTCTGGAGCTCCATGCATCCAACGACTGTGGCGCCATTCGAATTGAGCGCGTTGACGTGTGCTTCGTTGGCGTCGACGAGGACGACTTCCAGGTCCGCCTTGCTGAGCAGCGCTCCCGCGATCGTACCGAGGGACCCTGCTCCCATTATCGCCGTTCGCATGTCAAACATCCCTTTCGCGTGCGAGGAGGTGCATCGCCGACGTCTAAGCTACGTGGATTCCGGCGGGACCGCCGGGCAGGCCCGTGAGCTCCTCGTAGAGCCCCCTCACCACCCTGTACTTGCTGTCCCACGTGAACTCCTCGAGCACGCGCTCCTTCCCGGCCTCCCCCAGCTCCCGCGCGTATTCTTTGTCGAGCAGAAGCCTCTGAATGGATAGCGCGAGCTCCCTGTGATCTCCGAACGGGACGAGCAGGCCATCGACCCCGTCACGCACGAGCCCGGGGATACCACCCGCCCGGGCCCCGACCACTGGCTTCCCGTAGAACCACGCCTCCAGAAATACGATGCCGAACGAGTCTGACCTCGAAGGCAGCGCGAGGAGGCTGCATGCGTCGAGCAAGTCCCGCTTGTCCTCGTCGGATATGAAGTCGAGCATCACGCACTTCGACTTCACCTTCTCGGGTAGCTTTTCGTGGTAACGCCTGAAATCCTCTATGTCTGTCCCGGCCAGCACGAGGGTGGCCGGGTCGCCGCTGCGCCAGAGTGACTCCATAGCCTGGACCAGCGTGAATGTACCTTTATCATACGTCCTCGGCCCGATGTAGCAGACAATGGGCCCGATGATATCGTGCTTGCGCCTGAAGCGCTCGCCCCGGCCACCCTCGAGCTCGCCGGGGTTGATGCCCATTCCGAGCAAGACGGTCTTTGAAGTCGGATAGCCGTTGCGCGCCATGAACTCGCGCTCTATGTCGGTCTGCACGAAAACCATATCGGAACTCTTGACCAGGTCGAGCTGGTTGGGCCGGGTGTAATGGCGCCTGACGTCGTCGTTCTCGCTCTCACCCAGGTGGAAGAAAGGAGACATGACCAGCGGGATATTCTGCCTCCGGGCGATCCGGCTCGCCGTGTACAGTATCGAGTCGTAAGGAAGGGCCGTGGCATGGACGATATCGAACCGCTCGGGCGTCCAAATGCTTTTGAGCATCCCCGGCACGAACGGCGATGGGAAAGAGAAAAGGCTCTTTGCCGTCATGCCCGGCAGCTTGCCGAGTACCCGAAGCGCCTGTGCGTGCTTCGGGAACCTCGTCACTTCGAAGCGTCGTATGCGGACGTCGTTGTGGACGTCCTCCGGGGTGTCAATGTGCTCCTTGCCGGGAAGCCAGTAATGCTGGATATCTATGGCGTCCGTCGTAAAGACGGTGACGTCGTTTCCGTCAGCCGCGAGGCGCTCGCTCAGCTCTATAAAGAACTTCTCCGAGCCCCCCCTCGCGGGCCAGTACCTGTGTATGAGGTGAAGGCATCTCATCGTGCCGCCTCGGCGGACTCGGCAGAAGGCAGGTCGCGCATGAGGAAATCCTCGAGCGCCTCGGGGTACGGACGCATCGGCGCGAGCCCCTGCAGCTCCAGCGCCAGGCCACGCATTACGGAGTAGCGCGGCCGTGGGGCGGGCCGCCCGAGCTCGCCGGTGGTAATCGACTCTACCGGCGTGTTGACACCGGCCAGCTCGAATATCTCGCGGGTAAACCGGTACCACGTACAGCTCCCGGAGTTCGATACGTGATAGGTGCCGTACGCACCGGTCTCGATTATCTCGAGGAGCTTATTTGCCAGGTCGCGTGAGTACGTCGGGCTTCCGGTCTGGTCGTCGACGACGCGTACCCTGTTGTTTGTCCGGCCGGCGTTGATGATGCTCTTTACGAAGTTACCGCCACCGGTGCCGAACAGCCACGAAGTCCGGCAGATATAGTAGCGGTCGAGCAACGACGTGACGTACTGCTCCCCGGCGTACTTGCTCTGGCCGTATACGCCCCGGGGCTCGGGTCGGTCAAACTCAGTGTAAGGCCTGCTATCGTCTCCGCTGAAGACGAAGTCGGTCGACACGTGCAGGAGCGGAGTGTTCGACCCCTGGCACGCCAGCGCGAGGTTCTGAACGCCCAGTGCGTTGACGCGATAGGCATTCAGCTCGTCGGATTCGGCGGCGTCCACGTTGGTGTATGCAGCGGCGTTGAGCACCAGGTCTGGGCGCACCTCCGAGAATCGCCGCGCCACGGCTTCCCTGTCCGTGATGTCCAGGTCGAGGTCGTGTGCGACTACCTCGTGGACGCCAGCGCTTACGAACCTTATATCCGTGCCCAGCTGACCGTTACTGCCGGTGAGGAGTATTTTCATGGGTCCGGGTCTTCCATCAGATCGGTAGAACTTCGGCTAAGTCTAACATATTAGATTTCGCCCGAAAGGTGCAGTTTGCCTTGTGGCCTGCGCATCGACCGGCGACGCCAGCCAGCCCGTCGCAATGCCCCCGCGATGGGTTTTTCGGTTATAATTCTATGCAAGTTCGCTACGCTTCGAGCAACCGTCCGGCTTCCCGGAGGACCCATTGGAACCCGAGTTCAAAGTGGAGAGCAAGAGCATAGACACGACCGCCCTCGAGGAGGAGCTGGCCCGGCGGGTCGACGCCAGACGCCGCGCGGGTGTCTACACCCACGAGGTCGAGTCCCTGCTGGCCGAAAGGCTTCCCGACGAGGAAGACCCTCGCTCGCTGCCACCTGTCTCGGCCCTTGACTACGCCGCGACCCGCGCGCTGGCGTCATGGGAGGTCTCGACTGCGTACCCTGTCGAGACCGAGAAGCGCGGCATCGGCCCCCTTGTCATATTCGCCAAGCGCCTCGCCCGGATCTGGGCCCGCGTGGCCGTTGGGCCTATCCAGCGCGAGCAGACGGCGTTCAACCGGCACGTTGCCATGGCGCTCGAGGCGCTCAAGCGCGAGGCGATCGGACAGCGCGCCGCGGCGCTTGCCGCCGAGGATGACCTTACCGCGCTCGCCGCGTCCATGATCGATGACGAAGAGGCTCGAGCCGTTCAGGAGGCCGTTGCCCGTTCACTCGGCGGGATCTCGCAACTCATATCGGTCGGTCCCTGCCCGGAAGGCCTTCAGGAGGCGTTGCGCGGCAGTGGGATGACCGTCGGCCGCGTTTCGCCGGGAACATCGTGGGACGAAGCTTCAAGCACCGTGGTCAATCGCACGGGCCCGCTCGCTTTCCTTGCTCAGGTACCCGAGGCCAGCCTCGAGGCGGCACTTCTCTGCGAGCTCGCTTTCTGGCTGCGCCCCGAGATGCTCCTCAACCTGACGAGGCGCGCCTACCTGGCTCTCGAGCCGGGCGGACGGCTCGTCATAGCGGTTCACTCTTTTGCGGTCGGGTCCCCCGCGCCCACCTGGTGCGCCGGCACGGTCGTTACGAAGGCGCTCGAGCTCGCGGGATTCGAAGATGTCTCCATCACAAACCTGGAGGGCGGCGCCGGGCCGTTGAAGCGGGGCTACGTAGCCGCGGCGCGCAAGCGATAGAGATGACCCGGCTCTCCACAGGAACAGCACCAGGTTTTCATCCGGCTTTCGTCGTCCCCCGGTACGGAGAAGAGGTGGTCGGGGGGGCGGAAGACCTGGCGCGCCGGACCGCTGAGGAACTTGCTAGGCGCGGCCACAAGGTAAGCGCGCTCACAACGCGAGCCGTCGATCATTTTACGTGGAAAGACCACTTCCCCGCCGGCACCCGCATGCTGAACGGAGTCGAGGTCACGCGCTTCGGTGCCCGAACATCGCTGGGCGACCCCGGGCTGCGCAAGGTGCTCGCCGCTATCACATCCGGGTCCACCGTCAGTGAAACTGACCAGGAGCGCTGGCTGGACGGTGTCGTCATGAGCGATGAGCTGATCGACCACCTGAAGGAGCGCGGGGCCGGGTACTCACACCTCGTGTTTCTACCCTACCTGTTCGGCACGACCTATTTCGGCTCCATGATTTATCCCGAACGCTCGTACATCGTGCCATGCTTGCACGACGAGCCGTACGCGCACCAGTCCCTGATAACAAAGATGCTCAAGCGCGTCAAAGGCCTGGTTTTCAACAGCCCCGGGGAGCGCGCCCTGGCGGCCCGTCTACTGGACTCAGGCGATCCCGGACCTGTTGTCGGCATGGGTTTCAATGTGCATCCCACCGATGCGGCGGCGTTCTTCGACCGCACTCACGTACGGGGTGACTTCTTGCTCTACGCCGGAAGGCGGGAGGAAGGAAAGAACACACCGATGCTCGTCGACTACTTCCGGCGATTCGCCGCCCTCAACCCGGGCGAGGCGAAGCTGGTCCTGATGGGGGCGGGCGATATTCCAATACCGCCGGAGGCGTCACACGCGATCTTCGATCTGGGCAGGGTCAGCGAGACGCAGAAATGGGACGGCTACGCCGCGGCCTCGGTCTTCTGCCAGCCGTCGGTCAACGAAAGTCTTTCCATCGTCCTGCTCGAGTCGTGGCTCGCCGGCACGCCCGCCCTGGTGCACCGGGAATGCGACGTGACCCGCGACCACGTGCGGGCCAGTGGTGGCGGGCTGACTTTCAAGGATTACCCGAGTTTCGCCGAGGCGCTCATGGAGCTGCTCTCCAACCGCGACCTCGCGCGGCGCATGGGAGAATCGGGCCGTCGATACGTCCTGGAAGAGTATAATTGGGACTCGGTCATCAAGCGCCTTCTCGAGGCACTGGGAGTTAGTTATTGAAAGTAATCCAGCTCTGCGCCCGGATAGAGTTCGGTGACGCGGTCAGCAACNNTGTCCTGGAGATCGACCGCGCGGTCAAGTCGTGGGGTTACGATACTGCCATCTATGCCAATACGCTCGACCAGTTCGGGTGCCAGGTCGCGTGCTCCGACTCAGAGTACTCCCGGCACATGGACTCCTCCGAGGACCTGCTGATATACCACTATTCGCTCTTCTGTCCCAACTACAGGCAGTACCTCGAGACGAACAACAAGCGCATCCTCATCTACCACAACATCACCCCGCCCGAATA
>PMDX01000166.1:0-5630 GCA_003154635.1 Actinomycetota bacterium | reverse complement strand
TACAAGGGCTCATTCAAGGTCCTGTTCGTAGGCCGCGCCGTGCCCAACAAGCGCCTCGAGGACGTCCTGCGGGCATTCTATTATTACAACCGGTGCGTCAACCGCGATTCACACCTGTTCCTCGTCGGAGCTTCCTGGGTTGATCGCTACGACGCCCAGTTGCGGTGGCTCGTAGACTCGTTCGGCATGTGGGCAAACGTCCACATCGCCGGGCGCGTGAGTGATGCCGACCTCGCCTCCTGCTACGCGGACGCTGACGTATTCCTCTCGATGAGCGAGCATGAGGGGTTCGCGGTCCCACTCGTCGAAAGCATGGCTTTCGACCTGCCCGTCGTCGCCTATTCGTCGACCGCGATCCCTTATACGCTCGAGGGCGCCGGCGTGGCGTTCGATCGCAAAGATTTCTCCATGGTCGGCGAGCTCCTCGAGTCACTTCGCACGGACAGCGGCCTGCGCAACCCGGTGATCAACTCGCAGCGGGCCAGGCTGGAACATTTTTCCCCCGATTCCGTGCGCTCAACGTTGAAGAAATCCCTCTCGCGAGTCCTGGGGGATATCCCGTGATCGGCGCTGGACAGCCCGTAGCGGGTGCCGCTGACCAGCGGATCGCCCTTGAAATCGACGTAGCTGCCGGCGACGGCCCCGTGGAAGTGGAGATATTCAGCCCCGCGGCTCGGGAAAGCGAGCGAAGGCTGCTTGGTTCGTGGAAGTTCGACCCGCCTCCGGCCGGAGAAGCGCTCGTCGAGATCGATTGGCTTGCCGAACCGGCATCGATCGTCTCTCTATCCGAGGGCGCCCTTACCTATTCTTCGCACGACCCAGGGACGCTTGTGCGGCCGGCAATGGAGGTCGTTATCAGCACGGGTGGCAAGGCCCGCACATTCGATGTCCACGTAACCGGCACCGCCGCACTCGAACGATATTACAACCGGGATTCACACCAGGACGAGTACGTCGTGGAGCACCCGTTCTTCCACGCGTTCCACGAAGCTCGCATGCGCGTGATCGGAGGCTTTTTCCGCAAGTACATCGAGCCCGGCAGCCGCGTTCTCGACGTAGGATCCGGATACAGCATCTTCTTCCTCATCACCACGGACTGGGATTTTGACATGACGTGCTGCGACCTCGACTCCGCCGCCATGGACAAGATGCGGGGGCTGGTCCCGGCGTGGAACTGGATGGTCGCGGACGCGGTCGACCTTCCCTTCGAAGACGCCTCCTTCGACTCGGCTTACGCCGGTGAGATAATCGAGCACGTTCCGGACACCGACGCGGCGCTCGCCGAATGGGGACGAGTGCTGAAGCCCGGCGGGACGCTCATCCTCTCGACCCCAAACCGGGACCGCCTGCTATCGAGGGCCAACCGGCGCGAGATGCCCGTACACCCGGAGCACGTTCGAGAGATGAACCTCCAGGAGATCGAGGCCACCCTGGCCAACAGCGGATTTCTTGTCAAGCGCGCAACCGGGATATACCTGGAGCTGCTCCTTAACTGGTACAGGCCCGCCGGCCAGCGTGTAGACATGCTGATATCGCTGTTCGACAAACCTCGCTACGCTTTCGCCTACAGGGCGTTGATGTGGACGGGAAGGCTTGCACCGACGCGGGCATTCGACCTGGTGCTGGTATGCACGAAAAAGTAGCGCCGGGCGTGGACGGGCAGGACGCCTCCGAAGAGGAACCTGCCAGGTCCTGGGGCAAGACCGCCAGTGACATGGTAGCGGGTCTCGGCGCGGCGTGGATGCGCCTGCCGGGACGGAGCCGCGTCGCGGCCGTGATATTCGTGGTCTGCCTTTGCGTCTACATGTCGGTCATGTTCCTTGTACCGCGATACAAGGGAGCCACCACGACGCAGGGCGACGAGACGCATTACCTGATAATCACCGAGAGCATACTTCACGACGGCGACGTCTTCCTCGCGAACCAGTATCGGGACAAAGTCTACCGCCCGTACTTCGAGGAGAACGACATCATGCTGCACGTGACGCGCGGGCGGGATGGCAGGTACGTCTCGACGCACCCGATGTTCCTCTCACTCGTCGTGCTGCCCGGGTTCTGGATGTTCGGGTACAAGGGCGCCGCGCTGACCATGATACTCATCACGTGCTTTGCGGCGGTCTTTGCTTTCCTGGTGGCCGACAGGTTCGTGTCCAGGCCCATCGCCGCCGGGACCACGCTGTTCCTTTTCTTCTCTTACCCGCTCCTCTTCTATTCGCGTCTGATCTACCCGGAGACCGCCGCCGTCTTCCTGGTGGCTCTCGGCCTCTGGAGCGGATGGAGGCTGCACGAATCCGGAAAGACGCTTCACGCTGCCCTGCTCGGGATGTCGAGCGGGTTGTTGCTGCTGTTCCATCCAAAATTCATAGCGATATCGATCTCCTTCTTCATACTCTTCCTTGTGGTCACCCGCGGAAAGAACCGCAAGTTGCTCGCGGCCTGGCTCGTGCCCGCCGCCATCGCCGTGGTCGTGCTGCTTGCCCTGACGGCGTGGGCGTTCGGACCCAGCCTCGTCAAAGGCCTCACGGCTTCCGGAGGAAGCAAGTTCCAGGGGGGATACTGGGGTACCAACTCCGGCTGGGGCATCCCGGGCATGTTCCTGGACAGGGCCTGGGGGCTCTTTCTGTTCGCGCCGCTGTTCCTCCTGTTCCTGCCGGGGCTCGGGCTCCCGAGCAACGCGTTCGAATGGGAGAGGTGGTGGGTCTTCTTCCCGATCTGCATCGGACTCCACACGCTCGTGCTGGGGTTCTTCCAATCGTGGAACGGAGGCGCCGCCCCGGTGCAACGGTACCTGGTCCCACTCGCGGCGCTGTTCCTCGTATGCATCGCCATGTTCATCGACAGGGTCAGGTCGAAAACAGCGTATGTCGTGGCCGCTGTGCTCGCCTTGCTACAGGTTGTCATCACCGTTTGGACGTTCAGGTTCTTCGTGGGGGTCTATGGCATGGAGAACACGGACAACATCTTCCTGCCGCACTTCCTCGACAACGGCTTCATCAAGAGGCTCCTCATGTTCTTCTTCCCCCTGTTCCACCCCGCAGGCGGACGCGCCGTGCTGTTGACCCTGGGCTGGATCGTCCTGGCCGCCGTAGCCGTATACCTGGCGAGACGCTATTACATGAAACACGGAGGCGGCAGGGTCTCACCCCTCGTCGACATCCGTCCCTTCACCCGAATAACCCCCTCCGACCACTAACTCCTCACAAAGCCTTCTTATTGTCCTTAATTGCAGGGCGAGGGGTACTTTTTTCCGTCGAACTCCGCAGTGGACTTAAGTCTGAAACATATCGCTCTTTCCACGAGGACCTCGAGGAAAAAACGTACCCCGAGCCCCACGTTTGGCGAATGCGCCAAGGGCCAGGAAAACAGGCATGAGGGCGATGAAGAAGGCAGTCTGTACACGCTTCCACAGAAAGTGCCGATCGTCGTAGGTCAGTTCGTCGTAGTGGAGAGCGTCCCGGGCGAACCTCTTGAAGCTTTCGAACATTATCCGTGTGAATTCCACCGAGAGAGCCATCGAGATCATCCCTTCCACGCCGTTGCCAGGATCTCGTTCCCGTAGCCCATGCGGCTCGGGAACGCGTCCGCGGTGTCCAGGAGCGAGTTGATAGTATCGAGGAGCCGGGTTCCCAGCAGACGCGGCAGGAGCCCGGGGAACGCCTCATCGAACATGATGGTGTACATGGTATGTACAGCGTAAGTCCTGACGCGGTCGAGCCCGGCCACGCGGACCATCGACTCGAGCCCCTCCTGCTCGAAGAAGTTGCCCTGGTCGTGACCCACCCTGTCGTCGACCCCGAGCCCGTATCGGCCAAAAGAGGTCAGCCGCTGCCACCAGTGCCATGTCCAGCGGTTCTTTTTCGATGCGGTATGAAGCAACATCCTGCCGCCTGGCTTGAGCACCCTGCCTATCTCCGAGATCATACGTGCTGGATCCGATACATGTTCGAGCACGCTGAGTGCCGTCACAATATCGAAACTCCCGTCCCTGAACGGCAGTTGCAGCGCGTCCGCGGTGAAAAACTCGCTCTCGCCACGCCTGCAGGCGATGGCGCTCTCCACGGCCCCCCGGCTGAAGTCGACTCCGACCCCCCGGGTCCCGTAGACAGCCTCCATCATGGCAAGCATTGTCCCAGTGCCGCAGCCCACATCGAGGAGGAGTTCGCCGGGGCGGGGTTCGAGGGTGTCCATAACCTGCCGGCACTTGACACCGAGCCAACCAGGCATCAGAGGCCCGTACCTTCCAGCGACATCGACACAGTAATCGAGGTACAACGCGACGGCTTCCGGGCGCTTGTGATCGGGTATGCGGGCGCTTGTGATCAAGCCATCATAGACGGCGCGCTGCCACAGCGCGAACTCCTCGAGAGAGCGCACGTCCACGAAATCGACCAGGCCGCCTTCCGCTGGAAATGCGGAGCCGCACGACGAACATGACAGACCCAGTCCGTTACCGGGTAAGTCGAGTGAAGACCGGCACTGCGGGCAGCAAAGGTAATCCATGCCCAGAAATGATATAGATATCAACCCTGCCGGTCAAAAACCCGCACACCGGTGTGCGGGTTTGGATTCTATTATCTGTTGGTGATGGTTGTGTCAGTTACCGGTGTAGCCTTCGGCGAAGTACCATGTCTGAGATGGACCGTAAACGCCTATGGCGTCGTGACCGCCTGTCCAGCCGTTGTAGTCAAAGTACATGGGCCTCTCGGCGATGATCGTCGTCTTATTGGTTGTCTCGACCCTGCACGAGAAGTCGAAGGACGAGTCGTTGCCCTGCCCCATCACGTCTTTAACCCGTATGGTTCTGCGCGATTTCCCGGGCACGTCCAGGTTCTGTACCTGGTTGGCGCCGCTGGCTTTCATGTAGGTGATCCTGACCGCGGCAAGCGAGCTGCCCGGGTTCTGCAAACACAGGTAAGATTCGAAATTCGGCCGGCACGTGCCTTCGGCGAAGTAGAAGCTCCCAGATGGTGCGAGCGCGCCCATCACGTCGTGGCCGCCTGTCCAGTTGCCGCTGTAGTTGAAGTACATCGGGCGCTCGACGATTATGTTCTGGCCGTTCGTGGTCTCGACCTTGCAGGAGAAATCGTATGCGGGCGTGTCGCCCTCGCCAAGCACTCCCTTGACCCTCACGGTCGACCGCGACCTTTTGCCGACAGTGAGCGTCTGGACCACGGTCTTGCCATCACCTTTCATGTAGGTGATCTTCACGGACGAGGCCGCCGAGCCCGGGTTCTGTATGCACAGGTACGGCTCGAAATTCGGCCTGCAGGTACCCTCAGCGAAGTACCACGAGCCCGACGGGTCGAGCGCGCCCATCACGTCGTGGCCNNTCGTGGTCTCGACCTTGCAGGAGAAGTCGAACGCCGCTGAGTCGCCCTCGCCCAGGACGTCCTTGACGCGAACGGTGGACCGGGATTTCTCGCCCACCGTCAGCGACTGCTCCCGGGTCGTTCCATCGCCCCTCATGTAAGTTATCCTGATCGCCGCATCGTACGCCTGGGGGTTCTGGATGCACAGGTATGCATCGAAGCCGGGGCGGCACGACCCCTCGGCGAAGTAGAACCTGGGCTGCGGAGAAAGCGCTCCCATGACGTCATGACCACCGGTCCAGACCCCCTTGTAGTTGAAGT
>PMDX01000069.1:175-14232 GCA_003154635.1 Actinomycetota bacterium | reverse complement strand
GCCGGTTGCGGGTATTATTACTTACAGGGCGAGATGGATGTGAAGGTCAGATGCCGTTCACTGAAAAAGAATTGTCTGAGGATCTCCGGAAAGTACGCATCCGCAAATATCTTTGCCTGGGTGGCGGAATCGGCATTCTTGGCCTGGCCATAGCGCTGTTTGCCATGGTTTTCGTAAGGAACGACTGGCCGGCGCTCATCCTTTCTGCCATAGGCTTGTTCTGGAGCGTGGCACTCTTCTACCAGTACAATCGCACGCGCAAGCTCGAGGCACTGTTGAGTATCGCGATGAAGCCACAAGAGCCGTCCGAGCCGGAAGCGATGTCCGGGGACGACCTTCCGGAGGAGCCCGACGTAGATCGCCAGCCCGTTGGGAGCAGCAGGGGAGGTGCACGCGTTGAACCATGAAGGCCTGGCGCAGCTCTTGCGCTGCCCAGCCTGCGGAAGCGAGATGCGATACCGACCGCGCGTGTACTCTTATTGCTGCGATGGACGCGTTCTTCACACATACCGCGTCAAGGACCAGATCGCCGACCTCGTCCACGGGGAGCCCGAAGGTCGCCAGAAGCGCGTCAACAAGGCTTTCGAGCGCATTGCCGGGCGCATGTACGAGAAGAACGTGACCGGCGCCACCGCATTTGACCGTTTCATGTCGTGGTTGATGTGGGGGACTTCGAAGTTCATCCCGCTCCTCTTCGAGCTGCTCGACAGCGTTGCCTCCGATTGCGAGCCCGGATACTTTCTCGATATTCCGGTGGGCACGGGTGTTTTTACGGCGGGGGAGTACAGCCTACAGCCGAACCTCGATTTTATCGCTGCGGACTACAACCGAAAGATGCTCGAGGAGGCTTTCGAAAAGGTGCTGGCTGAGGATTTCGGAAACGTGATGCTCGTGCGGACCGACGTCAGGAGCCTGCCGTTTGCCGACAGCTCCTTCAGCGGTATCCTGACGATGAACGGTTTCGGCTCGTTTCCGGAGCCGGCCCGTGCTCTCGACGAGCTTGCCAGGGTGCTCAAACCCAATGGAAAGATGGCAGGCTCCGTCTACATCCGGGGAGAGCGGTTCCTGACGGACCTGCTGCTGGGACGTATGGGATCATGGTTCGGCCTCTTCTCCCGGCCGATTTACAAGGAGCAGGAGTTCCTGGCCGAGCTCGAAGCACGTGGTATCAACAACGTCGTGACCCGCAAGATCAAATCGATAATGTTCTTCTCCGGCAGGAAGGCAGATCCGCAGGCATCGGCCGCCGAAACGCTGGAAACCGCCGACCTCATAGTGCTGGATGCCCAACCGGCGTCGGAAGTCCCGCTTCCCGACGCTACCCAGTAGTTTTGTCCCTCGACAACGGGCGGGGTTGACGTGTCCTGACCCAAAGAAAAAGGCGGGCCTGGAAGCCCGCCTTTTTTAAGTCTTGGATCAAACTGGATCAGGCAAATGCCTCGGGTATCTTCTTCAGCGTTTCGTAGCTGAACACAGGTCCGTCTTTGCAGACGTACATGGAGCCGACGTTGCAGCGGCCGCATTTGCCGATACCGCACTTCATGCGCTCCTCGAGAGTGGTGTAGATCTGGTCCGGCGTAAAGCCGAGCTTCTCGAGGTTCTGAGTCACGAACTTGATCAGGATTGGCGGCCCGCACGTCACGGCGATCGTGTTCTCGGGCGAGGGGGCTACCTCCATCAACAGGTCGGGGACGAAGCCCACGAAGTGAGGCCAGCCCTCTTCCTCGACGTCGATTGCCAGGTGGCAGGCGGTGCCTTCGCCGGAGTACTCGTCGAACTCAGTCTTGAAGCAGTGGAGGTCTGACGTCCTCGCGCCGTACAGGACCTTGAGATCGCCGTACTTGTCCTTGTTCGCCCGGACGTAGTTTATAACCGGGCGAAGCGGGGCCTGTCCTATGCCGCCGCCGATCGATACTATGTTTTTTCCTTCCCACTCTTCCATGGGGAACGAGTTGCCGAGCGGCCCCCGGACGGTCAGGGTATCCCCCGCGTCGACCTCGTGGATTGCGCTCGTCACCTTGCCCGCCTGCATGATAGAGAAGCGCAGGTAGCCTTCCTCGGTCGGCGAAGACGAAATACAGAACATGGACTCGCCTATACCGAGGCGCCCCACCATTGCGCAGTTGCCAGGCCTGTGGCTCCAGGTATCCCATACCTTTTCGTCCTCGAAGGTCACCTTGAAGGTCTTGACCGCCCTGTCACCGACAGGGGTCTCGTACCAGGCGTCCTCGACCTTGACGATGTATGGAAGATAGGGGTTGCTTTCGTCCATCATGCCGTCTTTGCCTCCTTGCCTTCAGCCTGCTTCGACTTCTCGAGGATGTCGAGGAGGTCGATGTTGACCGGGCAGTTGTTGATGCAGCGCCCGCAGCCAACGCACGCTATTACGTCGAATTTCTCCGGGAAGTACGAGTACTTGTGGCTGATGCGGTTGCGCGTGCGCTCTTTCCGCGTCGGCCTCGGGTTGTGGCCCGAGGTGTGCACCGTGTACTCTGCGAACATGCACGTGTCCCACATCCGGGCGCGCCTGGCGTTGAACGCCTCGGCCTCATCCTGGATGTCGAAGCAGTGGCAGGTCGGGCACAGGAAAGTGCATATCCCGCAGCTCAGGCACCTGTCCGAGAACTGCTCCCAGAACGGGTGGTCGTAGAGCGAGGGAAGCTTCTCCGGTATGCCCGCGGTGTCGATCGAGCGCTTGACCTTGCCAAGCGCCTCTTCTGCCTGCTTCTCCGCAGCCTTGGACTCGGCGTCGCCCGCGGCATCTAGCCCCGCCGCCTTGGCGAACGCGTCGCCCTTGTCGGTGAGGGTCTTGACGTAGAAGGTGTCGCCGAGGTCGAACATGAGCGCGTCCAGCCCCTTCTCCGAGGCGGGAGCCCCACCCATTGAAGGGCAGAAGCAGTTCGCGCACGGATCGCCGCAGGCAAACCCGACGAGCGTCGTGTTCTCGCGGCGGTTCAGGTAGTACGGGTCAGTGAAATCCCAGCTGAAGAGGTTGTCCACTATGGTGTATGCCATAGCGTCGCAAGGCCTTATCCCGAAGACGAGCCTCCTGGCGCTCGCGTCGGGCACCGAGGGGTCCAGTCCGGTGTCGCCTAGGCGGTACTTGAAGAGGGTCTCTGTCTCGGGGAACATGAGCTCCTTGGGCGGGACCGTCGAATTCGCAGACTCAAGGGTGACGGCCGCGGGGTCTTTGACCTCGAGGAACCTGACCACGTCGCCGGCCGGGGTCGGCGCGAACACCTGGTAATCACCGAGGCTGGAAAGGACCTCTGCAAGCTTGTCTTTTGCGAACTTGTAATCTCCCATAGCCTCCACCTACATTATGTAGTCTTCGGGGTCCTGCGGATTGTAGCAGGCGAGCAGCGGCTCGGCTTCGACGTCCACCCCCGGCTCGTAGTCGAACATTTCTTTCACATCGCGCGTCATCTTGCGGTTGAGCGTCATTATCGGGATATCAACCGGGCAGACGCGCTGGCACTCCATGCACTCGATGCAGCGACCCGAAAGGTGCCACGCCCGCTGCACGTGGTAGGCGGCGTTCTCGCTGATGTCGGTGGAGCGTCGGGTCCACTGCGGCTTGAGCTTCGCGACGACGCACTCCACGCAGTAGCACATGGGGCAGACGTTCCGGCACGAGTAGCAACGGATGCACTTGGAGAACTGCTCCTCCCAGAACTTCCACTTGTCCGCCGGGCTCATCTTCTCGAACTCATCCACGTCGGCGAACTCATCCGCCCCCCACTTCTCTACCTCCTCGGTCATGAGCTCGTCGCTCACGAGCGGGTTCGGGTAGCGGCAGCGCATGCACTTGTCGGCCAGAATGTCGCCGCGGGCGAGCTCTTTCGTCTCGCTATTGAGGCTGACCACGACCTTGTCGCCGTCGAGCTTGACCTCGTCAGGCGTCACGTCACCGAACAGGGCGGCGGCCTTGCGGCGGTCGATAACGCCGCGGCACGGCATGCCCATGACGATCACGTTCTCGCGAGGGTAAGCTTTCTCGACGAGCTGTTGCACTATCGCGCGGGAGTCGCAACCCTTGACCATGACCGCGACCTTGCGCGTATCCGGCTCCTGCCCGCGCGGCACCGGCCGCTTTTCCTCGAGCGTTATAAATGAGGCCGGGTTCTGCACGCAGGTCGGATCGAAGATCAGCTTGTCGGCGTCGGAGGCATCGGTAACGACGATTGGCGCGGACTCGAAGCCATAGGTGCCACGCTGCCACCCGATGAGGCGCCTCACGTCATCACGGCTGATGACCTCCTTGGCCTTGTCCTGTAGTTCCTTCAAATCTACCAATTTAGTTGCCTCCGTCTGAATTGATCCATGGGGCCCGCTTCCTTGACGCTGGTAACGACCTCTTCGATGACGTCCTTGAACTTGACGCCCTCGGAAGCTGAGACCCAGCTCATGTTAACGCGTCCCGGGTCTACCCCGACGTGTTCCAGCAACTTGTGCATCAGCATGAAGCGTCGCCTGGCGTAGAAGTTGCCCTCGAGATAGTGGCAGTCTCCCGGGTGGCAACCCGAGATGAGAACGCCGTCAGCACCCTGCTGCAGGGCGTTGAGCAGGAACAGCGGGTTAACGCGTCCCGAGCACATCACCCTGATTATCTTGATGTTGGGCAGGTACTGAGTTCTCGAGGTCCCGGCCAGGTCGGCTCCAGCGTATGAACACCAGTTGCACAGGAACGCGACTATGTTGGGCTCGAATTCTTCACTCATTACGGCCTCACTCCCAGTACAGCGATCTGTGGCAATATCTGTTCATCCTTGAAGGATCTCGGCTGGATAGCCCCCGACAGGCACGCCGCCGCGCAGCTTCCGCAGCCTTTGCAGAGAGCCTCGTTGACGAACGCGACCTTGACGATGTTGCCCATGCGGTTCTCATCCACCAGCTCGATCGCGCCGAACGGGCAGACCTCCACGCAGAAGCCGCATCCCCTGCACTCGTCAGGCGACACGACCGATACCTGCGCCTCGACCTTGACCTTGCCGTAAGCCATGAGGATGAGCGCGCTGGACGCGGCGCCCTTGGCCTGGGCAACGGTGTCGGGGATGTCCTTGGGGCCCTGGCAGCAGCCGGCGAGGAACACGCCATCGGAGGCGGTGTCCACCGGGCGCAGCTTCGGGTGAGCCTCGAGAAAGAAGCCGTCCGTGGACTGCGAAAGCTTGAACAGGTCTATTATCTCGCGGATGTCCTTGCGCGGCTCAAGACCGACGCCGAGGACGACAAGGTCAGCCTCGTACTCCAGGGGAGTGCTGGTGAGGGTGTCCTCTACCTTGATGACCATCGTGTGGTCACCTTCTTCTCCGCTCTTCTTATAGATCTCGCTGGGGTTGCCGCGCACGTAACGAACGCCCTCGCGGCGCACCCGGTCGTAGAACTCCTCGAAGCCCTTGCCGAACGCCCGCACGTCCATGTAGAAGACGTTGATCTCGGCGTCGGGCAGCTTGTCACGGATGAGGTGGGCCTGCTTGGCAAGGTACATGCAGCATACGCGCGAGCAGTACTCGTTGCCGACCGACTTGTCGCGGGAGCCCACGCAGTGGATGAAAGCCACCTTCTTGGGCTCGTAGCCCCCCTCGCCCTTCTTGTCGCGGCCGAGGATCGGCTTGCCCCCGGTGGGCCCGGAAGCCGACACCAGGCGCTCGAACTCGAGGCCGGTCAAAACGTTTTCGTTCTCTTTCCAACCGTACTCGGGTTTCTTCTCCATTGGGAACACGTCGTAGCCGGAAGCCACGATGACGGTGCCGATCTCTATCTCGACCATCTCGTCTTCCTGCTCGAAGTTGACGGCTCCCGGGCCGCACACGGCCACGCAGGCCGGGCCTTCCTTGCCGCACTTGCCCTTGGAGAGCTGAAGGCAGCGCTTAGGGTCGATAGTGTACTTGGCCGGGACCGCCTGCGGGAACGGCAGGTAAATGGCCCCTCGCATGCCGATGAGCTCGTCGAACTCGTTTGGGACGCGGCCGGCCAGCCGGCAGTTCTCGGCGCAGACGCCGCATCCCGTGCACTTATGAAAGTCCACGTAGCGGGCCTTCTTGCGTATCTTGGCCTTGAAGTTGCCCACGTAGCCCGAGATCTCCTCGAGCTGCGAGTAGGTCATCAGCTCGATGTTCGGGTGGTTGGCGACGTCCACCATCTTGGGAGTCAGGATGCACGCCGAGCAGTCGAGGGTCGGGAACGTCTTGTCGAGCTGGGCCATGTGCCCTCCGACCGACGGCGTCTTCTCCACCAGGTACACCTTGAAGCCCGCGTCGGCGATGTCAAGCGAGGCCTGGATGCCCGCGATGCCGGCCCCGATGACGAGGCACGACGGGATGACATCGACCTCTTTCTCCTCGAGTGCCTCGAGCAGGAGAGCCTTGGCTACGGCGGCCTCGATAAGCTTGCTGGCTTTTGCCGTCGCCTCGTCCCTGTCCGGGTGTACCCAGGAGACCTGCTCACGGATGTTCGCCATCTCGAGGAAGTATGGGTTGAGGCCCGCCTCCTTGAGGGTCTTACGGAACGTAGGCTCATGCATGCGCGGCGAGCAGGAAGCCACGATCACGCGGTTGAGGTTCTCGTTCTTGATGTCCTCCTTGATCAGGTTCTGGCCGGGGTCGGAGCACATGTACGTGTACTCGCGCGAGACCGCGACCCCCGGAAGCTTGGAGGCGAATTCGACCACGGCGGGGACGTCTACGACGGAGCCGATGTTGATTCCGCAATGGCAGACGTATACCCCGATCTTGGGTTTATAGTTCAGGTTTTCTTCCATCCTAACAGGGCCTCCTTGGCGGCCTACCCCTTCATCTCCTTTAGCTTGTCGATAAGGGCCGGAACCACCTTGAGCAAGTCATCAACGATTCCGTAGTCCGCGTACTGAAAAATCGGGGCGTCCGGGTCCTTGTTGATCGCGACGACCAGGTCTGCGCCCTTCATCCCGGTCACGTGTTGGAACGCGCCGCTGATGCCGAGGGCCAGGTAGAGCTTGGGCTTTACGGTCTTGCCCGAGATGCCGACCTGCCTGTCGGCAGGAAGCCAGCCGGCGTCCACTACCGCACGGCTGCCGGATACGTCGGCTCCCATGAGTCCGGCGAGTTCCTCGACCATTGGCATGTTCTTGTCCTCGCGGAGACCGCGGCCGACAGAAACCAGCAGGGTGGACTGTGTGATGTCCACGTCGCCGATTGCGGGCTGCTCGTAATCGAGGAACTTGCGGTCGGTCGCATCCGCCGCAACCGGGTTGTCCACTTTCTCGATCGCGCCGGACTTGCTACCTTCCGCGGCTGGGATCGCGCCCTCGCGGAGCCCGACCATGTACAGCTCGGCGTCCTTGAACTCGATGCGGCCGTTGATCTTGCCGCCGTAGTACGCTCGGGTCGCGACCGGCTTGTCGCCCTCGAGGGCAAGGCCGATGATGTCAGAGGTGAATGATGCCCCCAGTTCGAGAGCAAGCGACGCCAGTACGTCGGCGCCCTGGCCGGTGTTCGGGACTATCACCATGTGTGGCTTGTCCTTATTGATGAGCGCAACCAGCGCAGCCTGGGCGTTGATTGCGTTCCAGTTCGCGAACATCGGGTCGTCCACTACGAGGACCCTGTCCGCGAAGGAAGCGAGCTTGCTCGCGAAAGCGTCCATCCCGCTGCCAAGCAGGACTGCCGTGACCTTGCTGTCGAGCTGGCTGGCAAGAGTCAGCATCTCCAGGGTGACGTCACGCAGCTCGCCCTGTCGGTGCTCTGCCAGTACGAATATCTCATGCATTTATACCAGCCCCTTATCCTTCAGTATGCCGGCGAGCTTGCCCGCGGTCTCGCCAGGGTCGCCCTCGAGGATCTCGGCGAGATCTCCGACCTCGGGAACCGAGTACTGGACCATGACCGCGACAGAGCCGGCCTCGCCGACCTGGTCCTCCGAGAGGCCAGTCGCTGGTAGGTCCATGACCTTGATCTCCTTCTTGGAAGCCTCGCGTATGCCCTTGAACGAGGCATAACGGGGCTCATTGCCGCCGGTCTGGATGGTGAGCACGCAAGGTGTGACGATCTCGTCCATCTCGAGCAGGCCGCCCTCCAGCTCGCGTCCTATCTTAAGCTTGTTGTCGCTGAGGACCTCGACAGTCTTGACGTACGCCGCATGAGGCAAGCCCATGAGGCTGGCAAGCGCCACACCGACTGCGCCGTAACCATCATCGGATGCCAGGCATCCGGTCATCACGATGTCGCAGGAAAGGTCCTTGATACCCGCCTGCAGAATGCGGGCAAGGGCCACAGGGTCTGAGCCGGCAAATTTCTCGTCGTCCAGTCTGATCGCGCCATCGCCGCCCTTGGCGAGAGCCATTCTGATTACCTGGTTCGCCGCTTCCGATCCGATGTTTACGACGGTGACCTCTCCCCCGTGCTTCTCCTTGAGCAGGATAGCCTCTTCCACCGCGTAGTTATCCGCGTCGTTGATCACGAAACTGAACTTGCTCTGATCAACGCCCCGACCGGTCCCGTCGATGTGGACCTCAGTGTCGGGATCGGAAGTGTCCGGCACCTGCTTTACGCAGACCACAATGTTCATACCCGGTTCACCTCACTTTTCTCTTGCTGCACCTGTACAAGTCTTCACGTCCCGGGCTTACAGTGCCTCGCCCAGGAGTTCCAGAATATCTTTTACCTGCATCTCTTCTTCGTAGCCCTTGGCCTTGATGGCGTCCTCGATGGTCAGCCAGCAGAACGGGCACGCGACCGCTATGGTCTGTGCGCCCAGGTCGTGCGCGTCGGCCACCCTGGTCTCCGCGAGGCGCGGGGCCTTGGACTCCGACTCCACCCACATCTTGCCGCCGCCGCCCTCGCAGCAGAGGCTGCGCTCCTTCGAGCGGAAGAACTCCGTCGTCTCGACGCCCGGGATCTTGCTCAGGATGTACCGCGGCTCGTCGAAAACGAGGTTTTTCTTCCCCAGATAGCACGGGTCGTGGAAGACGACCTTCGTCGCGACCTCCTTGGAGAGCTCAAGCTTGCCGTCCTCGATCAGCTCGGCGATGAGCTGGGTGTAGTGGAGGACGGGGATCGAAAGGTTGGTGTACTCGTTCTTGAAGGAGTTGAAGCAGTGGGGGGAGAGTGTTACGAGGCGCTGGACGTCGTAACGTCCGAAGAGCTCCGTGTTCTCCTCGTCGAAGTACTCGAAGAGGCCTTCCTCGCCCAGGCGCCTTGCCTCGGACCCGCAGTGCTTTTCCTCTTCGCCGATGAGGCCGAAATCGACACCGGCCGCGTTGAGTATAGTGATCAGCTTGCCGACGAACGGCTGGATCTTGGGGTCGTAGGCGGCCGTGCAGCAGATGTGGAGCAGCACGTCGGCTTTTTCGCCCTCCTCGAGGATGCGGACGCCGTCCAGGCCTTCCGCCCAGTCCATGCGCTTTGCAGCGGGCTTGCCCCAGGGATTGCCGTTGTTGAACATGCTCTCCAGGGCGGTGATGGCGGTCGGCTCTATGTTGCCTTCCTCGGCCCGCATGGCGCGCAGTCCGAGGAGCACCTCGAACGGCTCCAGACCCTTGGGGCAGCGGATGGCGCAGGTGTTGCACGTTGTGCAGTCCCAGATCTCCGGCTTCTCGGAGAGTTCCTCCAGGACATCGTCGTCCACCGTGTCGTAGACGAACCGGCGGACATTGAGCGGCGTGCGCACGGTCACAGGGCAACCACCGGTGCACCTGCCGCACTGAATACAACCCAGAAGGTCATATTTCTGCACGAAAGTTCCCTCTTCGATGCTCATCTTCCACTCCAATGTTTGGTTCCTGATATGAATCGGCGCACCCTGAAAGGGCGCACCGCATTCACATCCGATTTAAGCCATAGAATTGTATACACAACTTTCTGTAAATTTCAAATGATTTCCAGAGTCCAAAAAGGCCTCACTGAAATGGTGGCGAAGGACTCTTTTCAGGCGCTAAAGGTAGTATACCAAACCCTCTCGAGAAGACGCCTTGACCCATCACAACCACCCAATAATCACTTCCCTGCTCACGTGGAAGTGATAAGACCAGGGCCTGGAGAGACCTGGCTCAAGGGGTGGGATAAGAAAAAAGCCGGGCCTCTGGAGACCCGGCTTTATACCCGAGATCTTGGGATTTACTGGCCGAGGATGCCGCCGAGGATGCCGCCGGCGCCACCACCACCACCTTTTTGACCGGCGAAGCTGGTAGTGGGTGCGACCTCGCTCGGCTGGATAATGACGTAGCCCTGTCCCTGGAAAGCGAGCTGGAAAGTCTCTCCGCTCGTCATCGACCCGAAAATGCCTTTCAGGCTCGACAGGTTGGCGTCCGTGTGAACGGAGGGCTCGAGACCGTACGACCAGGCTACGGTCGCATTGGGGTCGGTGTAAGTCGGGCTATCTGGCGTTACGGCAAGGACCATCGGCTCTCCCTTGCTGATGAGTGCCATGTACCCCGTGCCCTTGAGCTCGACGTTCCACATTCCGCCCGACATCATACCCGCGGCGCCCTTGATCATCTTTATATCCCACTCCAGGCTCGGGGTGAAAGCGAGTAGATTGAGAGACTCTACCCCGATCGCTTCGTTGTTGAGATACAGCAGTATTATGTCGTTGGCCGCATCCGCGAGGAAAAGATCTCCCTGGCCTGTGACCTCCATGAGAGTGAATTCTTCTCCGGAGACCTGCTTTTTGATCCACTTGGCGGCGCCACCGCCCTTTCGGGCAAACGACATCTGCCCCTGGTAGGCTATCATCGCGCCGGCTTTGCAGAGCACCTGCCCGCCGGCCGCCCCCATGTTGACCTTCAAAAGCTTTCCGTTCTGCAAAACGAAGGCGTCGGGGACGTCGACCTCTTTTCCCTCTTCCAGGAGGTTTGCCAGCATTATCGCCCGTTTCATAGCCATCGATGTTCCTCCTCGTGATTATTCCATGCCGCGGTTTGAGGCCATAAGCGCCCTCACTACCTTTGGCTCCTACGGTCGCGGCTTTTGCCGGTCAACCCGCGCGGGTCGCATCCTAAGGGCTTTGGATATAGACCGTAATCGTAACCGTGCTTCCCACCGTCGCGGGGTTACCGGGCGCAGGGTCCTGGCTCTGAACCGTGCCCACCTTAGCCGCCGCGGACGTCGAGTCTCCGTCTGTGACGTTGACTGTGAAACCCTGTGACTGCAGGGTGCTGGTCGCGCTTGCCTTTGTCTGGCCGACGACGTTTGCCACGTTGACGGTGGCCGGGGCCTTACCGACCACTATCGTCACGGTAGCGCCCTTCGCAATCATCTCGCCGGCTGCCGGTGACTGGTTCAGCACGCGCCCGACCTGGGTGGTATCAGACGTGTTCTGCGTCTGCACGTCCGCCTTGAAGCCGGCCGACGTCAGGCTTTGTGTTGCGGCATCCTGGGCCATGCCATTGACGTTAGGTACCGATATCATCTGGGAGCCCTTGCTGACGACGAGGCTCACCTGGCTGCCCTTCGAGGCCTGCTGGCCTCCGTTCGGGGACTGCGAGACGACCTTGCCGGACTCGACCACGGAACTGTACGCCTGGGTGGTGTCTCCCTGTTTGAGCCCGACGGCCGTTAGAGCGGCCGCGGCCTGGTCCTGGGTCAACCCGACGACATTCGGGACCGACACTGTCTGCGTGCCCTGGCTGACCGTGACCTCGACGGTTCCATCCTTTTCTAGCTTCTCTCCCGCGCCAGGGTTCTGGCTGACGATCGTGCCTTTTGGCTTCGATGCGTCGATGACTTGCTTGGTGACTGACAGCTTGAGGCCGAGTGGGGTGAGCGTTTGCGTCGCCTGGGCCACTGTCTTGCCGGTGACGTCTGGAACCTGGACCCCCCCGGAGCCGTGTACGAGCGCCCAGATGCCGATGCCGATGCCCGCAAGTACCACCAGTGCGATGAGGGTTATCCAGAGCCACAGTAGCGAGCG
The DNA here is from genome assembly GCA_003154635.1 of Actinomycetota bacterium. GTDB lineage: Bacteria > Actinomycetota > Geothermincolia > Fen-727 > Anoxymicrobiaceae > FEN-727. Next base: position 2,346 of record PMDX01000069.1, on the reverse strand, counting down.
CTTCGGCCGAGCAGCGACCGCCGGGAATGCGCGGGTGGCGCCGACCGCCGCTTCGTCCCTGGGCAGCACGGGTGTGGCGTACACAGGTGCGCCTTCGAGGCACCGCTCCAGGTCCGAGTACATCTCCATCGCGGTCTGATACCGGTTTTCGGGGTTCTTCGCGAGGGCTTTCATAACCACAGCCTCGAGCCCCGGTGATATGTCAGGGTTGATCATGGAAGGTGGGAGAGGGTCCTCGCGCACGTGCTTGTACGCTATCGAAACCGGGTTCTCCCCGTCGAACGGCACTTTTCCAGTCAGCATTTCGTAGATGACGACCCCTAGCGAGTAAAGGTCGGAGCGAGGGTCGGCCGGCCGCCCCTGCGCCTGCTCGGGGCTGATATACTGGGCCGTCCCCATGATCGTGCCGGTCTGCGTCATCGCCGACCCGCCGGCAACACGCGCGATGCCGAAGTCCATTACCTTGATCTGGTTATCGTACGTCACGATGACGTTATGCGGCTTTATATCCCGGTGCACTATGCCGTACGCGTGCGCGGCCTCCAGCGCCAGGCATATCGACATGGCTATCTCGACCGCCCTCTCGGGCAGGAGGGGCCCTCCCTGCTGGATGATGTCCTTGAGGTCACGGCCCTCGACGTACTCCATGACGAGATAGTAGATGCTGTTCTCTATTCCCCAGTCGTAGACATTGACGATGTTGGGCTGGTTCAGGTTGGCGGCCGCCTGGGCCTCCTGGCGGAACCTGGCAATGAAGACCTCGTCCTTCGCGTACTGGGGATGGAGGATCTTGACCGCCACGGTACGTCCCAGGAGGTTGTCGCGCGCCCTGTAGACGTCGGCCATGCCGCCGGTTCCTATCAGTTGTTCAAGCTCGTACCGGGAATTGAGTATCTTGCCGACCATAGGGAGAATGCCCTTTCGGATCAACGTGATCTAATACACTACGAATATATTTTCACTTGACTTCGAAAAATACCTTCGCGGGGCTGCCGCAAACCGGGCATATTTCCGGTATGCTCCCGTCGGCCACGTACCCGCAGGTATCGCAGACGTAATAAGTAGTGTCCTCCTCGGCGAGCATGTGCTCGAGCGCCCTTCCATACAGCTTGGCATGGACGTTTTCGACATCGCGCGCCCAGGTGAACATCTTCGCGGCGTTCTCATTGCCGTCGCTTTCCGCCTGTCCGATGAAATCACTGTAGTGGACCTGCGCGATCTTGGTCTCTTGCGCGAAGGAGTCGGAGAGGTTGGTCTCGGTGTCTTTTATCTCGCCGAGCATGCGCAGGTTGTTGCGGGCGTGGATCGCCTCTGATTCGGCCACCGCGCGGAACAACGCGGCCACCTCCGCGTACTCTTCCTGATCTGCTTTCACGGCGAATACCTTCAGCCTGACGCTTGCTTTGGCCTCACCCTCGTAAGCCATGTGGAGATTATTCTGCGTGGTATCGTCTGCCAAATTCATCACCCCGTTCGGTTATACGGATTTCATTGGGATTTGCGGACGTAGACCTTGACCTCGTCGCCCGCGTCTTCCATGCTGAGGCACTCGTTACCGGTCTTGTCGCACCAGGCGGGCATATCGCTCTTGATCCCCTTGTCGTCGGCGATAACCTCGAGCACCTGGCCCGGCAACATCTCTTTTATTGCCTGTGCGGTCTTGACTATGGGCATCGGGCAGTAGAGCCCCACGCAATCGACCTTCTTGTCGGCTTCCATCGTCACACCTCCTATGTCAACGCGGGGTCTGACCCCACTTTTTCAAGATGGCGGGACAGGATTCGAGCCTGGCTTGATCAGATGAACAGGTTGACCTTGCCCTCGGAGGCGATCCCGAGGTAGGTTGCCGCGCCCGCCACTTCCTCGACCTCGTCGATGAAATCATCCTCGGCCAGGCCCATCAGCGCCATGGATGTCGTGCAGGCGACGAAGCGCACGCCCTGCTCTTTGGCCAGGGAGATCATCTCGGGGAGAGAGGGCATCTTGTATGTTTTCATCAGGGACTTCATCATCCCGGTCCCCGCGCCCATCATGTTCATCTGGGACATCTTGAGGCGCTTGGCGCTGCCGCGTTTCATGAGCCCCATCATCCACTGCATGAAGCCCTTTTCCCCGCGCTCCACCCGCTCTTTCTTTATTACGCCGAGACCCCAGAACGTGAAGAACATCGT
>PMDX01000069.1:0-137 GCA_003154635.1 Actinomycetota bacterium | reverse complement strand
TCGCCGCAGTGCGGGCACGTATCAACGCCTTCTCTTATCGGCTCGCCACAATGGACGCATTCGCTGATGACGGTCTTGCACGGCATGCAGATGACTGACTCTTCCCTTACTTCGATCACAACGTCACAGTAGGGGCA
>PMDX01000171.1:765-2850 GCA_003154635.1 Actinomycetota bacterium | reverse complement strand
CCCACCGGCGAGCTCGACACCGCGAACACAGTCAGGTTCATGGAGCTGGTGAGCGACCTCAACCGCGAGTTCGAACAGACCTTCGCCATAGTGACGCATGACGCGATGGTGGCCGAGAGCACCCGGCGCATAGTCTCGATACGTGATGGCAGGATAGAGTCCGACAAGGCGGTGGGCTGACCAGCCGCACCGATGCAGAATGAGTACGCCGAGAATTACGTGAACGGTCCGCTCTAGGGAGCATTTTTATTGACATATACAGCTATTGAAAATGTGTGCAGACAGAACGAGCCGCTTCACCCGCTCAAACCCTCGACTTCTGCGTCCGGACTCCATGCAGCGACCCCAGTTTTGCCACCATTTTGCCAACATGCAGGATGTCNNAACATCAACGGTCTTGAAAACCGTTGAGCCGCAAGGCTCCGGGGGTTCGAATCCCTCTCCCTCCGCCAGCGAAATATTCCTTTATTAAGGGATTCTCGAGAGATTGAACGTCGTTGTTAAGGGTGGTTCAGTTTGTTGATTAGCGGCAGTTTGTATACAAGTTGTAAACCGAATCATTTCTGATAGCTTTCCACAATGTGACAGACCGCCTCTTTGCACTGAAGCTGTCATTACCCAACGTGCTGTGGGGGTTCGATGGATCCTAGGCTGTCCCTCAACAAATACTTTTCATGCTAGTGTTCGCAGAGTAGGGCGCGGAAATGGGGAAATGATGGCTCAGACCAGGCTCAGACCAGACCATGGTGACGGGTGGCATGACGGACCATCGGCACGGCCGTAAGGCGCATCCATCAGGAGTTGGTGAAAGCGGTGAAGAACGGCAGAATCAAGGTTGAGACGGGCATATGATTCTCTCTCACGTGCTGTCACTGCCCGGCCATCAGCCCGCGGAATATACTGGTGGAGCATTTATGCCACCGGCGATCGAGCCGCTTACCAACTGCGATATAGTTGAGCCAATTGGCACGACCTGATGGTAGCAGTATGTGCGCCGGTTAATTCCTGATTCGCTGGTTACCTGAGGATTTCGATTGCGGCCAGGTAGAGCGCGAAGACCAAGCTGATGACGACGACCTGTGCCGCGTTCGCCCAGGGAAGGTAGAGCATCAACAGGATAGCGGCGCACAGGCCGCCTATCCGCAGCGGCCAGGCGAACCTCGAGAAGAACCCCGGCCTGAATGAGGGCTCTCCTTCCGGATGCTTCCTCCTCTTGCGCTCGGGCAGTGAGATCGAGGCGTGCATGCTCGCGGCCCACATGTACGGACCGGCTACGAGCGCGGAGACGATGGCGATCGCGCTCAGGATGATCATCCCGACGTTCACCCGGTTCAACGCGCCCTGCACGTGATTGGCTACCACTATCGCGGCGGTGTGGTTTGTCGCGTTATTTATCGGATTGATGTAGTGGTATAGCACGCCCTTGAGGGCTAAGGCCAGGCCGATCATGAGGATGATGATCCCGACCGACACGCCGATCACGGCTCCGCCCTTGTTGATCGCGGCCAGCGTCCCGAGTATCAGCAGTAGGACGGTGAGCCACGGAAGCACCCAGAACAGGACGTCGAGTGTTTCGACCGCTGTCTTCACGTTTCCGAGCTGGCTGTTCTTATAGAGCACGACCTTGCCCAGCCCGCTCGGCACCTTCCCGTTCTTGAGGGAGTCCAGCCCGCTGGAAGCCAGCCTGTCCTTGAGGTCCGTGAGGAGCTCGGTGATGTCGAGTGTTACTTCGCCCCGCTTGTTGAGCTGGACCGGCCCCTTCGCCCTGATGCCTTTGACTGCCTCCGAATGGGCGGTGCTGATGATCCCTCTCCACACCGTCTGGAACGCCGAACTCTTGAGGATGTCGGCAGCGATGGTCTTTGCCAGGTTCTCCGCTACGCTCGCGGCGTTGCCTGCCTGCGACTGTAGGACTTTGGGAAGGTCCTTCTTGAGCTCGCGCTCGATCCGGGCCTTGACGTCGTACTGCTTGAAGAGCCTGTTCACCGCTTCGGCGCTGAGGGCCTTGCTGACGGCTTCATCCTGAATCAAAGGGGCGACGGTCTCGACAAACCGCTTGGTGTTGAGTGCAGTGTAGTGAACCCA
>PMDX01000171.1:0-729 GCA_003154635.1 Actinomycetota bacterium | reverse complement strand
GGGCTTGCCCGGATGAGCCTGTCTCCTCCGCCATCACACCGACCTTTTCGTCTTGCCGCTCGACCCGACGGTCACGACCCGGTGACTATGCGCCGGGCTTTCAGCAGCAACCTTACAGCCACCAATGCTACCATAATCCGAGATAACCCGTATACCTCTTCCAATGCCAACATCCTACCACGTTTCCGGCCTTTTCGACGCGGTTGCAGGTGCCCGCATTCCAGGTTAATTGCACCCTTTTTCCACCCCAGAAGCCTACCCTACGCCTTCTTCTTCGCGGCCGGTTTCTTGGCCGGAGCCTTCTTTGCCGGAGCAGGTGACAACGCTTTCTCCAATGCCTTTACCCTCTTCTCGAGGGCCTTGAGAGTGTTCCCCATGGCAGAAGCTTCCCCTCCCCATCGTCCCTACCCTCTCGGTGACGAACAGGGCCACCTTGTCCAGTGAGGACAGCCCTGTGAGCGCTGGACCTGAGCCCCGTACAATGCGGGGATCTTCCCTATCTCCAAACCTCTGATAGCCCCCTCACTGCGCCGATTGTGCAGGTCTGGACCTCGAACGATAGAACCGAACGACCGTCATAGCAGGTGACGCGACAAGAAGGGGGGGCATTTCGATGGACGACGTTGGGATCGTAGAAGGCGTAGGGACCGCGGCGAGGATAAAGAGCCCGATTCTGAGTGGCTTCGAGTGCGATAAGGCTCTATCTACAATCCCATATTTCATTCGACT